>DASUYM010000173.1:0-3639 GCA_036377435.1 Propionibacteriaceae bacterium
ACCTTGTGGGCGATGGAGCACGCCACCTTGATGCTGGCCACCAGTCAGCTCGGCATCACCATCTGCTCGCTGCTGATCTTGAACGTCTCCGAGCCCGCGATCCATCACCTGCTTGAAATCCCGCTCGCCGCGACCGGGCTGAGCGACAGCGCCATCAGTGTGACCGCGTTCGCGGTCGCGCTGGTCTTGGTCTCCTTCCTCCACGTCGTCTTCGGCGAGATGGTGCCCAAGAACCTCTCGTTCTCGGTGCCCGGCCGAGCCGCCCTGCTACTGGCTCCGCCCCTGGTCATGATCGCCCGCATCTTCAAACCCGTCATCTGGCTGCTCAACTGGCTGGCGAACAGCGTCCTCCGGCTGTTCGGCGTCGAACCCAAGGACGAAGCAACCAGCACCTACACCCTCGACGAGGTCGGCGGCATCGTCGAGCAATCCACCCGCGAAGGGCTCATCGACGACACCACCGGAGCCCTGGCCGCCGCATTCGAGTTCACCACCAAGAAGGTCTCCGACGTCGAAGTCCCCATCGCCGACGTGGTCGCCCTCACCGCCGACGCCACCCCCAACGACCTGCAACGCGCCGTCGTGGCCGCCGGCCACTCCCGCTACGGCATCCACGACGCCGCCGGAGAGCCCACCGGGTACCTGCACCTCAAAGACGTCATGGACCTCACCGGAACCAACGCCGCCAACCAGACCATCCCCGCCAAACGCATCCGGCGCCTGCCCACCGTCTACCACGAGTCCGACCTCGAAGACGCCCTCGCAGCCATGCGGCGATCCGGCTCCCACGCCGCACGTGCTGTCGACCACGACGGCCGCACCACCGGAATCCTCTTCCTCGAAGACGTCATCGAAGTCCTCGTCGGCGAAATCGAAGACGCCGCAGAACCCGCAGCCGACACCTCAGCCCTCCCCCAAGACGCGCCCCTGCGGGCACCGAAGTGCGGCGACGAGTTGGCGAGTCGGAGTCGCGAGGAATAGTCAAGACCTATGAATGGGCGTGTCACATGCCGCTTGTTGATCACCTCCTTGTTGATGATCTCAGTCCCGGCTATCTCGCCTTCCACGGATCGTTCACTACCAGTTGCTCGACCCCCCAGCCCTCCTGGGCGAGATGATCGGGTATGTGCCACATCGCCCACAGAAGCGCTGCGTACAGGGCTGGTTTCGCGGGAGTTCGACGGCCGCCAGCTGCATCCTGGAGTACCCGCTGCGGGCCGACGCCGCCCTCGTGTCTGCGCACATTGCCAACGAGCTTGGCAGCCTGCTCTACCGCAAGACCGCTCGCAACTTCGGTCCGATCATGGCCGGCGAGACCACCATGTAGTGCACATCGCCGAGGTGGTCCCGGTTGGTCGCATCGACCCCGAGCACGTCGTGACACGCTGCATTTACGTCGACCGCGTTATCCGGGTAACCGCGCACCATCGGGATCGGTCCGAGGGTCTCGCACAAGCAGGAGAACAATGACGAGCACCCGACCCAACACCGCAGCGACTGGCATCAGCCGCGACGAGCTCGCCGCGGTCGTCCCCCGCGACATTCCTGTGGGTGCTGTTGTCACACTCGGCATCGGCCTGCCGACCAAGGTCAGCAACCACCTGACGGCCGACAGCGGCGTCATGCTGGACACCGAGAACGGCATGCTCGGCATGGGTTCCGAGGCTCACGGCGACGAAATCGACCCCGATCTCATCAATGGCAGGAAGGTTCCGGTCACTGAGCTGCCGGGAGCGTCGTACTTATCAACGTGAGCGACGCTTCACGCGAGCTGGGACTGGCCCGATCGACGATCCATCGGCTCCTCAGCACAATGCGATATCGAGGCTTCGTCGTCCAGTCGGCAGGCTTCGTCGTCCAGTCGGCCGATCGCACGTACCAGCCAGGCCCGGCGATGGCGGGTCTTTCGCGTTGCACAGCGGCGGGCGGCCGGTGGCGGCGACCTCAGCTCCGTTCCGAGTGTGCGCTCCTCCTCTGCCCGGCTTCGCGAAATGCTGCCGGCTGCCGCGCTGCTGTTGTCGATTCCGAACCTGGCAACCCGTCGCGGTGGCGGCAGGCGGCGAACTAGCTCTGGGACTGCTGCCCGAACGAGGTGCTGCCCACCATCTTGGCGAACTGCTGAGTGAAATCTGCCTGCGCCTTCAACATCGAGGCGAACCAGTCCATGTCACTCACCTGCGGAGATGCCGCAAGCTTGCGCTGCGCGTCGGCGATGGTCTGCAGCCAGCCAACGTAACGCTGCACAGCATCCTCCCCAAACTTGGTCATGGTCTCGAGGATCTGCTCATTGAGCGCCCGGGCCTGCTCACCAAACTCCCGTGCCTGCTCAGGTGAGATGGGACCACTGGGCTCGGTCTCCTTCTGCGGCTTCTTCGCCTGGGCCATTTCCCAACACCCTTCTTTGAATCGGTTGATACTTGGGTAGATCCACGCTGAGATGTGCTGCTCTCTCACTATGCCAGCCATAAAAGCGGAGCACTAGCTCCGCGAAGCACGCTGGCTTGGGGTAGTCCTGCAGCTCGACCGTGGCAGCAATCAGGAGCCGCACTCCCCGGTAATCCCAGTCATTTTGGCGAGCCGAGCAGCTAGCCGGATCTTGGCCCCAACTGGTACAGGAGCCGGGAAGCGGGCCGGATTGAGGCCGTCGTTCAACTTTGTAGTCACAGCTTCCACGTGAAGGAGCTGCTCGAGCAGCCGAAGGATCATGGACAGAGTGAGCTAGCCGTGGGCGATCGTGCCACCGAACGGCGAGTGCCTGGCGCGCGCTAGATCAACGTGGATCCATTGGTGGTCGCCGGTTGCATTCGCGACGAGGTCAATCCGCGCTTGATCGACTCTTCAGCCAGTCGGTGCAACCTAGCTCTGTCTCAGCCAGTTTCGGTAACTCCCGCCAGGGTGGCTTGGTTGACATTCCGACTAGGCGAATCACCCCGCGAGTTTGCAGCAGGCGGACCGAAATATCCTTCAAGATCATCTCCGCGCTTTGTCGCTGAGATCAAGTTCAGCCAAGTCGGTTAGCCAGCGGTCTGGTGTCAGCAATGAGAGGTCGGAGCCGAATAGCACCTTTGCCGTAGCAAGGATCCGGCGCTCCGTACGAGCTGGGGCGGAGACTACTTGGGCGACCCGCCCGAAAGGACAATGTAGACGTTGGCGTTATGAGTGGCCGTCGACATCGCGGCGTGATCTGCTCGTCTTGGGTGGTGAGGTTCGTGATCGTGTTCCCAAGGTGATACTGCCGTGTCCCCATTGTGTCCCCGCACGCCACGATGCGACCGCGCCCAGTCATCGCCGGGGAGACGTCACAACCGATGATCACCGCTTGCGGAGCCACGTTTCCGCCGGGGAGCCTCCGGTAGCCCGTCGGCTTATGGCAACTGCCCCGATGCGTTGAGTTGTTAGAGGCAGCTTGCGCCATCCCGGGCGATCTCGAAAAAGGCGGTGCTGCCGCACCCGCCCCTTCCGATCCTCGGGGGTGACCTCCCCATCGTGGTTCGCGCGAGTTGCGA
Organism: Propionibacteriaceae bacterium; assembly: GCA_036377435.1. Taxonomy (GTDB): domain Bacteria; phylum Actinomycetota; class Actinomycetes; order Propionibacteriales; family Propionibacteriaceae; genus Microlunatus. The sequence continues at coordinate 3,507 of DASUYM010000173.1, forward strand.
TCAAGATCAGTAGGCGCCCGTCCCGGTCGGTGCCACATGAACCTGGCTTCCTGAACCCCAGGGCGCTTCAGACACGCTGTGAGCGTGTCCGCCTATCCGGGTCCGGCTGCTTGTTGGGCTGACGTATACGCCG
>DASUYM010000174.1:0-14963 GCA_036377435.1 Propionibacteriaceae bacterium
TCCCGGGGCGAACTCCATTGCATGGCTCGTCTGGCATCTAAGCCGAGTTCAAGACGATCACGTGGCCGACTTGGCGCAGGTCGAGCAGGTGTGGCCGGAGTGGCGGGAGAGGTTTGGGCTGCCCTTCGGCAAGTGGGCCACTGGCTACGGCCAAGGGCCCGGCGAGGTAGCGGCTGTCCAAGCCAGCGGCGAACTCCTCGGCGGATACCACCAGGCGGTTCACGATCTCACCGTGCGCTATCTGGACGACATCACGGCCGCGGAGCTGGATCGGATAGTCGACACCCGCTGGGATCCGCCGGTGACGGCCTCAGTCAGGCTCGTCAGCGTGATCGGGGACACTATGCAACACGCGGGTCAGGCTGCCTACCTGCGCGGCCTGGCCCAGCGGCGAGACCGCGCCTGGCATCAACCAGACGCCGCCGATCGGTAGTCAGGTGCCGATCGGGTAAAGAGCACTAGGCTCTGGCGGGTGACCGACCCCGCCGATCAGAACCATGATCGCGTCGCGCTTCCGAGGCACCGCTTGTACGGTGAGCTCGCGTCGTGGTGGCCGCTGATCTCGCCGCCCGAGGAGTACGCCGAGGAAGCAGCGTTCGCAGCTTCCTTGCTGCGCAACGCGAACCCACCGACTCGCACGGTACTGGAGCTGGGTAGTGGAGGCGGCAACAACGCTTTCCACCTCAAGAACGACTTCGAGATGACCCTGGTCGACCTGTCCGACGCGATGCTGAGCGTGTCGCGGCAGCTCAATCCTGATTGTGACCACCGGCGGGGAGACATGCGGACACTCCGTCTCGGGCGGAGCTTTGATGCGGTTTTCGTCCACGACGCCATCGACTACATGATCACTGAGGCGGATCTACGGCAGGCAGCGGCCACCGCCTACGAACACTGCCGGCCGGGTGGCGTTGCGGTACTCGTGCCTGACAACATCGCCGAGAATTTCGAGCCCAGCACCGATTATGGCGGCCATGACGCGCAGGACGGCCGCGGTGCGCGCTACCTCTCCTGGTCCAGCGACCCGGACCCGACTGATTGCCGCACCCGCGCGGATTACGCCTTCTTGCTGCGAGAGACCCACGGCTACGTGCATCTGGTGCACGACACGCACGAATTCGGCCTCTTTCCGCGGGCCCTGTGGCTCCAGGTGCTGACTGATGTCGGGTTCCGTGCCCGCTCGGTCGCAGAGGTGACAACCGAGAACCGCCCGCCGCGTGAGTTCTTTGTCGGGACGCGGGCCTGAGGTCGTGCACCCATGATGGAGTACCACCATGACCTCCGCGTACGTCCTGAACGGCCCGAACCTGAACCTCCTAGGGATGCGTGAGCCAGAGATCTACGGCACGAGAACCTTGGCCGACGTCGAGCGCTCCTGCTTGGAGGTGGCGAACGAGCTGGGCTGGAATCTGGAGTTCCGTCAGACCAACCGCGAGGGCGAGCTTGTCGATTGGATCCAGGAGGCCGGTCGGGCGCAGGTGTCCGGTGACGCGGTCGGCGTCGTGCTCAACGCCGCGGCGTACACCCACACCAGCGTCGCGCTGCATGACGCCATCGCAGGGTCGGGGGCTCGGGTGATCGAGCTGCACCTCTCGAACGTCTACAGCCGGGAGCCGTTCCGCCATCTGTCGTACGTGTCGCCCGTTTCGGTCGGCATCATCGTTGGCTTGGGCGTCGCCGGATACCCGATGGCGCTCCGCGCCCTCGCCGACTTGTCAGAACCCAGCTGAGCTATAGGTCTACTGGGTTCTGACAAGTCAGTGGGTAGCCGCGAGGTCGGCGGTCCAGAGTCCAACCGCGTCGTCAGCGCGCATGATCGTGTAGAGACGGTCGCCGACGGTCGTCGCGTCGAGCACCGAACCGGCCGGAGCCGTGAAGGTTTGCCACCCGTCATCGCTGTCGCTCACCAACAGGCGGGTGCTGCCGGCGTGGCTGAGGAGGACTCCGGGCCGGTCCCCCGAGAGGACAGTTCTCGGCCCCGGACCGTCGGTGTCGATCTGCATCGAAGGCAGAGTCAAGTCGCGAGTCGCCGTCCCAGCGACGTGAGCCGGGTCGAAGCTCCAGAGCGCCACGGTGCCGTCCGCGCGGCCGGAGGCCCAACATGTCTGCTCGCAGCGGATTGATAGCGCCTCACTGTGAGTGCCTGCGTCTGGAAGCTGCTGCAGCATCCAGGCGCTGTTGGGGGTCGGCCATGTCCAGACTGCCGCGCGTTGCTCCACACCATCGCCGAAGGTGATCACCGAACCAGAGATGATCATGGCCGAGCCAGCGGCGCTTGCGCCACGGGGTGCGACCTGAATCTCCTTTGTGTTGGCGAGCGCACTCCCAGCGGCCTCCTCGCGGAGCCACTTCCGGCCGCGCGGCAGCCAGATCGCAGCGTCGAGTCCTCCTTCGCCAGCGGCCCAGGTGCCCGCGATGGCGGGACCGTTGGTTGTGATGATGATGTCGAGCAGGCCGCCAGCGCTCTGCCCGCCGAACGTCTCGAACGTCTGCGGATACTCGTCGAGACGCTGGGTCGAGCCGGCCCAGACTGTCCAGCGAACGTTCGCGTGGGCCCCGCCGTGCGCTGCGCCGAGGGCAACAACCTCCTCGCCACGGGCAGCCAGCGAGACTAGGTCCGCGGCCTTTGCGTAGGGGCTGTTTGGTTGCAGCGGCACCGGGCGCGCGGTTTCTGAAGCATCCACAACAAACAGCACCGGGTGATCTCCGCCCGCTGATGCCCGCCCGCCGACGAGCAACTCATCCGCTGCACTAGCCAGCGACGATGCCGCCACCGACTCAGGCAACGCGATGCGGCTCCAGCTCAGCTCGCGGACCGTCTCCGTGGGCGCCGGCGGTCCGGGACTTGAGCAGCTCACGACCATGATCATTATCAGCGGCACCAGGCAGGAGTTGGCCAGCTTCCGGGGTAGGGTCGCACCGCCCGTATGCTTCTGATGCCTCGGCATGATCGTTCCGAGTCTAGGCTTCTGCGGCGTGTTGGACGCTCCCGGACGACGGCGGTGTCTTCGGAGGCCTGTGTGGCCGGTGTGGCTGTCGCTAGCGCTGTGCTCGGCCGGCCAGCGAATGCCGCCACATCCGGCCAAGATGGCTTGGTCGCGTCGCACGCCAGAGCGTCCTACCTGTGCAAGAGTGAGGGATAGCGCACCGCTTGTTCTGGAGTTCACGAATGCTTGCCCCCCTGCTTGCAACCGAGGATCCGTACGCCGCCGCGTCGATCTTCAGTCAGGCAGGTTGGAAGGTCGAGTACGAGTCCGCCCGAGACGGTGACCAACCTCGCGCGTGTCTCTCGCTGGCCCATTCGCGAATCGAGCTGGTACTCCCGAGCGATCCTTACGTCGTCCCGCGTGGGCTCGGCATCGAATTCCTCATCCATGTACCTCCACACGAGCTGAGCGGGCTGTTCCTGCTTCACCGCGCAGCCGGCGTGGTGTTCAGCGAGATGCGCGAGCGGCGACCTGGTGAGCGCGGCTTCAGGGCGGAGATCATCGGCTATCGCTTCACCATCCTGGGTGGCGACCCGGACCCGGATTTGGCGATGGTCGCCACCGATCCAAGGATCACGGCGCTCGCGGATGGTCTGCGCGAGCGGGACGGCGAGGATTGCCTGACCGATAGCGCGCTGCGGCTGGTCGAGAGTTCCGGCGAGAGCGTCAGGACCCTTCGGCGAGCCATGAGTCAAGGTTTGGCCTTCCGCAGCAACGACGATGTCGGGGCTCAGCTGGGCGATGTCGTGATCGCAGCCGCGATCCTCGCGCGGCAGCTCGGTGTCGATCTTGATAAGCAGGTCGAGGCGAAGCTGGGCAGCCCGACTTGGCAGGCCCAGCACTGACACGTTATGGCGCCCGTGCACTATGACGAGCTGTTCGTTCCGTCTCCTGCAAGAGCTTGCGGGTGCGGCCACGTGTGGGGTTCTGTGGTAGAACGCAAGCGACGAAGGAGTCGGAGCGTCCGAACAGCCTGTCAGAGCGCCAATTAATACGGTGCATTAACGTGGCAGCGTCGGCAGTGTCAGGACCGGACCGGCGCGAAAAGGGGGGGCCAATGAGCCAGGTTGACGCGGATCCACCGGCACCTGAAGCGCAGGAGGCAAGCGAGACCCAGGCTGATCAGCTACCACCTTTAGTGCACGAAGCAAGCGAGATCAGCTACGACGAGCAGCGCTATCCCGCACGGCCCAAACGGCTGCGACCGAGGGGTCGGTTGCGCGATCTCTTCACACCAAAACCGAAGGTTGAGCGCGTTGGGAAGCCGAGTGGCGCCAACGCCGCGTACGTCAGCTGGCTCATCGAGCAGGCGATGCTCGAGGACGCGAAGACATTCGCCACGCAGTTCTCTGGCCAGGGCAGCATGTGGCAGAACCCCTTTGCCAACCCGGATCCGCGGGCGGCGATTGAGAAGGCGTCGGTCTGGTTCACGGCTTATCCCATTTCCATGATCACCAAGCCCGGCACCTCATTCCTGGGCACCCTCGGCGACGACGATCTCTGGACTGCCTTCGAGGCGATCGGCATCGACGGCGTACACACTGGTCCTGTCAAGAAGGCTGGCGGCCTGGTGGGCTGGGATTCAACGCCGAGCGTGGATGGGCATTTTGACCGGATCAGCACGCAGATCGACGAGGCTTTTGGGACCGAGGAAGAGTTCCGATCGATGTGCGAGGTGGCGGCTGGCCACCTCGGGATGGTGATCGACGACATCGTGCCGGGCCATACCGGCAAAGGCCCAGATTTCCGGCTGGCCGAAATGAAGGTCGGCGACTACCCAGGCATCTACCACATGGTCGAGATCGACCCCAAGGACTGGCATCTCTTACCGACAGTGTCCACGGGCGATTCGATCAACCTCGACTTGGAGGCCGAAGATCAACTGGCCAAGCACGGCTACATCATCGGGCGGATGCAGCGGGTGATCTTCTACGAGCCCGGTGTCAAGGACACCAACTGGAGCGCCACCGCGCCGGTGCGCGGGCCGGACGGTGCCGAGCGCCGTTGGGTCTATCTGCACTACTTCAAGGACGGCCAGCCCTCGATCAACTGGCTCGATCCGAGTTTCGCCGGCATGCGCCTAGTGATCGGCGACGCGCTGCATTCATTGGGTGATCTTGGTAGCGGTGCTCTGCGGCTGGACGCCAATGGCTTCCTTGGCGTGGAGAAGAGTGCCGAGGACTCGCCTGCCTGGTCGGAAGGTCATCCATTGTCCGAGGCCGCCAACCAGCTGATTGCCAGCATGGTTCGTAAGGTCGGCGGCTTTACCTTCCAAGAGCTCAACCTGACTATTGATGACATTCAGAGTTCCGCCGCGCGGGGAGCCGATCTCTCCTACGACTTCATCAACCGGCCCGCCTATCACCACGCGCTGGCGACCGCGGATACCGAGTTCGTACGCCTCACCCTGAACCTGGCTATGAGGCACCGCGTGGAGTCGGCGTCGCTGGTGCACGCGCTACAGAACCACGACGAGATGACCTATGAGCTGGTGCACTTCGAAACCCTGCATGCGAGGGATCTCTTCGCCTTCCGCAGCAAGGAGCTCACCGGTCACGAACTGGCCGTAACGATCCGGCAGGACCTTCTTGATCATCTGACTGGTGATGCGGCACCCTACAACGCGACCTTCACCCAGAACGGCATCGCCTCGACAACCGCCACAATTATCGCCGCTTCGCTGGGAATCACCAGCATCGCCAAGCTCACACCAGAACAGGTGGAGCAGATCAAACAGGCGCACCTGTTGCTCGCGATGTTCAACGCACTGCAGCCGGGGGTTTTCGCGCTGTCCGGCTGGGATCTGTGCGGGATGCTCACCCTGGACCGCAAGCAGGTCGGTCGCCTCCTCGCTGATGGGGACACCCGGTGGATCCACCGCGCGGCGTACGACCTCATGGACTACCGACCCCATGCTCACGAGTCGCTGTCGAAGATGCCGCGTGGCGTCAGCCTGTACGGCTCGCTGCCGGCGCAGTTGCAGGACAGCTCGTCGTTCGCCCGCCGACTCGCAAAGATTCTGGCTGTTCGCAAGCGCTACGGGATTGCCACAAGCTTCCAGCTGGATGTGCCGCAGCCGTCCAACAAGGCCATGCTCGTCATGGTCCATCAGCTCGCTGACGCCGAGCAAGTCACGGTGCTCAACTTCTCGGCACATGCGATTTCAGGCAGTGTCCATTCTGAGCATCTGGTGCCAGGCAGCGCGCTGGTTGACATGTTCACCGATGAGGAGGTGGGCGAGGTCGACGACCTGCACACCTTCTCGATTTCCCTGGAACCGCATCAGGGCAAGTCCCTCCTGGTGCTGTGTCCGGGTGATCATCTGGCCGAGGCCCATCCCCAGGCTGCCGACCGGCCCAGCGTACGGGGCGAGGTTGGCTGAGTAGCTGTCCTCGCTTGGGACTCAAATTCCGTCCACCGCGGACTTTTTGAGATCGGATACGGCCACGTATGGTCTGAAGTCCGACCAGTGACGAGTCTCAGACGGCCGTGTCCGGAAGGAACTGGTTTGAACTGAGAGCCCGTCGCCGTCGTCCTCATCGGTGAAGATGAGGGCAGGGCAAGGACGTGGCTAGGGCAGTGAGCCTGCAGACGACAGCGGGCGTGAGGTCAGAGGGAGGCTTGGTGGTCGGCGGACAGCGTGAGGCCGCGCTGCAGGAGCTGCACGACCGACACGCGAGCGAGCTGTGGCGGTTCGCAATGCGGCTGACCCGTGATCGCCAGCTATCCGAGGACATCGTCCAGGAGGTGCTGCTCAAGGCGTGGAAGGACCCCAGCCTCGGGCAGCGCGACGAGGCTGCAGCGCGCGCCTGGCTCTTCACGGCGTCCCGGAATCTGATCATCGACCGCTGGCGCAGCGCAGCGTCGCGGCACGAGCAACGGATGGAGGATCCGCCAGAGGAAAGCTCAGGCGACGCGACCAGTGTGGTACTGGACCGGTGGTTGATCGCTGAGGCGCTTGGCAGCCTGTCCATGGAGCACCGCTCCGTGATCAACGCCGCCTACTACGAGGGCAGATCGGTGGCCGACATCTCCGCCCGACTTCGAATCCCAGAAGGCACCGTCAAATCCCGGCTGCACTACGGACTCAGAACGCTCAGATTGGCACTACAGGAGAAAGGAGTGACTCGGCCGTGAATGCAATCCCTGACAAGTTCGCGCAGTGGGATGCCGCATACGTGCTGGGCGCACTGTCTCCTGCGGAGCGACGGGAGTTCGAGGAGCATCTGGCCAGCTGTCCAGCCTGCCAGGCGGCCGTGTCGGAATTGGCCGCCCTCCCTGGCCTGCTGGCTCAGATCTCACCAGCGGACGCAGCGATGTTGTCGTTGGCCGACGACGGCGCGGCGTACGCAGAAACCCCGGAGTTGAGTGCTGCCCAAGCCGATGTGATCGATCAGGGACCGCCGCCCTCACTGCTGCCGAAGATGATCAAGACGGTGCGAACGCGACGGCGCCGGATCGTGGCCGCGGTCGCGGGGATTGCGGCAGCGGTTCTCTTCGTGATCGGCGGAATAGCAGTGGGTACCGGGCTACTCCCGCTGGGACCGGACGACTCGCATCGGGTCGCCTTCTCACCAGTCGCGCCTTCGGGGATCACGGCAGTCGCTGATGTCATTCCGGTCCAAGACGGCACCCAGATCAAGGTGGAATGCGTGTACGCCGAGGTTAACGATCCGCGACCCGGCGGCGGTCACGAGACCTATTCGATCTTCGTGGTGGACCGGGCCGGTCACGCCTCGGAGATCAAGGAATGGCCCGCGACCCCGAACAAGCAGATGCGACCGAGTGGCACTACTCCGCTGAGGGCATCCCAGATCGCTGACCTGGAGATTCGTCAGTCCGACACCAACGAGGTCCTGCTCAGGGCCACGCTCCGCTGACTGCTGCGCTGGTGACCTCCGCCAGGTTCGGCTCGGGAGTAAACCCATGCAGGTGACTGAGGTCCCGAGATTGGCGGGAGTCAGCCGCGGGAGATCTCGCCGGCGAGCGGCAGGTCGACCACCGAGCGGCCGGCTTGGAGCTGGTACGTGCCGGGCTCGACCATCCAGGCGTGGGCGGAGCTAACCCAGTGCCGGAAGTTACGGTCAGCCAGGGTGATGGTGGCGTTCGTCACTTCTCCGGCCGCGGCATCCACAACCGCCGAGCCGACGAGCCAGCGCGGAGCCCGCTCCACGGCGCTGTCGGGTCGGCTGGCGTACACCTGCACGACCTCACGACCCGGCCGGTCGCCGGTATTGCGAACGGTGACCGTCACGGTGTCGCCATCCACTGCCAGTCCCTCGTACGCCCATGTTGTGTAGCCCAGCCCGTAACCGAAGGGGAAGAGCGGCGTACGGCCGGTCGCGAGATACCAGCGGTAGCCGATCAGCAGGCCTTCGTCGTACGGCAGTTCACCATTCACCGGCTTCACCGACGGCAGCCCTTCCTCCGAGGACGGCCAGATCACCGGCAGTCGACCACCCGGCTCGACCGTTCCGGTCAGCACGTCGCCCAGAGCGTTCCCGAACTCCTGCCCGGGGAACCACGACACCAGCACGGCAGCCACCTCGTCCGCCCACGGCAGCAGCACGGGTGCGCCGGAGTTCACCACGACGATGGTCCGCGGGTTGGCTGCCGCAACGGCGCTGACCAGCTCGTCCTGCCGTCCCGGCAGCGCCAGGCTGGTCCGGTCGAAGCCCTCGCTTTCGACCTCTTCATTGGTGCCGACCACAACTACTGCCACATCCGACTCCGCCGCCAAGCTCACAGCGCGCTCGAACTCCGCCTGCTGGTCGAAAACCGGCGCAGCGTTGAGCTGCACGGTGAGCATGGTCACCTCAGCACCACCCAGTTCGGTCCCGCCACTCGAGGGTCGATAGCTGAGTTCAACCGGGATATCTCGACCGGCTTCTAGCTCGACGACCGCGAGTTGCTGTGGCGGCTTCATGATTCCTTCGACCATGTCGGCACCGGGCGGGAGAGTGATCGTCTCGTCGAACATCACCTGCCCGTCAATCACGAGCCGGAACTCGCCCAGCCCAGAGGTGCCGATGCTGTAGCGACCAGACTCGGGCACTCGCAACCGGGTGGCCAACTGAACATGATCGATATCGCTGGCAGTCAGGCCGTCTTGCACCGGCCCCCACCACATCATCGAGGCAGCCTGCCGCCGCTGCCGCCCCAGCTCACGCTCCTCAGCGTCGAGGAAGATTACCTCGACGCCGGGCCCGCTGCCATCCGGGAGCTGCAGCAGATCCTTCGGGGCGATCTCGGTGCGGTCGCTGCTGCGGATCCCGATCGCGTGCACGATCTCAACCCCGTCACCCAGCACTGCACCCAACCCCTCAAGAGGAGAGATCACGTACGACGGGAAGACAGTCGCACTCCCGCCACCCAGCGTTCGGGCCGTAGCTGCGTTCGGGACCGATCACGGCGACCTGCCTCAGCGAGCCCGTCTGGAGTGGCAGCACGCCGTCGTTCTTGATCAACACCATGCCGGCCGCCGAGCTTGCCCGCAGTTCGGCGCTGAGCTCTTCATCGCTCCAGCGGCGCGCTGATGGAGCCGCCGCGTCCAACCCATCGAGTGCGCCGACCCGAGCCGCCAGCCGCAGGATGCGCTGTACGTGCCCGTCCACCGCCGACTCGGAAATTTGGCCGGACTGGACCGCATCGAGCAGCCATTCGGTCCAGGGACTTTCGGGCCCTGGCATCGCCAGATCCAGCAGGTCCTCGCCTGCAGCGGCCACCGAGCGCGTGGCGTACCAGTCGGACATGATCACGCCGTCGAAGCCCCACTCGCGCTTCAGCACGTCGCGCTGCAAAGGGTTCTCTGTCATTGTCGTTCCGTTGACCTTGTTGTACGCCGCCATGACCGCCCAGGCGCCGGCTGCAACGATGCGCTCAAACGGGGCGAGGTACAGCTCCCGCAACACGCGTTCGTCGACCAGCGCGTTGACGCTGAACCGGTCCGTCTCGGAGTCGTTGGCAACGAAGTGCTTGACCGTAGCAGCTACGCCATCAGCCTGCAGCCCTTGCACGTAGGCGACGCCGATCACGGATGTGAGCTCGGGATCCTCGCTGAAGCACTCAAAATGCCGACCGCCGTACGGAGTCCTATGCAGGTTGACCGTCGGGCCAGCAAGACGTCGACGCCCTTGCGGCGCGACTCACTAGTAAGCAGCCGGCCCATCCGCTCGACGCGGACCGGGTCCCAGCTGGCGGCTAAGGCGGTAGGGGAGGGCACGTTGGCAGACGGGCTTCGCTCGTCCCAGGTCTCGCCACGAACTCCCGCCGGCCCGTCGGAGGTGACAAGACGCCGCAGGCCAATCTCAGGGATGGGATGTAATGCCCAGATGTCGGCCCCGGTCATCAGCCGGACTTTCTGCTCGAGGCTCAACTGCGCCAACCTGCCAGCGACTTCTGCCTCATGATCAACGGCTGTGGTCTAGGTCATAGTGGTCATCTTGTCAGCCACCCCGCCGCCGCTACGTTGAGGGCATGTCCTCACCAGACCTCGGCATCCCCGCCTCGACGCTCGCCACCGGATGCGAGCAACTCCTCAACTTCGGCCGCCACTTTCCGCACCCGCTGGGTGGAGCCGCGTGGCTCGACGCAACTGGCCAACCAGACATGACTCGGCCCGTCTACACCTGGATCACCGCTCGGATGGTGCATGTGTACGCGCTCGGTCATCTACTGGGTCGATCGGGCGACGCCGACCTGGCCGCCCAGGCGTTGGCGGGTCTGGTCGGCCGGCTGCGGGATAGCGGGAGGGGCGGCTGGCTAAGCAGCATCGACGCCGCAGGCGAGAGTCCTGATGAGAAGGCCTGCTACGCGCACGCCTTCGTGGTACTGGCCGCCTCGTCAGGTGCTGTTGCTGGGTTGTCTGATGCTCGCGGCCTGCTCACCGAAGCGCTCGACATCTGGGACCAACGGTTCTTCGACGACGCTGCCGGAATGTTCGTCGACTCGTGGAACCGCGACTTCACCCACCTCGACGACTACCGCGGAGTCAATGGCAATATGCACGCGGTCGAGGCCTTGTTGGCCGCTGCGGATGTGACCGGGGATCATGAGTGGCGCGCGCGTGCTCTGGGAATCGCTCGCCGGGTGGCGCTGGAGTTCGCCCAGCCGCATTCCTGGCGGATTCCCGAACACTTCACTTCAGGCTGGGAGCCGCAGCTCGAGCACAACCGGGATCGCCCCGACGACCAGTTCCAGCCGTATGGGGCCACCGTTGGGCACGGCCTGGAATGGTCGAGATTGCTGCTGCATCTGGAGGCCTCCTTGGAGGATCCGCCGGACTGGCTGCTCCCGGCCGCCGAGGCGCTCTTCGATCGTGCTGTGGCCGACGGCTGGGCTGTCGATGGTGCGGATGGCTTCATCTACACCACCGATTGGGACGGCACGCCGGTAGTCCGCGACCGGATGCACTGGGTGGTTGCCGAGGGCATCGCCGCGGCTGCGGCGTTGCTAAGACGGACCGGGGATGATCGGTATTCCGACCTAGCCGCGACTTGGTGGGGGTACGCCGAGCGCTACCTGTTCGATCGGACGTACGGCTCCTGGCACCATCAGCTCGATGCCACCAATCACGTCATCGAGACGGTCTGGCCAGGCAAGCCGGACCTGTATCACGCCGTGCAGGCCACCGTGATCCCGCGATTGCCGCTGGCGCCAAGCATGGCAACGGCTCTGGCGCGGGATCAGTCAAGCGCCTCTGCGCGGTAGAGGATCGCGTGCTCGGGGTGAATGTCGGCGGCCATCACTCCAGTCGATGCCAGCGCGGCACCGGAGAGCACCACGCCGTCGCCGCCGTCAGGAGGCAGACCCCAGCCGAGTGCTCGGCGTTCGCCGCCTGACGGCTCGAACTCTGTCGTGATCGCCCCCCACCATGGCGGTGGATTCAAGCCCGACGGCGGGCTTCCGACCGGGACCGGACGGATACGGTAGCGGCGATTCGGATCCAACCCGGGAAATCGCAGGCGGCCAGGCAGCATGACCTCCGATCGGCCCATCGAGGCGACGCTGTACATCGCCGACGAGCGATCAGAGGTGACTACGCCGCACGCGAGGACGTTAGGGTCTGGGAAGTCGAGGCGCACCAGGTCGCCGCCCATCAGCAGCCCTCGGTTGGCCTTGTAGAAACTGACCCACTCCGTGAGCTGGGCCAGCTCTTGGGCGGTCGCAGCCGAGAGGTCCCATTCGATCCCGAAATGCCCGAAGATCGCCGTCGCCGCACGGAAAGACAGGTCGTGCACCCTGCCCGTGGTGTGGGAGCGACCCGACGCGATATGCGAGCCCAGCAGCTCCAGCGGGACCAGCTGGGAAGTCCAGCGGTTCATCAGCTGCCGCTCCAGTGGATCGATGCAGTCGCTCACCCAGATGCGGTCCGTCCGTTCCAGTACGCCAAGATCAACCCGGGCGCCACCAGAGGAGCAAGTCTCGATCTCCAGTCCCGGATGCGCGGCTTTGATCTCGTCGACGAGCCGGTAGAAGGCCAAGGTCTGCTCGTGGACTCCGGGCCGGCCGTCAGGGGCGCTGCCAGCATCGATCAAGTCGCGATTGTGATCCCATTTGATGTAGCTGATCTTGTACTCGGCGAGGATGGCGAACATCGCATCCCGGATGTAGGCATAGCATTCCGGCAGCCCGAAGTTGATCACTTGTTGATGGCGGGACTCGACAGGGAGCCGGCCACCTGTTGACATGATCCAATCCGGGTGGCTTCGTGCGATTGTAGAATCGAGGTTGATCATCTCGGGCTCGAACCAGAGACCGAACTCCATCCCCAGCCCGGTCACCTTGTCCACCAGGGGATGCAGTCCATGCGGCCAGACCTCTGTGGAGACGGTCCAGTCACCGAGCCCAGCGTGATCATTTCGGCGAGCGCCAAACCAGCCGTCATCCAGCACGTAGCGCTCAACTCCAATTGCCGCAGCGCACTCGGCAAGCTCAGCAAGGTGGTCCAGATCATGATCGAAATAGACCGCCTCCCACACGTTGAGGGTCACGGGCCGGGTGGTGGACGGGTGGGTCTCCCGTGCGTGCAGGAAGCGGTGGAAGCGCCGTGCCACGGCATCGAGGCCGCGCGCGTACGAGCCGTAGATCCAGGGGGTGCGGTAGGTCTGGCCGGCTTGCACGATCACCTCCCCCGGCAGCAGCAGCTCCCCCCCGCCGATCACTTGTGCGCCGGTGAAGAGCCTCTCCGCATGATGCGTGTGGTTTCCGCTCCAGGCGGTATGGACGGACCAGATCTCTCCGTCGGCGAAGGAGAATCCCGGTACTCCGACATGCAACAGGGTGGCTGCATCAGGCCCGGTCCGGCCTTTTCGCCCTTCGCGTACGTGCGCACCTACGGTGAGCGGTCGCCGCTGCGGTACCCGCTCCGTGCCCCAATGCCCGGCGAAATCCAGGATTTCCTGGGCATTCTGCGGGATCGGGAACGCGATCACACAATCGCCTACGGCGTACGGATCCTCACCGGTGTTGATCACTTCGGCGCGTGCCCTGATCAGTCCACCCTTGGTCAGCTCAATGGTGATGAGTAGCTGGAGCTGGGCCGCATCGTCGACCGCCTCTACCTCGACGGAGGCGAGTTCGGCGTTGATCATGGTTGGCGGACCATCGGTGGCGGTCACCGGCTTTCCGCCGAGCCGGACCTCCGTCGCGGTGAACTTGGGCGACCAGGCCCGGCCTGCTCGTGACCCGCTCAGACCTGGCCGACCGACCCAGCCGGTCCAGTGCTCAGGCAGTATCGCGAGACGGATCGGCTGATCAACGACGTTCGCTCCGCCAGGGTCAATGTTGGACAAGACGAGCGCTTGAGCATCCGCGAGCTCGAGCGCTCCCAGGTCTGCGCCCCAGTGCACGATGGCGGGGAGCTGGCCGCCTGAGATGTCGAGCAGGAGTGAGACGCCCTCTGACCAAAGGGCGATTACGCAGTTAGCACGCTTGGCCAAACGCTTCATCCTTCCGCGATTTCAAGCCATTCACACTGCTCAGGACTCTCAACCTGGCGCGAATTCCCGCGAAACCTCACCCCAGCTCGCATCCGCCTCTGAAACCTAAGCGTGGCGCGGCAATTCGTCGCTGCATTGGGGTGAAGTTCTGCGGGAGTCAGGCGCGCCTAGCATCTCCAGGGCTTCGCGCACCATCTCAATGACCTCCGCGGGCCGCTCATCGATCATGGAGTGGGTGAAGCGCAACACATACCAGCCGTCAAGGATCAAGAGATTCTGACGCCAGCGATCGGTCTCGAACGCTTCCGAGCCGCTGTGGTAAAGCCTGCCGTCGATCTCTATGGCCAGCTTGACGCCTCGGAAGGCGATATCGATGAAGAACAGCGAGCTACCAAGAGCGAAGGGGCGGTTCGCCTTCCAAGCTGTAATTCCAGCTGCTCGAAGAAGCCTGTGGAACTTCCGCTCCGCGGCCGCCACGGCTCATCTCTTGAGTCCAAGAGCAGCCGGCGCCGCTCTGCATTTCCGATCCGGGAACCCGTCAGTTCCAACGCACGGTGCAGATGCTTCATCGTGGTCGCCCGAGTCCGAAGCGCCTCGTCGATAGCGTCGCCACCGATGGACTCGCATAGGTCTAATGCGGTCAGTGCCGGAGATGTGTAAAGCAGGCCCGCTCTGCTCACGACAAGTTCGGTAGGCACCTGACGCCGACTGAAGTGAAATCCGAGTTGCGGCTGCCGATGGTGCTTGAGCGCGCACGTGACGATGGGAACTTGGATAGTTGGCCAGAAGGAGACTCGTGCTGCCGCCGCTGCCACCAGAACAGCGTTTGGGTCCCACGCCATTAGAGCCCGAATTCGCGTATCAAAGGTGTCAGCTGCTGGCCGCGGCGCATAGACGCCGGGCAGTACCGCATGCAGGTCGCCACGGCGGACAAGCCACCGGATTGGACCAACGAGCTCAGGATGGTTGCGAAGGGCGATGACGCCCTTTTGGGCAAGCACTCTTTGAATGTCGAAATGAGAGGTCTTCACACTTA
>DASUYM010000175.1:0-6186 GCA_036377435.1 Propionibacteriaceae bacterium
AGCGCCGTCAAAGGGGAATACGGGGGATTCGGGGGATATGCATGAGTCCGCGTCCGTTGAATGAGCTGGTCAGCCCGGACTGGGCCGAAGCGCTGCAGCCCGTTGCGGCAACGATCACAGGGATGGGGGCGTTCCTGCGGGCCGAGTTGGCCGCTGGCCGCAGCTACTTGCCAGCCGGTGAGCATGTGCTCCGTGCTTTCAGCCGCCCGATGAGCCAAGTGAAGGTCCTCATTGTGGGACAGGATCCCTACCCCACCCCAGGGCACCCGGTGGGATTGTCGTTCTCAGTTGCCTCCCACGTGCGTCCGATCCCGCGGTCGCTGCAGAACATCTATGCCGAACTGCAGGCCGATCTTGGCATCCGTCCGGCGCCAAGCGGAGATCTGATCCCGTGGTTCCAGCAAGGCGTTCTGCTGCTCAATCGAGTGCTGACCGTGCAGCCCGGTCGCTCCGGATCCCATCGGGGTAAGGGCTGGGAGCAGGTGACTCAGCGGGCAATCGAGGCGCTGGTCACTCGCGGCGGCCCGCTGGTGGCCGTCTTGTGGGGGCGTGATGCGCAGTCCCTGATACCGATGCTCGGCGCAGTCCCCTACCTGGCGAGCGCTCACCCCTCGCCCTTGTCCGCCGCAGCAGGCTTCTTCGGATCGCGACCCTTCAGCCGCGCCAACGAGCTACTGGTCCGGGCTGGCGGCGAGCCGGTCGACTGGAGCCTGCACCAGCCAACGCCTGATACTGCAGCACGAGCACTCGCAAACCGCCCCGTGTAGGGGCACGGCCTGTCTGGACGAACGAGGGCGCAGACAAGCTTTTCGTCTGCGCGCGAGTGAGGAAGACAGGGCGTCTCAGCGCGGTCGCGAGGGCAGGCTAGAAGGACAGCGCCTTGTCCAAATCGGCGATGAGATCCTCAGCATCCTCGATGCCCACACTGAGCCGGATCAGGTCGCCAGGCACCTCCAACTGGGTGCCGGCTACCGAAAGGTGCGTCATCTTGCCGGGATGCTCGATCAAGGACTCAACGCCGCCGAGGGACTCCCCCAAGATGATCACTGAGGTGCCTTCGCACACCCGCAGCGCTGCCTGCTCGCCGCCGACCACGCGGAAGCTGACCATGCCGCCGTATCGGCGCATCTGCCGCTTGGCCAGGTCGTGTCCCGGATGGGCATCTAGCCCAGGGAAATAGACCTGGGCGATCCGCGGATGATCGTTTAGGAAGGCCGCCACCAGTTCGGCGTTGTCGCAGTGGCGTTCCATCCGCACTGCCAACGTCCGCAAGCCGCGCAGTACGAGCCAGCAGTCGAACGGGCTGGCGACCCCGCCGATGGCATTCTGGTGAAATCTCAGTTGCTCGGCCAAGTCGTCGTCGTTGAGTACCAGTGCACCTCCGATGATGTCGGAGTGGCCCCCGCAGTACTTCGTGGTCGAATGCACGACAACGTCGGCTCCCAGCTCGAGCGGCTGCTGCAGGTACGGCGTGGCAAAAGTGTTGTCGACAATTACCAGAGCCCCTGCCGAGTGCGCCAAATCCACAATCGCTGCGATGTCGGCAACATTGAGCAACGGGTTGGTGGGTGTCTCGATCCATACCGCCTTGGTCTCACCCGGGGTGATGGCTGCGGCGACGGTGTCGAGGTTAGTCAGATGCGCTGGATCGGCCGCCACACCCCAGCGCTGGTGCACTCGCGCAAACAACCGATAGGTGCCGCCGTAGGCGTCGTCGGGCACCACGAAATGACTGCCTGGTGCGGCGATGGTCCGGAGCAGGGTGTCCTCGGCTGCTAAGCCGCTCGCGAACGCCAGACCATGCCGGCCGCCCTCAAGAGCCGCCATGCACTCCTCGAGGGCTGTCCGCGTCGGGTTCGAGGAGCGCGAGTATTCGTAACCGCCACGCGCCTCTCCCACCTTGTCCTGGATAAATGTCGACGTGGCGTAGATCGGTGGTACCACTGAGCCGACCGCAGAGTCCGGATCCTGCCCGGCATGGATCGCCCGCGTTGAGAAGCCTTGCGTAGCTGTCACAAGAGGCCAGCGTACGCTGAGTTTTTGGGTCGGCGCTCGCGCATCACGCGTGGACGTTGTCGTGACTCCTCACGCGACGCGACTGAACAACCAGGCCAATCCGCACACTGCGTTTCGTTCGTCGCTCCTCCAATCGTCCGGGCGGCGATTCCTGACGCTCGCGCCGAGTTCTGCTGCGTTCGCGCATCGCGCTGAAACCCGGCGTTGTCATTGCTGCCGGTGGAACATTGCAATGACCGGTGAGCGTTGCGTAATTGCGAGACCGTTCCGAACGGCCGCGCAGAAAGGCAGACTGAATCACATGTTGTTCTCGCGCGTGAAGACAACCCTTGTTGAGCCCGAGAAGGCGCTCCCAGGCCGGAGCTCATCCGTTTTGGTCAATCCCACTTTCCACGACATCTTCGGAATTCCGGTGCAGAAGGTGCCGGAAGGCTCAGAGGTGGCCTACTTCGCTCTGGGTTGCTTCTGGGGTGCCGAGAAGCTGTTCTGGAATACGCCGGGAGTCACCAACACGGCTGTCGGTTACGCCGGTGGCTTCACGCCGAACCCCACGTACGAGGAGGTCTGCAGCGCTCGGACCGGTCACACTGAGATAGTGAAGGTGAGCTACGACCCTGCCAAGATCAGTTACGAAAAGCTGCTCAAGATCTTCTTCGAGAACCATGACCCGACACAGGGCATGAGGCAGGGCAACGACATCGGCACCCAGTACCGGTCGGCGATCTATACCACCTCGCCGGAGCAACGGGCGACGGCTGAGCGAGTGCGCGACGAGTTCCAGACGGCGTTCAACCGAGCCGGCTATGGGCGGATCACCACCGACATCGCCGCTGCTGGCGACTTCTACTACGCGGAGGATTACCACCAGCAGTACCTGGACAAGAACCCCTTCGGCTACTGCCCGGTCCATGCCACCGGGGTGACCTGTAACTGAGGGCAGAAGTCACCCTCTCAACCCTCGCCGCGCCGTGGTGAGGCCTCACACGGCGCGGAAGGGCAGCAGCCGGACCGCTGTCGCTACCATCTTTGCCCCTCGGACCGACCACCTGCCGGATTCTCACTCTGCAGCGCCTCCTGCGCTGACCAGATCAACGATGGTCGCCGCGGCCGATGCCCGTCGATTCACCGGTGACCATGACAGAACGCATCGACCTGTGCCGCTCTCCTTCTCTCTGGTGAGTGACTCAGTTGAGGGCGTTCCTGGCAAATGTGTCGCACTTGTTCGGATCGCCGGTGTTGAATCCCTGGGCAAGCCACTGACGACGCATGGCGGCTGAACCGTGGGTCCAGGACTCCGGGGAGACCTGGCCCTGCATCTTCTCCTGGATCCGGTCGTCGCCGACGGCCTGCGCAGCGTCCACTGCTCGGTCGAGATCCTCCTTGGTGACTTCGCTAATCGGGCTCGCCGGATCCTCCGTCGCGTGCTTGAACCACGCGCCGGCGTAGCAGTCAGCTTGCAGCTCGAGCCGGACCGCCGGCGACGTGGGTCCCGACCGTTGTTCGCTGCTCTGTACCCGCTGCATGGTGCCGACCAAGTTCTGGACGTGATGGCCAAATTCATGGGCCAAGACGTACGCCTCGGCAGCGTCGCCGCCTTGCGCCCCAAGTTGGCCCGTCAGCTGGTCAAAGAATCCGAGATCAAGGTAGACAGTTGTGTCTGCTGGACAGTAAAAGGGTCCGACCGCTGAAGTGGCATTGCCGCATGCGGTATTGATGCTGCCTGCGAAGGTGACGACTTTGATCGTCTGGTAATCCTGGAGATTGTCGTTCCAGTAATCCTGGATCGAGTTCGTGTACGCGACGAACCGGCAGTCGCGGTCGGTATTGATATCTGAGCCACGAGTGCACTGGGCGAACGGGCTGGGATTGGCGGATTCCTCCGGCCCAGCCTGCTGGGCCCCGCCGAGGATGTCACCTGGGTTCAGGCCGAAAAGCAGGGCGAGCAACAAGACAATCAGGCCGGCGCCGCCGCCGATTGCAATCTTCCCGCCACTGCCGCGACCGCCGCCCATCTGCGACGGATCCAGCTCGGCGCCCTCGTTGTACTTCACGTCTCTCCGACCGCGAGCAACCGGATGCCCGCCCTTGATCGGCAGCATAGCCCCGGACCGTAAAGTCAAACGCGAATCGGGGTCTCTGTTCCGTCCTTCGCGACGTGAGCGAGGTCGACTGAGGCGAGTTATTACCTCGCCCGCGGCTTCCTCACCCAGAGCATGTTCACCGGCGCCGGAGCTGTGCATGCGAACGTGGTCGCTGTACGTGATGCAAAGGTTCGTCACCGGCGCCTCTGAGGCCGGTGTGCCCTACTGGGTCTTCGAAGTCGAAGGGACTCGGCGACACGGTCGGTGAGATCGCCGTGGCCGTGGAGGTGATGCCGATCGGCATGCACAAGACCGGCCTGGCCTTCTTGTTCAGTGAGCTGCTCCGCGCACTCTTAGCTCGGATCGATCCCGCGATGGCCGCGCGCTCCCCGGCCTCGACCTCGCCGGCAGGAGGCCACATTGGCCGAATAAGAGTCCCGTCCTTCGGGACTCTCATTGTTTCTGGAACAGTGGGCAACCATGAGCGTGGTAGTCGACGACAACCCAATGGAAAGCCGCTACGAGGCGCGGGTCGACGGAGCGCTCGTTGGTGTATCCCAATACGAGCTCCTTGCCCACATCATCGTGTTCCTCCACACCGTCGTGGCTGAGGAATATGAGGGTCAGGGAGTTGCCAGCGCGATCGCGCAGTACGCGCTCGACGACGCCCGAGCCCGCGGTTTGGGTGTACGTCCGCTCTGCCCGTACATCAGAGGCTGGATCGAACGGCATCCGGAGTATGCCGATCTCGTCACGCAGCCGACGTAGGCGCGCCTATCCACAGATTCGGGGGATAGCGCCTTGCGTTTGATGCACGGTCGCCGAGTGTCGCGACACGGTCGCCCCATGAGAGATATTCCTACCCTGGGCTGTCCCCACGAGATGCCCGCTATCCGCAACTCCCATGACCTCTGGCTACGCTGGCGAGCCTTGATGGGCCCACTCGGTTTTGGCACACCAAAGCTCTGGCTTGCGTTCCTCGATCCCGACGACAAGATGAGCGCACAGCTCACGCAGATCGAGGACATCCCCCGCTGGGCCGACTCTACGACGTGCGGTGGGCTGCTGGAGTTATGTCGCCACATCGTCGGTCGGAATGGCGCAGGCGGATCGGTCGCCGTGCTGCTGACTCGACCCGGCCGCAATCCGATGGATGACGCTGACCGCAGCTGGGCCCGCTACCTCATCTCAGCAGCGGATCACCTTGGGGTCGCAATGTGGCCGGTACATTTCGCGAACGACGTCGAGCTTCGGGTCTTCGCGCCTGACGATCTTCAGTCTACGGATTGATGGGCGTGAGCGTCGGAAATCGCGCGCCGCCGCACGGAGGAGGAGCGAGCAGAGGCGCACTTCCCTCTGCGAGCGACGACGACGACGGCGGATTCCAAGCGCGATGCGCGAACGCCCAAATCAATGGGGTCTGGTGTGCCACAGCCAGGCCAGCCCGAGAATCGGCAGCACCAGCGGAACGAACCCGTAGCCGATCCCGTATACCGACCACACGGTTGCCCGCGGAAAGGCCGCCGGATCGACGACACTGAGCGTACCGATGGCAACCACGCCAACCAGCTCGATGATGATCGCCACCAGAGCCACTCGGCGGGAGGCGCGGGTACCCAGAGCGAGGGTGATCGTTGCGACGATGTAGATCAGTCCAGCCATTGCGGAGAGCAGGTAAGCCACGGGTGCTTCGTCGAATTTCGTGAGGAGCTGGACGCTCGCCCGGGCGGTCGCGGCGAGGGCGAAGATCGCGTAGACGGCCACGAGAACCCGGCCTGCGCCGCTGTTGGTTCTGCGAACAGCGGCATCAGTCGATTTGGTCGGGGCGCGGGTCATGAGGCCGGCGTCCACAACACAAGTAAGCGAAGTGTCATGGCGAGGACCGCAAGTGCTGCGACAGCCAACACGACGCCCGAGAAGCGGTTGCGCTCGGCGTTCGCCCACAACCACGCAATCGGGATCAAGATCACGATGCCGATCAGATAGCCGATTGTGGTCGCCAGTTCGACGGGACGGAATCCGGCAGCCAGCTTGGCAGCGGCGATGATCGACTGGGTAACGGTGACAACCTCGACCCCCGCGGCGAACA
>DASUYM010000176.1:0-6376 GCA_036377435.1 Propionibacteriaceae bacterium
ACGCAACTGTGACCGGAATCCGGTTGCTGTTTTGGAAAGGCGTGAGCCTTTCCATCATCAGCCCCGTGCCGAGCCGCGCCACTGGCAAGCCGGAGAGGTGCGATGGGGTGAACAGCACCGTCGAGAAGCGTCCGACAACGAGCTCGACGCCTCCACGCTCGAACCTCATCCACGAGCACGAACTCGATGCCGGGTGCCGCATTCTGTACCAGGCTCCTGAGATTTTCCGCGGCGTATCGCTCAACGTTGAAGAACGGGACGATGACCGACAACATGATCACCTTTTTCGACCATAAGGAGTCGGCTGCGGCGATGGATGATCACCAGGTAAGTGGCTGGGCAACACTGAGTGAACTCCAGATGATCACCGGGCCACGTTGCGCAGTGTTTGCCTGATGTTCAGCTTTCAACGCCCGCCTAGCAATATCGGCTGCCTACGGTCGGGATCATGAAGAAACTCGGGAGAAATACCAACGCCCATCCCACTTGGGAGGTGTGATGGCCAACAAGCCATGGTTCCTGGAGAGCCCGTCGCGCCAGCTGGGCGACCGTCCGGTCGGTGCCGGGTACCCCGTCTACATCACCGGGGAGATCGGCATCAACCACAATGGCGATCTGACCAATGCGATCGCCTTGATCGACCAAGCTGCCGACGCTGGCTGCGATGCGGTCAAGTTTCAGAAGCGTACGCCGGAAATCTGCACCCCGCGTGACCAGTGGGAAATCGAACGCGACACTCCCTGGGGCCGGATGCCCTACATCGATTACCGGCACCGGGTGGAGTTCGGCGTTCATGAGTACGCAGCCATTGACGAGCACGCGAAGCGTCGTGGGATTGCCTGGTTTGCATCTCCATGGGACAACGAGTCGGTCGACTTCCTGGAGGCGTTCGACGTGCCGGCGCACAAGGTTGCCTCGGCCTGCCTGACCGACGACGACCTGCTGCGACGGCTGCGCGCCACCGGTCGCACGATCATCCTCTCGACGGGCATGTCGACGATGCGCCAGATCCGACACGCCGTTGAGGTACTCGGCAGCGACAACATCATCGTGTGCCACGCCACCAGCACATATCCGGCCCATACCGTCGAACTCAACCTCAAGATGATCAACACGTTGCAGGGCGAGTTTCCCAACGTGCCCATCGGTTACTCCGGACACGAGACAGGGCTGCAGACCACGCTAGCCGCAGTGGCCATCGGCGCGGTCTTTGTTGAGCGGCACATCACCTTGGACCGCTCGATGTGGGGCTCCGACCAGGCCGCGTCGGTCGAGCCGCAGGGCCTTGGGCGGCTGGTGCGCGACATTCGGGTGATCACCGAGGCCATGGGCGACGGGGTGAAGCGCGTATACGACGGCGAGCGAGCCGCAATGAAGAAGCTCCGCCGGGTGCCCGGTGAGCTTGCCGATCAGGCTGACCTGGCGGCTGTGTCGTGACCTTCTATGCCGGACCAGAACACGGTGTATTGGCACTGGTAGAAAGCCCTGCACAGCTGCTCAATGTCATCGAACTGGCGCAGCACGAAGATGATCTTGCTGGGCTGAAGATCGCAGTGCTGGCGCCCAGCGCGGGCCTTACACGTAACCAACTGCGGTCGATGATCACGCTTGCCCGCGATGCCGGCCACCCGGTTTCCTGGCACGAACCACGTCAAGGCGGGATGGCCGTTGCTCGCACCGTGCGTGCCTTGGCTGACGAGCTGAGTGGCGTGCACCGGCTGGTGGTCGGCGACCCGTACTCCGGGGTGATTCACGTGATCATCAGCGTGACCAGGCTCGCCGAGGTGACCATCGTCGACGACGGCACTGCCACGCTCGAGTTCGCGCGTCAGTGGGCTGCGGGCGAGCAACTCTCGCGCTGGCACCAAGTAGCAATACCCAGTCAGCGTCGACAGATTGCCACACTGGCCCGGGACCAGATTGCCGGGTCAGTGCGTCGCCGACTATCCGCTGAGTCGGGTTGCCGGCTCCGGTTGTTCACCTGCATGCCAGTGGACCTACCGCGGGTTCGGACCATCCGCAACGACTTCTCGTGGGTGCGCGCCCGGTACCCGGCCCCGCAGCTGAAGCCCACCGCCGACCTGGTCGGTACGTCATTGGTCGAGAGCGGTGTCGTGAAGGCGGAGGCGTATCTCGATGGGGTGGAGATCTTGATCGCCCGCTATGAGGCGGACCGATATTTTGCACATCGCAAGGAAGCAGGTTGGAAACTCGATCTCATCGAACGGATGGGGATCGAGGTCGTGCGGCCAACGTTGCCGCTAGAGATTGTTGCGCGACAGGGGCCCATCGGCCGCACGATCATCAGCTTCCCTTCGACAGTGGTTCACACACTTCCCACGGTGCTGGCCGAATCAGACGTACAGGTCGTGGTTTATGAGATCGCTAACGAGTGGTACCAGCCCAAGTCCCGGCTGCAAGCCGACGACTTTCTGGGTCGAGTCAGCACCTCGGCGCGTCGGAGCTACGGTCTAGCCGCCGTGGCTTTCTAATGGCGCTCCATCCACAACAGAGCATGCTTGTGACAAGCACAGGACGCGTGCATCCCCGAGTGCTCGCAATCATTCCGGCCCGCGGCGGCTCCAAAGGCGTGCCCGGCAAGAACCTTCGGCGAGTCGGCGGACGAAGCCTGGTCGAGCGCGCCGTCGACGCATGCCGCGCCGCCCGGCTCGTCGAAGCGGTATACGTCAGCACCGACGATGCCGAGATTGCTGCAAGTGCCGAGGCCGCGGGCGCGAAGGTGATCATGCGACCCGCCGAGTTGTGCAGCGACACCGCCTCGTCGGAGTCTGCGCTACTCCACGCCCTCGACCAGCTGATCATGGTCGGCGAGCAGCCGGAGGTTCTCGTCTTCGTGCAGTGCACGAGCCCATTCATCGCACCAGATGATCTTGATCGAGGAGTCGAGCTGGTTGTCGGTAACCATGCCGACTCGGTCTTCTCGGCCGTTGCGACCTATGAGTTCCTGTGGCGAGCCAGCGGCAGCTTCGGCCTCGTTATCGGTCAGAATCACGACCCCGCTGTGCGGCCGCGCCGCCAGGAACGAGAGCCCGACTTTCGTGAGACAGGCGCCTTCTACGTCATGTCGACGGCCGGATTTCGGGCGGCACGGCATCGCTTTTTCGGACGCACGGCTGCGGTGCAAGTGCCCGAGCTGACCGCGGTTGACATCGATCACCTGCACGACCTGACCTTGGCGGGCGCGCTGGCGCAGGTCATGGAACCCCCGCAGCAGATCGACGTTGATGCGGTGATCACCGACTTCGACGGTGTCCACACCGACGATTCGGCCACCATCGCGCAAGACGGTCGCGAGTCGGTGCGAGTCACTCGGGCCGACGGGCTCGGCGTCGAGCGGCTGCAATCGGTCGGAATACCGCTGCTGATTGTGTCCAAGGAGATCAACCCTGTCGTCGGGGCTCGCGCGGCCAAGCTAGGTGTCGAAGTGCAGCACGGTATCGAGGACAAGCGAACGGTGGTGCGCGACTGGCTGACGCGGCACAGCATCCCTGCCGACCGTGCCGCCTATCTGGGCAACGACGTCAACGATCTTGGTCCGATGGGTCTGGTCGGCTGGCCGGTTGCAGTCGCCGATGCCCATCCAGCGGTTCGGCAGGCAGCACGACTCGTGCTGGCCCGGTCAGGCGGTCATGGAGCGGTCAGGGAGCTCTGCGACCTAGTCATCGAGCACCGCCAGGAAGTCCTGCGTGCCAGTAACTCTGACGCAGGAGTGCGCGGGCCATCGGTGCTCGAACGGTTATGACCCACGGATATCCGGCATAACAGCCGTCGCTGCGCCGCACACGGTCGCAGATGCGATTCATCCGGAGTCGCGTTCGTTCGTCGCGGTGTGCGGAGAATCGAGCAAAGAACGGGAGGCCGTTGTCGGCCGCCGGCGACTGGCGACACCATGCAACCGGCGCAGGTGCAGCCACAGACTGGCGGGAATCGTCAGGCGGAGGCGCCGCCGTACCCGCCTCCGCAGCGAGCCTCTAAACCGAGGTCGCGGAGGCAACTGTCCAGCTGCCTGTACCGCGAGCAGCTGGGTGAGCAGTCCCAGCCAGTTGTTCTCCTCGGGCGCATGGAAATAGTTGGCATCGAGCCACTTCGGATTCGCATGGCAAAGTCTGCCGGAGCGAAGATCATCCAACGTCCCGAGACAACCCGACTCCTCGAATACCAGATTGATCATCTCCGCTGAGACTCCGAAGTCGGAAATGATCAACGTTGGCCGATTCATTGCCATGGCCTCGAGCGCCGCGGTCGATGACACCGTGACGAAGCCGCGGGAAGTGCGGAGTGCGTCACGCATCGGGCCACGGACGAATGTGACGGCGTTGGCCGCGACGCGGCGCTCCGCAACCAGTTCATCCATGATTTCTGGATAGGACCACGTCTCTTTATGGGTCTGCTGTTCCTCCGACCAAGCGCGGAGTTTGACCACGGCGGCCCCGGCATCGGCGAGGGCCAGCAGGATCTCTTCTCGGTCTGCCCGCTCGACTGGCACCTTTGCCTGAGCAGCGAAAACTAGATGTGGTCCGAGTGTGGCTTCGGCTGGAGTTCCTGGCGTACGAGCAGGCAGGAAGGGTAGCGGAGCCAACCCGAAGGTGAGTCGTGGTGCGTTTTGAGCGCCAACCTCGGCGAACTCGGCGACTTCGCGCTTGCTGTGGAGCAGAAAGAGGTCACACGCGGCCCGCGATGCCACCGCTCGGCGGGTCGCTGGCACGCTGATCCCCGGCAGGCCGGCTACGAGCACGGGTCGCGCACGGCTCCAAAAAGCCTTCTGAGCCGTCAGTGCCGCGACCACCGGTCCAGTGCATGCGAACAGCACCACATCAGGGCATTTAGTGCGAATCCGGCGTACCAGCGCAGCGAGTGTGAGGACTTCCACCGGCCGGGTGCTAACTGCCTGAATCTGTGCCGCGGACGGCATCACCGGGTTCTCAATGAGCAGTTGAGTCGACTCCCAGGAGTCGGGAAGCGCTTCCAATGTTGCCACGCTCCATTTGAGGTAGGAGTCAGTGTCCGCAATCGCCAGCACGCGGACTGCGGCGCTGTTGGGGGTGGCGGGTTCAGGATGCACAGGGAGTTCGCTCGCTCATGATCACGAGGAACCTATGAGGGCCGGGTGTCGAGATGCCCGGTCTGTGATGAACGTCAAATGAACTCGTGCCATCAACAAGAGCGGTCACATCGTCGATCCCAACAGGCGAAGTAGGTCCCCCGCCTCGTGCAGCATCCAGGTGAGAACGGATCGTGGGACGATCAGCTCTCGTACTTTCCTGACTACGTTCAGGCCGGTGCACAGCCTGCACCGGGGCCTGGCGGGGGCCGCGACCGAGCGTTATTCAGGTGACTCGGAAGGTCTGAGCCGCGGCACCAGCACTCCCAGACCGCAGTCAAGCCTGAGGCCGGTGCCGTTCCAGCGCGTGCGCCGTACCGTCGGCCGTCAGGTGTGCCACCAGGAATTCCCCGGTCACCAAGGTCGTCGGCGCAATATCGAGCGCGGCGAGAATGTGCGGCAGCACCGGCCGGTGCACGCAGATTGCAGTTGACTCACCACTGGCGAGTGCCGAGGCCCGAATCTTCCGTGCCACGTTACCGACACCCTTGGGGTCGTTCTCGCCTTCCTCCTCGCTCAGCAGGCTGTACGTCTCGACCGCCAGTTCGCGCTGGTGAGCGTACGGCAGCACTGTCGCCGTGCAACGTGTGGAGGTAGAGCTGACGAGTTTGGTCACTCCGTATGCCGCCAGCATCGGGATCAGCATCTTGGCCTGGCGCCGGCCACGGGAAATGATGGGCCGCGCCGAGTCCTTTCGTGACCAGTCCTTCCGATCCATCGCCTTGGCGTGCCGCAGGATGATCAGCGGAGTGGTGGAGGGCTGCTCAAGAAACTGCTGCACCAGGAAATGATCATGAGAGTAGGTGAGTCGGCCAAGCGCTGCACGCACCGGCAGCCAGGAGACGACGTCCACTTCCGCGTCCGGTGCCCTGCGCACCGAGTCCAAGACGACGCCTCCCCAGTAATCAACCTTCTTGAGGCCGGCGTTGCCAGCCTGGTAGCTGATCGAGTCCAGCGGCACGCTGAGCCGTATGGTGACGCCCGTCTCCTCTCGCACTTCGCGCACGGCACACGCCGGTAACGACTCGCCAACATCGAGCTTTCCCTTCGGCAACGTCCAGTCGTCGTAGCGCTTCCGGTGGATGATCACTACCTCGGTACCCCGCAGCGGGTGTTCCCGGGTCACCACAGCGCCAGCGGCCAGGATCGGGCGCCTGGAAGACAGCACCGCGTCTTTCCGGGTACGGGCGGTGCTCACCGAAGGCACTGACAGCTACTTTGAAGCAGCTCGGCGCCGGCTCGTGGCATTGATCA
>DASUYM010000177.1:0-9514 GCA_036377435.1 Propionibacteriaceae bacterium
GGTCGAGGCGGGCGAGTCGTCGGCGGTCCGCCAGTGTCGGGCACGCCGATCGAAGGGCTGAGTTCTGTCGTTCGCTCACCTTAGGCGCGCCGGTCCAATCGCGCGCTATGGGTTCTTGCCCACTCGACGTGCAGGGACGAGTTGATCGGTGAGATGTCTGAGATATGGATCGGCGCCAGAGGCAAGACCAAGCGCACCTGCCCACGCCGAGGCGGCGACCACTCCGGCGCCAACGGACAACAGCCGCCGCTGACGAGACCGATCCTTAAGCTCAGCTGACCGGACGCCAATCACTGAAGACCCCTCTTTCGGCTAGGGGGCCCTGTGATCGAATCGAACTCCTTCTGCAACCGGGTGATCAGGTCGTCAAGATCTGGACCGTGATCCGGATCGACGATGACCGAGATGGTGAGCACGCCGGCGTACGAGAGGACCCAAAGTCGACAGTCACGTTCCCGCCATCGGAAACCGCGACTGGAATGGCGCTGCTGACCTGATGGCCGCCATGCATCACCGGCTCTGTAGGGCCGCGGACGTGCGTCACCAACGTGTGGAGTTGGTGCTGATGGTTCATACAGAACATATAGAAGCGGTATCCGCCCGGCCTGGCTGCGGGACGGAACAACTCGTCCAGAATTGCGATGGGTGCTGGCCCGGTCGCTTTCTGGGCATGTACCGCCGCCTCAACCCGCGCGATTCGTTCGCCTAACTCCGCAGCTCGCTGGCACATTGACGAGCAAAGGGCATACGAGATTGCCCACTGCCGGCCCGCCGCGGGCGAGGTAGCGCCGTATCGATGTGCTACCGCCGCTGCAGTCGAGTGCGATCCAGCTTGATAACCGCCAACCGTCGGCGGGACCTGTCCTTTGCACGAGCGAGCACGGCGTGGCACGGGCTGGCCGAAAACCGCCCCGCGAGCATGGCGCGGCGCCATAACCGCCACGATGCGGTCGCCCGGCGAACACCGTCAAGCAGCGTTAGCCAGGCGTCGCGAGCAAGGCTCGACACGGCCGGCCGAGCCCGAGCTGATCACAGACAGGGCGGTATCAAGCAGCGCGCGCTCATCTCCCGGGGACTGGCATGGCACTGCCCGAACATGGCAATCGATGTGGAAGTCAGAATCATCCACCCAGACGGGACGGCCGCAGCCTGGCGGGACCTTGATCAACCGCTGGCGCAACCGTGGAAGCACTCGGATCCTGCCAGAGACTAGCTGCCGGAGGTCGGACACGTTGAAATCACCGGGTCGATCCAAGATCAAGATGACCGCGAACTGTTGCGGGATCTTGCCGGTATCCATTGCCAGAAATGCCAAATCGGCCGCGCTGGCCCGTCAACTGGCTGCGCTTGGTTAGACACCTCGACTAGCTGAATGTCAGGTATCGGCGATCCCATAACGTCCATCCGACACGGTGTTTTGAGGGGCACGGAAGAGGCGAAGCTCACCCAAACGGCCCGGCATGAACGTGGGGGGACGAAGGTCCTCACCTGGGGACTACCAAAGGGGGTTGCGCGTACACAGCCCGCGCCGCCACTGTCGGAGGTGTAGCAGATGCCGACCGGCACGGTGGAGGTGCGCGATGAAGAACGAGATCGTTGTAGGACTGGACGATTCGCCGTCAGGCCAGGCCGCACTGGACTGGGCCGCTGACCATGCCAGAAGCGTCGGTGCCGTGCTTCGAGCAGTACACGTCCTTGACTGGCCGTACGGGCTCAGCTCCGCCGGGTTTCCGGCGCCGGCGAACTTCATGGAACTCAGCCGCTCGGAGATCGAAGACTCCTATCGCCGGGCGATTACTGCGGTGTTCGACGCCGTCTCGCCAGCCTCCGAATGGACTCTGCAGTTCGCAAGCGGGGATACCGGCCAGGTCTTGGTTCGGCAGTCCAAGGATGCGCGCCTGCTGGTCGTGGGCACCCGGGAGCACGTTGGCCTGGGCCGACTGCTGACGGGCTCGGTGAGCCACCATTGCCTGAGCCACGCCGTCTGTCCGGTCGTGGCTGTGCCGGCTCCCGCTGCTGGCCGCCACCGCGAGGATTCTGAGATCGTGGCGCCGGCCGCCACCGCGGGAACCGACCAAGATCGTGCGGCTGCCATCGAAGCCACACAGAGATTGGACGAGGAGCCCGAGGCAGCAGGTACGACGCTGGTGGTGGCGGGCGTGGATGCATCCGCTGAGTCGGTGGCAGCAGCGCACTACGCAGTCTCGGCGGCCGAGCGACGCGGCGGGGACGTCGTCTTGGTGCACGCCTTCATCACATCGCATGCCCGCTGGTTGTGGTTCCCGGTAGGTGGCGGCCCCGCCATGCCTGGCCACTGCTGCCAGTGATCGTCGCACTTGACAGCGAGACGAACCCAGAGCCCGCGCTGAGGTTGGCGTTCGACGAAGCAGGGCTGCGTGCGGCTCGACTGATCGTGCTGCATGCCGAGAAGATGAGCGCCTCGGCTCGCGATGTGGCCGCCGCCCAATTCGATCTTGGAATAGTCCTGGCCAACTGGAAGCAAGATCATCCTGAGGTCGGAGTTTCGACGGCAATTCTCTCTGGCGACCCCGACGCGCAGCTCGTACGGTGGTCGCGGTCAGCGGCCGTCCTGGTGGTCGGCCACCCGCACCGGCGTGGCTGGGGAGACTGGACCCGGTCGGTCGCCCGCAGTGTGATGAGGCAGACACATTGCCCGCTCATCGTGGCGCCACAGGCAAAGGCGCAGGGTGGGCGACATCGCGAACTGGCCGAAGAGGCCCTTACTTGATCTGATGCCACCCACCATGACAGCGACCCGATCATCTTGAGGTCAACGGCCGTGTCGATCGGATCTCTCAGCGGGCAGCCAGCGCCGCGCCGCTATTTCGGCGAGCGCATTTCGAGCCTCGGAAGGTCACACACAGCGATTAGCGCTGCCAAATGCTCGAACTGGCCGCGGCTACCCACTCCACGTGCCAACAGGCGCATCAGTGCCATGGCCAGCAGCCAGTTTGTCGCGGCGGCGCTGCGCGCGGGGCAGGAGTCCGACCCCAATCAGCATGACCCACCGCTGGCACAGCGGTCACCCAACCAACAGCAGCAGGCCAGCTTTCATCCCGAGGATCCCAAGCATGCCAGCCTCCGCGCGGCGGCCCCCAGTGAGAACGAGCACCCCCATTGTGGCCTCGCCCGCAACTGTTGATCGGCGTCCTTATGCCCCGGGCCCCCCTGAGTCCTGCCGATGTCGTGATCACAATCACCGCGCGGTTGCAGGTACCGAGCAAGCAGTTGGTGAACTTCGAACAGTCTGGGCACGCGCCGCATCACGAGGAGGGAGAGCAGTCCGCCACATTCATGGCCCGCGTCCTCAAGGAGGTCAGGTCGAGATGATCAATACCTCCTGGCTTCCGATTAGCTGACGGCGACGGCTCAGCCTTCGCGGCCTCTCGTCGTATCGCCTGACCTAGGGGCACAAGGGATTCGCAGGATCGTTCTTGGCTGCGCGACCTCTGGACCATCGAGGTAGAACTCCCAAGGCTGTCCGGCCTCTCGATAGCCGTGGTCGGCAAGCCACTTTTGCGCCGCATCGTAGGCAGCTGCAATGCCGGCAGTCGTGCCGGCACGATCGCAGATGGCAGTTCAGGTGCGATTGCCTGCGACCACTACCACTGATTTCTACGACCGCTTAGTCGTCGGCCTCCTGAGACATGGCATATCGCCGCTGGTGACCCTCTATCACTCAGATTTGCCGCATGCGCTGCAAGACCGGGGTGGCTGGGAAAACCGCGACAGCGCAGGTTGGTTCACCGACTACGCAGTGGTGCTCTTCACAAGGCTTGGTGATCGGGTCGACCACTGGCTGACCATTAATGAGACCAAGATCATTGCCCAGCAGGGCTACCAGTACGGCCGCATGGCGCCCGGCAAGACCGATCCTCGCCGCTGCAGCCCAGGCCGCCGACCTAACGGAGAACACCCTCTACCTCGATCCGCTGCTGAAGGGCCGTTACCCAGACCTCAGCAAGCTGGACAGCAAGCTGGCCGCCGGCCTACGGGCAGCCGTCCGGATGACGCTCGGGACAGCAGTCAGCCAACCGTCGACGATGCCCGGGTCGAATTGCTGGAGCAACATCTCAGGGCAGTGTTGGGGCCTTGTCCGAGTCGACTTCAACACCCTGCAACGCCACCCCAAAGGGCTCCGCCTCCTGGTACTCCAGAGTCGCAGCGGGCAATCAACTCCCACCGAAGTAGTGGTCCATGGCCCGCGATCTGCTGACTAAAGGATCAGCCGTACCGCCGCTAGGTAGAGCACGATGGACAACAGATCCTGTATGACCGTGGCAAGGGGTCCGGAACCGAAGGCCGGGTCGTACCCTAGGCGGTGGAGCAGGTAGGGGAGGGCCATTGCGACCAATGTCGCGACGGTGCTAGCGGCCAGGACTGCCAGCGACACTGCGGCAGCCAACGCGACGTCATGCCACAGCCACGAGATGGTCGGGTACATGATGGCGGCGAGGATCAAACCAACGAGTAGTCCCGTCGTGGCCTCGCGACGCGCCACGCGGCCGATTCCTACCCCCACCGACAGACCGCGGATGGCCAAGGTCTCGGTCTGCGTGCCGACTGCGTCGGCCAGATAGACAATCCCAGGGATGAAGTAGGCGACGGCCAGATTCGCGCTTATCTCGCCCTCGATGCCGGCGAGCAGCGCAGCCGAGATCATGGCACCGATCAGGCCCACGGCAAGCCATGGCAAGCGATGCCACAGCCGCCGACCCACTGACTCCTGGCTTGCCGACCGCGCCGAGGCGCTTGATCTCAGGAATCCACCAAGGCGCGCCAGGTCCTCGTCATGTTCCTCCAGCAGAATCGCCGCCAGCCGCTGCGGCGGAATCAGTCCTCGAAACTGGCCCTGCTCATCGACCACGGCGATGCCCGACTCAGCTCGTTGCGCCGCCAGCCACGCCGCGTGCTCTTGATCAACTCCAGGTGCCACCACCGGCGGCTCTGAATCCATCACCGTCGCGAGTGCAGCTTCGCCAGGTGCGGCCAGCAGCCGCTCGATCGTCACCAGCCCGACCAGCTGCGGCCCAGAACAAACTGCCACCACTCCGGCACTGTCGAATCGGACGCCACGCATCCGCCTCAATATCGAATCCACCGTGTCTTCCGGAGCCGCGATCGGAATCTTCCGGCTTGCGTGGATCGCCGCAGAGCCCAGCCGTTGGTCTAAGGGCATCTCGACGGCCAATGACGAGCTTGGGCTCTCGGCGCTATTCACGAAGTCCATTGGACTGCAGCGAGCCGAGTGTTGCTAGGGCATATGGACACATGCCCAGTCCGCGCTCGACCTAGGCCACGACCACGATGCTTGGTCTGTCGGTCGACGCCCCCGCGGGGCTAATCTCATCGTCATGACCGGGTTTGGCAGTGAGCCTGGCCAGCCTCCTACGGCAACCTCAGTGCCTGGCCTTGTGCCAATCGAGGAATTGCTTGCGCAGCTGGTGGACAGGGCGCATGAGGTGATTGGTGCCCAGGAGCGGCTACGACGCCTGCTCGACGCCAATCGGGTAATCGCCAGTGAACTGTCACTGCCCATGGTGTTACGTCGCATCGTCGAGGCGGCTCGAGACCTGGTCGGGGCCGAGTATTGTGCGCTCGGCGTCATCGGTGCGGACGGCCTTCTCGAGCAGTTCGTGCATGTAGGAATGGATGAGGCGACTGTGCGGGCCATCGGTGAGCTGCCCAAGGGCCGCGGCGTCCTGGGCGCGCTGATCGAGACGCCACACCCCATCCGGCTGCGGAGGATATCCGACGATGAGCGCTCTTCCGGATTCCCACCGGGTCATCCGGAGATGACCAGTTTCCTCGGTGTGCCCATCCGGTCGCTGGATGCGGTCTACGGCAACCTTTATCTCACCAATCACCGTGAGGGATCATTCAGCGCCGAGGACGAGGCGCTGGTCTGTGCCCTGGCAGCGACCGCGGGGTCAGCAATCGAGAACGCCCGGCTCTATGACGAGGCCCGGCACCGGCAGCAATGGTTGCTCGCCTCCGCAGAAATCACAGCAGCCTTGCTTAATCCAACGCAGGAGCGAGAGCCTTTGCAGCTCATCGCCGACAGTGTCTTGCGCCTAGCCGACGCCGATGTCGCGATCTTGGTTCTCCCTGCCGACGCGCGAGATTTCCTGGACGTCGTCGTTGCCGCGGGCCAGGCTGCGGACCAGCTGACAGGTATGAGCTACCCACGGGCTAAGAGTCTGGTCGAGCTGGCTTTGCAGACCGGCCGCGGGGTTCGGGTGGGTCGGCTTGAGGACCACCACGACCTCGGCGTTCACCTCCGCGAGGTTGTCAGGGTCAGCGCCGTCATGGCCGTTCCCATGCTGGGCAAGAGCGGCCCGCACGGGGCGATCATCGTCGGACGCAGGCCAGGCCGCCACCCGTTCGGGTCGGCCGACCTCGAGATGGCTGAAACCTTCGCCAATCAGGCCGCTGTGGCGCAGGAGCTGGCAGCCGCGCGGGTGGATCAACAGCGGCTGACTCTCCTTGAGGACCGGGATCGCATCGCCCGCGACCTACATGATCACGTGATCCAACGGCTCTTCGCCGCCGGTCTTATCGTGCAGAGCGTAGCGACAGGTCAAGGCGATTTCGGAGCCGCGCAGCGGTTGAGCCACGTGGTGGCGGAGCTCGACAACACCATCAAGCAGATCCGCACCTCGATCTTCCATCTCCGCGGTGCCTCCATGACAGGGCCAGGGCTACGCTCCGCTCTTCTCACCGTGATCGCGCAAATTGAAGCTGCTCTGGGTTTTTCGCCAACAGTGCAGTACCGCGGGCCGGTCGATACCGTCACCTCAGCACCACTCGTTGCCGAGGCCGAGGCCGTCGTACGCGAAGCATTGACCAACGTCGCTAGACACGCGGGCGCCACAGCCGCTTCATTGCTGGTCAGTGTCACCAAGGATCAGCTCATCATCGAGGTGATCGATAACGGCATCGGGCCCGGCGAGGCAACCCGACGAAGTGGTCTGGACAATCTCGAACGGCGCGCCGCGGACCTCGCCGGTAGCCTCACAGTGGAACCAGCATCAGAGGGAGGAACCCACCTGCGATGGACAGTCCCGCTTAATCCGTGAAAGGTCCCACCCGGGTCTTCCTTCTTGACGACCACGAGGTCGTGCGAAGAGGGCTAACTGACCTAGTGAACGCGGCAGAAAGACGGTCAAGAACTACGTCTAGGGGCTGCTCACCAAGCTGGATAGGGAGCGGCGCACTCAGGCGGCGGTCTACGGGGCGCGGGTTCGACAAGCAAAGCAGGGACGCGACAGAACGTGACCCTGCTCCCACCCGAATGGGCCCAACGGCCCTAATGGGCACATCCAGCGGCGGCGAGGATTGCTGCCGTGGACACGATCGAAGCGGCTCGTGACGCGGTAGTGGTCGGTGTTGATGACACGTCTCTGTCCCGATCCGCCGTGCTATGGGCGGCTGAGGAGGCGCGGCTGCGACGTCTCCACTTGCTGATCGTTCACGTGGCGGCAAAAGGTGGCGAGGGGCCGGATCGCGATGCGGCTCTGACGCGCGAGCTCCTGTTAAACGGCTGTGCGGAGGCGGCGTCGCGCCGCGAGCCGACGGTTATCGTGGGAACGTTGCTGCTACACGGTGACGCCGGCGAATGGCTGCTTGTTATCACCCGATCCGCCGCCATGCTAGTCGTCGGCAGTGAGCCTGGCGGACCCTTGTCGAGACGCAGGTTCGATGGTCTCACCCAGCGCCTGACCTCGCGCGGGCTTTGCGATGTGGTGACCGTTAGCCGTACGCCAAAGATCGACAAGACGGGCCTTACTCAGATCTTGGCTGTGTGGACGGGTGAGGCGGCACGCACCGGCGTGCTGTTTGCGGCCGCCGAAGAAGCATTCTTGCGCAAGGCTGGATTGACGCTGGCGCTTCCGGGCTCAGGGCCAGGTGGTTCTGTCTCCGAGGCTGAGGTCGCGGATGACAATTTGGTGGCTCGCGATCTCGCGCACCTCGCTAGCCGCTACCCCCGGCTGCACGTCACCATTGATCAGATTAATTCAACGTCGGTCGCGGCCGTAGGCAACGCGCTGACTGGATGCCACCTGGCCGTCGTCGGGTATCGGCGCAACGGATCAACGAAATCCAAAGCGGCAGATCTCGCCGATGGGCTCGTACGACAAGCCACCTGCCCGCTGTTGTTTCCCGTTGACCACGCCAATGGGCCTGGGCGTGCCGCATGACGCCGCTGAGAGAAGGGCAGCGGCTCGTCGTAGACCACACACCGTAGGATCGCCCAGCTGATCATCGTTGCGGCGACCCTGAGGAGCTCGGATCACCTGTCACGATCGCCAAGATCATCATGGTGATAGGAAGCCCATCGACTCGATGGTCAGCAGGGCAAGCGCGGCGCCGTAGTGCTCGATGAGCAGTGAGCCGATACCGTCGCCCTGCCAAGCGTCGTCGACCAGAACGGTGATCTCGGCCTGCGCGCTGCTCGAAACCCCATATGAGGCAACGCCGACAGCGAGCCCGTCATGTTCAACAACTAACGCCACATGATCATCGCTCGGCGTGACAAGCCGCTGGACCTCGCGATCAATCGAGATGCCAGCTGTGAAGAAGCATAGATAGCGGCTCCGTTGTGATGCCCGGGTATACAGCCCGGTCAGCCTCGCGTCGCGCTCAGAGACCGGACGGACGTGGACGATTCCGCCGTCCATCAGCAGCGCATCGACGCCGTCTTCCCCATCACTCATGGCCAGCCACCGCGACACCGCTGCCACGAAGCTTGCCGAGATCGGCGGTCATCCATGGAAGCAGCCTAGAAACGTTCGTGATATGCCGCGACCGTCGATGAGGCTGCGCCGACGCACTCGGCCCGAAATGATTTGGCGACTGGGTGGTTCTGCACCCAACGCGAGGGCGGGCAGAATGTCGGTGCCGATATCGCGTGCCAACACCTGAAGCACGCCGATGGCTAGCGGTAACTGTCCGCCAGTCAGCGCCCAGGCGGCGAAGGGCGCGAGTTCAGCGACATTGTCGGTGAGGTGATATGTCAGGAAACGTCGTAGCCGCAGCCGGCCCGAAGCGACCATGCATCGGTTCCAACTGGCGTCCAGACCTCAACCACCGCCATGCGGTTCTGCGTCAGAGTGCCGGTCTTGTCGGTGCCGATGTACGTGGTCGCTCCGAGAGTCTCCACGGCGTCGAGTTGCCGAACCAGGGCCTTACGGGTGGCCATCAAGGAGGCTCCGCGCGCCAGCGACAAGGTCACCGTCGGAAGCAGCCCTTCAGGAACCAACGCAAGCAGCGCGCCGGTGACGATGGCGATTACCGCGATGATCTTCACAACGCGGTTGAGTTGGACGGTCAACGGACTCGGCGGTCGGTTAGCCTGCCGGGTCAGCGCAGCAATGCCGGCAATGGTCGTATGGCCGCCAATCGCTTCGACGACACCCTCGCCCTCACCCTGTACGACGAAGGTGCCGGCGACCACCGAATCTCCAGCCGAGTGCTGAACTGCAACACTTTC
>DASUYM010000178.1:0-27632 GCA_036377435.1 Propionibacteriaceae bacterium
GATGTCGCGCCGTAGCTGGTTCGCCGTCTTCAGTGTCCGGCCAGTTAACGCCGGGAACGGAGCCCGCGCGAGATAGTCGGCGGGATCTTCGTCACGGAAGGCGAGGGTGACGCGACCCGCTGCTCCCGCATATAGGGGCAGCGCCCGGCCCGGTTTGAGGATCAGCACGTTGATGCCACGCCCCTGCGACCAGTCGATGCAGACCACCTGGTCGCCGCGCGGCACGCTGAGATAGGTCGTCTGTCCCGTGTCGCGGGCCAGCTCGTCAAGAACAGAGCGAGCGCCGGCCCACTCCACCATCGCCGCCCGAGCTGCGTCGGCTAAGTGCAACCAGCGCGGGCTGAGCCTGACGCGCGAATCAGGAAGCGTCTCGGTCATATCGACCTGACCCAACGCTTCGGCGAACCGGTAGACGCTCGATCGCGGCATGCCGATCTCCTCTGCAATCTCGGCCGGAGTGAGAGGGCCGTGAGCCGCCAAGAGTCCGATCAGATCGGACGACTTCTGCAGGATGCCCATCGGCCGTTCGCTGCTCATCGAGCACCCGGCTCGTCACCGAGGGCCGCGCTCACACCCCGAGCGGCGGCAACGATCAGCTGGACGTTTCGTCGCCGTTGGGCGCCAAGGATCTGCGCCCGTAACCCGCTGATCGAGATCGCAGCCACGAGCTCGTGGCGGTGGTTGAAGACCGGAGCTCCTAGGGCGGCGACCCCAGGCGTGACATCGCCGTCGGATACCGCGTAACCCTTCTTCTTGACCACCGCCAGGTCCTTCTCCAGGTCGGCCCGGTCCGGCTGCGCCGGATCGCCGGGTAGTCGATCATTTGACCGCAGCACAGCCCGCTGCTCCGAGGCAGGCAGAAAGGCCAGCAGCGCGCGAGGCGCGGCCCCGGCGTACAGGGGGAGCGAACCGCCCAGTCGCATCGCCAGGGAGCGGACCGACTGACCTTCCAAGCGTTCCACGCAGACCGCCCTAGCGTCGCGACGCAGGCACAGGAAGCTGGTTGCTCCAACGTCGTGAAGCAGAGACCGCAAGTACGGAAGGGCGCTCTCACGGATGTCGATGCTGTCCTCGATAAGGCCGCCGATCGTCATCAGCCTTAAACCGAGCCGGTAGCTGCCACGGCGTGGGCCGCGATCGATCCAGCCAATCGCCGTAAGACTCTGCAGCATGCGGTACGTCGAGCTAAGGGGCTCATCGAGGACGATAGCCAGCTCGGCGGCACTGATTTCGCTGTGGCGCTCCAGGGCGGTGATCACTGAATCGACCTTGGCGATTAATTCGAGCCCAGGGCTTCCCGCTTCAGCGTCTCGCTCCCCTTCCATGATCTCTGGCACGACCGTCGTGCGAGCGTTGCCCGCGAGGGCACTTCGACGGTCGCTGCGGGGGTCATCGGGAGCGATGTCCTCACCTCCATTCTCGAGAGAACCTCGGCCGAAAGATTATCACTCAGTGGACAGACTGCCTGGCGGGCAGGCGTGATCTTTGTCAGCTCACCGTGAACGGACTGTTTCCCGGCTCAGCCGGAGATGCGTGCGCCGAGCAGGGTGCGGACGCGGGCGGTGATCTTCTCCGGCGACAGACCGTGCTTGTTCAGCATGAAGTCGTTGCTGGCGGACTCACCCCAGGTGTCGCTCACGCCGATCCGCTCGATCCGCGAGGTTGTGCCGATGGCGGTCAGAACCTCAGCGACCAAGCCGCCAAGGCCGCCGTAGATGGAGTGCTCCTCAGCGGTGACGATGAGGTCGTGGCCCTGCAGTGCGGTGCGCAGCGCGTCCTCGTCCAAGGGCTTGAGCGAGGGAACGTGGACGACCGTTGCGGAAATGTCGTTGGCGACGAGCTGTTGAGATGCAGTGAGGACGCGGCCGGTTTGCGGTCCGGTCGACACGAGTGCGACATCGGTGCCCGTCCGGAGAACGTGGACCGCCCCGGGCATGAAGGTGTAGCCGGGTTCGAGGATGTCCGGGACGGCGTCTCGGACGATACGCAGGTAAACGGGTCCGTCATGCGCCTGTGCCCACTCCATCATCGCCAGCAGCTCGGTTGCGTCCACGGGGACCAGGACGGCGACGTCGGGCATGGCTCGCATGATCGCCAGGTCCTCGATGTCGAGGTGGGTCTTGCCAACCGCACCAATCAACAACCCCGAGTAGGAGCCGACGATCTTGACGTTGGCGTGGCTCTGGGCTACCAGCATCCGGATCGGGTCGATGGCCCGATGGGTGAAGAAGACCGTGAAGGAGGACGTCCAGGGCACGTAGCCGATCGCGGCGAGGCCGGCGGCGACCCCGATCATGTTCTGCTCCGCGATTCCCATCTGGAAAAACCGGTCAGGGAACGCCTTGGCAAACCTGTCGGCCTTCGTCGAGTTTGCGAGGTCACCGTCGAGAACGACGGTGCGCTGATCGCTGCCGCCAAGCTCGACCAGCTTCTCGCCCCAGACGTCACGCATAGCGATCATGCGGTAGCTCCGTCTGAATGTAGGTGGACGTAAGCATCAAGCAGATCGATCTCGTCGGGCTCCAATTCCTGTCGGGCCTTCTCGAAGTCCTCGGCCGACGGGACAATGCTGTGCCAGGTGTGGACCCCCTCAGCCAGCGAAAGCCCCTTGCCCTTGACTGTGTGAGCGATGATCACGGTCGGCCGGTGAGTGAAGTCGCCGGCTCGGGCTAGCCGGTAGGCCGCCTTGATCTGACCAAGGTCATGTCCGTCAATCTCGAGGACCCGCCAGCCGAAGGCTTGGAATACCGCGGCAAGGTCGACACCGAACCATGGGTCGCGACGGTCACCCCGGTCCGTTCGGGTCGTCTCACTGGTGGACGGTAGGCCGAACTGCTGGAGGCCGTTACGGTCGACGATGGCGGTGAGGTTATCGAGCTTGTAGCGGGCGGCCACCTGCACCGCCTCCCACACCATCCCCTCCTGGATCTCCCCGTCGCCTAACATCACCCACGTGTGAAAGCTGTTGCCGCCGAGTTGTGCACCAAGCGCCATCCCGACCCCGAGGGACAAGCCCTGACCGAGCGAGCCGGTGGACGCGTCGAGCCCGGGCAGACGAGTAAGGTCCGGGTGGCCCTGTAGGCGAGAATCACCCTGGTCGAAGGTAACGAGCTCCTCAATCGGCAAGAACCCGCGCAGTGCCAGCACCGCGTACAGGCCGATCGCGGCGTGACCTTTGGACAGGATGAACCGATCACGGTCCATCCAGTCCGGGTCCTCGGGGCGGATGTGGAGTTCGCCGAAGTAGAGACACACCAGCAGGTCCATCATGGACAGAGGTCCACCGATATGGCCGGCCTTGCTGCTCATCACGGTCTTGATCACTTGCCAGCGCGCTTGCTGCGCGAGGCTGCGGAGGTCGGCCTGATTGTCGAGGGCGACGGCATTGGTTGTCACGGCTTCCTCACCTGAACTGAGGGAGTCGTTAGATTATCATCGTACGGACGTTTAGTCCATGATGCAGTAGATGGCGGCCGCGGCAGCCGCGCTGACGGTGT
This sequence comes from Propionibacteriaceae bacterium, assembly GCA_036377435.1. GTDB lineage: Bacteria > Actinomycetota > Actinomycetes > Propionibacteriales > Propionibacteriaceae > Microlunatus. Next base: position 3,498 of record DASUYM010000178.1, read on the forward strand.
TGCACGTCGGTCTCCGAGCGGAATCCGCATTTATACCACGAAGTGGACAGTAAGTCTGCGGGACGATACATTTGCGAGTGTCCCAGGCACAGCCCTCTCGTGAACAGCACCTCAAATACTCGAAACTTGAAGGGATCCCGAGCAGCAGATCACTCGGGGAAGGAACCAGCCTCGATGAGCAACCCGAAGATCTTGGCCAAAGGATGGGCCCGATCCATCAGCTAACGCCGGCTGGACCTATATCGCCTTCGCGGCGTCTAGGCCGCAGGCGGAATCGACAGTCGGCTCCTATTCGTCCCTCGCCACCCTCAATCCAGCAGCTAGGTCGCTGATCCGCCTTCAATGTGGAAGGAACACTTGTGCCAAACGCCAACCCGACCGCCCGCCTCACTGTGGGTCAGGCCGTCGTACGGTTTCTCGGCGCGCAACGCGTCGAACGCGATGGCGAGATTCGGCCGTTCTTCGGCGGCGCCATCGGCATCTTCGGGCACGGCAACGTGGCTGGCATCGGCCAGGCCCTCCTGCAATACCGGAATGACTTCCGCCTCTACCAGGCCCGCAACGAACAGGGCATGGTCCACATGGCCACGGGCTACGCCAAAATGAGGAATCGCCTCGGTGCGCTGGCTTGCTCTACCTCGATCGGCCCTGGCGCCACGAATATGGTCACCGGGGCGGCGACTGCGACCGTGAACCGACTCCCCGTGCTGTGTCTGCCCAGCGACATCTTTGCCAGCCGCCGTACCGGTCCGGTGCTGCAGCAGGTTGAGTCGCCGTCGTCGTGGGACTCCTCGGTCAACGACGCCTTCAAGGCCGTCTCGAAGTACTGGGACCGGATCAACCGGCCCGACCAGCTCCCCACCGCGCTGCTCGAGGCCATGCGCACCCTGACGAGTCCCGCGGACACCGGCGCGGTGACCATCGCTTTGCCCCAAGACGTGCAGACCGAAGCCTGGGATTTTCCGACGCGCCTGTTTCGTGAGCGCACCTGGCACGTGCCCAGGGCCCGTGCCGACCGCTCGGCGCTCAGTCGAGCGGCCCGGGTGATCGCAGCTGCCCAGCGGCCGCTGATTATCGCGGGCGGCGGCATCATCTACTCCGCCGCCACCGACGCACTGGCCGACTTCGTCGCCGCCACCGGCATCCCAGTAGGCGTTACCCAAGCCGGCAAGGCGAGCCTGCCATGGGATCACCCTCAAATGGTCAACGCCGTGGGCGCCAGCGGGTCAGTGTTCGCCAACAAGTTGGCCAACGACGCCGACGTGATCATTGGCATCGGCACCCGCTACACCGACTTCACTACCGCGTCGAACACGCTATTCACCAATCCCGACGTGCAGTTTGTCAACATCAACGTCGCCGAGCTCGACGCATACAAGGAGTCAGCGCTGGCCCTTGTGGGCGACGCACGAGAGACCATCGTCGAGCTCGCCGATCTGCTAGGTGAATACAGAGTCGACGCAGGCTACCGGTCCGAGGCGGAAAAGGCAGCCGACGACTGGCGGGATGAGGTTGACCGCATCATCGAGGTCCAAGACAGTCCCACGCTGTCCCAGGCCGAGGCCATCGGATTGGTCAATGCCGTCGCCGGTTCCCGCCACGTCGTGGTCAACGCGGCAGGGTCTACGCCGGGAGACCTGCACCGGCTGTGGCGGCCGTCTGATCCAAAGGCTTACGACCTCGAGTACGGCAACTCCTGCATGGGCTACGAGGTCGGCGGCGCTGTCGGCGCGAAGATGGCCGACCCGAGCCGAGACGTGTTCTGTTTCATCGGCGACGGCACTTTCCTGCTATCCAGCCAGGAGATCATGACCGCTGTGCAGGAAGGCTTGAAGATCACCGTCCTGCTCGTCGACAACTATGGCTACGGATCCATCGCCGCGCTATCGGAGACTCGCGGATCTCAGGCGTTCGCCTGCCGGTTCAACTACCGTGGCAAGGACGGCCAGTTCTCCGATCAGCGGATCGATATCAACCTAGCCGCCAGTGCCGTCAGCTACGGCGCCGACGTGCTCACCGCCACCACTGCCGAGGAACTGAAGAAAGCGTTGGCGGATGCGGCCGGCATCGAGAACACCGTCGTGATCTACGTCAAGGTCGATGCGCAGGCCCGTTTCGGCGGCTCCGGCGCCTGGTGGGATGTGCCGGTGTCGGAAGTATCCGACCTGCAGAGCACTCAGACCGCCCGCCGGGAGTACGACGAGCAGGTCGCCGGGCAAAGGCTGTACCTGTGACAGAACGACCGCGCTCGGTGCGACGCCGGGAAAGCGCTCAGATTGTGACAATGATTTTGAGCGCGTCCCCCGCCGGATCGAGGAGAGCCTCGAGTCCATACATCAACTGTTCGCGCTGGATCGTTGCGGTGACGACAGTGTCGGCGGGGAGCGCACCCGCCCCGACCAATCCGATTATCCGCGGCCAGATTGTCACCGGATAGCAGAAAAACCTATGTGTCCCAGGCCGGCGGCTTCCGGGGCGGGGACTCGGTCGATCCGGATGTCGCGGTCAGCATGGAATCGGACGGCGCGCATGGTCGGCTGTTCGGCGGACGAGCTCGCCCCCAGCATGTCAGTCACGGCGCCGCTCACCGGATCGCGATCCACCTGTTCGTGCCGGACGCCTCGTCAACGGCATCGATGACCTTCTCGACCTCCCAGCCTTCACGGAAGTCAGGCGAAGCCGCAGTACCAGTCATGATCGCTTCAATCAGGTCGTGTGCCTCGAAGAACTTCAGATCGTGAACGCTGAGGTTGATCCCGGGCACTGGCCACAGCACGCCATAGTCCCCGTGACCCGGACCGAGTTGAATGTGTCGGAACCCAGTGGTCCCGGATGGATCGGATGCCAGGCGCACTTGCAGCTCGAACATTCTCTGCTGGTCGAAGCGGATGGCGCCCTTCGTCCCAGTTAGCGTGAAGCCGACGTCGTAGGAGCGGCCTGCCGATACTCGGCTGGCCTCGATCGAACCGATCGCGCCGTTGGCGAAGCCCGCCAGAAAAATCGTCACGTCCTCGTTTTCCACCTCTCGCATCGGCGCGTCGGCTTCGGCTTTCTCGCCGTAGCCGAAGGTTCCCGCAGGGAGCGGACGCCGCGGCACGGTGATGGTCGAGAGGCTCGCCACGCGCTCGATCGGTCCGACGAGATGCCGCGCAAACGCGATGATGTGAGCGCCCAGGTCACCGAGTGCGCCGGTGCCGGCGAGCGCGCGATCCTGTCGCCAAGTGAATGGAGTGTCTGGATGAGTCATGGCATCAATCGCAAAGGTCCCAGTGAACGACACCGGCTTTCCAATCTCGCCGTCCTGCACCAGCTTCTTTGCCAAAACGACGCCTGGGTTGCGCAAGTAGGAGAATCCGACCAGGGTCTTCACGCCGGAGTCTTCGGCGACCTTGGTCATCTCGAGGGCATCGTCAGCGGTGAGAGCAAGGGGTTTTTCGCACCAGATGTGCTTGCCGGCTCGGGCAGCGGCAATCGCGACCTCCTTATGCAAGAAGTTGGGCGTGACGATGTCGACGATATCGACGGCGGGATCCTCTACCACGTCCTGCCAGGACGTGGTCCAACGCTCGTAACCGAACTGGGCCGCTCCAGCGGCCGCGAGCTCATCGGTGGCGTCGACCAGGACGACCAGCGTTATCTCGACCGGTATCTGTCCGTACACCGACCTTAGGTTGCGCCAGGCCATGGTGTGCGCCTTGGCCATCAGGCCGCTACCGATGATCCCGACGCCCAGCGTGCGCCTCCCGGACGCGCTAGCTCTCATGGGTCGAACCTCCTTCTGCCCGCACCTGCACGCGAGCCTACCTCTCGCTGGCTGGACAATCTATCCACATGGTGGCATATCGGCCCAGGCAGTCGTCAAGAGCCCTCTCCGCAGGTACGCATGAAGATCAGAGACCGACGAGAGTCGGAACAGAAGGTGATGGAATGAGAATCCCGGCGCTGGCACTGAAGGAGCGCCGGTCGTGAACGCCCGGTTCCGCGTCGCAGCTGCGCCGATTTCTTGGGGCAGACTCTGCTGGCGTCAACCTTGCGGTGCATCCCCACCTAGGAACACTTATCCTCACTCCCGACGACATCGCGAGAGTCCTCGCCGAGAGCCGGGTGTCGCTGTGCGTCGACACCGGTCACGCATACGCCGGAGGAAACGACGTGCTGGAGCTGATCCCCACCGCGAGCTCCCGCCCTACCCACGTCAATCTCAAAGACGTTGACCGAGAGCTCACTCAGCGGATGAATCGCGGCGAGATCGCCTTCCTGGAGGCGGTCGCCGCCGATCTTCCGACCCCTCGGCGATGGCGACTTGCCGATCCCGGACAATTGGAAGTACTGGAGTCGATCCACTATCAGGGGCTTGAACAGGATGTCAGGCTTCCCGCTGAGCCGCCGGCCGGCGAGGGACCGGGCCGGGCCGTCGAGCACTCTCTACGACTGGTTACCCCTTGACTTCATCATGAAGCTCGGCATTCCCTTAGCCAGTTTCAGTATGCGCGTCACGCAGACGCAGTCCCCACGTGCGCAGGGTCCCTTGGTAGCAGCAGGAAACGCCTCTCAATTAGACTGAACCGACGCCAGCCGAACAGGGAGCGCCAGTGATGAAGGCGTTCATATTGGAGAAGTACGGTCCGCCTGAGACGCTTCGGATGGCGGAGGTCGAGAAGCCAGCCCCGGCCGCCGATGAAGTCTTGGTGAAGGTGCTGGCAGTATCCGTCAATCCGGCGGACTGGCGTTCTATGCGCGCCAAACCCTTCTTTTCGCGCGCCACCCTGGGGTTGCTGCGGCCAAAACATAAGATCCTCGGCGGCGACATTGCCGGGCGGGTGGAGGCGGTGGGCAGCGGCGTCCACCATTTCACCCCTGGCGACGAGGTCTATGCCAATCTCTTAGATCACGGTTCCGGCGGCTTTGCAGAGTACGTCTCGGTGCCAGTTGAGGTGATGTCCCTGAAGCCGGCAAACCTGTCTTTTGAGGAGGCCGCTGCAGTGCCGATGGCCGCGGTAACCGCACTCCAAGGCCTCCGCCACCACGGAGAAATTCAGACCGGGCAGAAGGTGCTGATCAATGGCGCTTCCGGCGGCATCGGCACCTTTGCGGTCCAGATCGCCAAATCGTACGGTTCCGAGGTGACCGGTGTTACCAGCACCCGGAACCTCGATCTCGTCGGTTCGCTCGGCGCCGATCACGTCCTCGACTACACCACGACAGACTTATTCCGGAGCGGGCGGCGCTACGACCTGATCCTCGACACGATCGGGAACCTATCGGTACGCGATCTCAGACGCTCTCTTACCGAGGGCGGCAAGGCCGCTGTCGCCGGGTTCACGAGTGTGGCGAAGCTGATGGGAGTTTCGATGCGCGGCGGCAAGGACATCGCCATAGTGTCGGCGCACGTAGCCGCCACGGATCTGGAGTTCCTTTCGAACCTGATTGAGGCCGGCAAGGTGCGGCCCCAGATCGACCGGCGCTACCCGTTCACCGAAATCCCGGCAGCGATCACGTACGTGGAACAAGGCCACGCCAGGGGGAAGGTGGTCGTGGGCGTGGCGTAAGGAGCCGAGCCGACCGGCTATCAGTTTCTCGTAATGGCGCTGGTTCGGCACCAGGCTCAAGGCACCTGCCGCGGCGAAGTGACATCGCACTTGTTGGGCTGGCTACGAGCTAACGGCTCATCGAGTCCTCATCACAATGCTCCCTCTGAGGATGCGTAGAGGTCGGCAAGGTGGTGGACGCGGCGGTTGATGTCCGCGTAGGCGCGTTCGAACGCGGCGTCGGTATCGATTGGCACTGGGTCGGGAATCGACCAGTGCAGCCGGGGAAGGGCATGGCCGAGCTCCTCGTGGGCGTTGTCGCAGACGGCGACGATGAGATCATCGTCGTGAAGGACATCGTCGAGACGCTCGGGGCCGTCGCGTTCGATGCGGAGTCCGTGGCGCTGGGCGGCGGCGACGGCCCGCGGATGGATGCGTGGGCCGGGATGAGTTCCAGCCGAAGTGGCTGGAATGTTGCTCCGCTGATTCCAGCTGGCGGCAGCGAGCTGAGAGCGGGCCGAGTTTGCCGTGCACACGAACACCACCCGGGGACCAGGGGGGAGATTGTTGGGGATGCGGCCGGAAATGGCGGCCGCCCAAACGGTTGGGCGGTCAAGTCGTAGTTGGACGTAGTTGCGTCGCCGGTCGCCTTCGGACCGGACGCGCCGGATGACGCCGGCGTCCTCGAGTACGCGGAGATGGTGGGCGAGTAGGTTGCTGCCCAAACCGGCGTCGGCGGCCACCTCACCCGGTGAGGCGTCGCCGGTGACAAGGCGGTCTACCAGGGCCAGCCTGATCGGATCACCGAGTGCGGCGAAGACGGCCGCTCGGTCGTCCATGTTCTGACCCATACTGCCTCCATTGATATTGAGTCAAGTATTGTTGAGATATGTCAGCCGTCAAGCTCCGTGCCTTGGCAGTGTGGCGCCGGCTGCTTGCCGAGCTGATGGGCACCGCCCTATTGGTGACGGTGGTGGTGGGGTCCGGTATTGCCGCAGCCAGATTGTCGCCGTCCGATGCAGGACTCCAGCTGCTGGAAAACAGCACGGCGACAGCATTCGGGCTGGCGGTACTGATCTTGGTGTTTGGGCCGGTATCTGGTGGCCACTTCAACCCAGTGATCTCAGCGGTTGACTGGATGCTCACCCGCCGACCTGGCAGCGGATTGTCCCCCGGCCTTGTCGCCATGTACGCAACGGCGCAGCTGGTCGGTGCGATCTTGGGTGCGCTGCTGGCGAACATTATGTTCGACCTACCCGCGGTTCAGATCTCGGGCACGGACCGGGTGAGCCTCGGTCACGGCCTGGGAGAGCTAGTGGCTACCGCGGGCCTCGTGCTGGTGGTGTTCGCGCTGGCCCGGACCGGGCGGGCCGCGTTGTCGGCGGCCGCGGTCGGCGCCTATATTGGCGCGGCGTATTGGTTCACCAGCTCCACCTCATTCGCGAACCCCGCGGTGACGGCTGGTCGGATCTTCTCCGACACGTTCGCCGGTATAGCGCCGGCATCGGCCCTGTTCTTCATGGCCGCCCAGCTTCTCGGCGGGCTCGTCGGCCTCAGCCTGGTCAGGTTCTTCTTTCCGGACGCCTCGGTGACCGCCGGCCGGGCCGTCGTCCCGCATCCCAACCACGTTCCTGAAGAAAGTTGAGATTCGATGTCGAAGCCCAGCGTGTTGTTCGTCTGTGTCCATAACGCCGGCCGGTCGCAGATGGCCGCGGCGTTCCTCGCTCATCTCTCCGCAGGTGCGGTTGAGGTCCGCTCAGCTGGATCGGCGCCCGCCGATCAGGTTAACCAGGCGGCCGTGCAGGCCATGGCCGAGGTGGGCATCGACATCGCGACGGAGAAGCCGAAGATCCTGACCGACCAGGCCGTCCGCGAGTCCGACGTGGTGATCACCATGGGTTGCGGTGACACCTGCCCGTTCTACCCGGGGAAACGTTACGAGGACTGGGTGCTGGCCGACCCGGCCGGCAAGGATGTGGCGGCCGTCCGGCCCATCCGCGACGAGATCCAAAGCCGCGTCGAAGCGCTGCTCGATGATCTCGTTCCGGCAGGCCAGAGCCAGACCCAGCCGTAGCCCGTTGTCGGACGGTTCAGCGAGCCGGAGAGGCAATCAATTCGGCGAGCGCGTTCAAGGCGTTGGGCACGAGCTTGTAGTAGGCCCACTTCCCCCGCTGTTCGCGAGTCATGATGCCGGCCTCCACCAGCAGCTTGAGATGGTGCGAGATTGTCGGCTGGCTCAGACCTACCGGCTCGGTCAGGTCGCACACGCACGCCTCCTGGTCCGCGTGGGCCGCGACCAGCGAGATCAGCCGGAGCCGGGCCGGGTCTGACAGCGCCTTGAACCCGGCAGCCAGCGTGACCGCTTCGTCCGGCTTGATCACCTGCCGAACCACCGGCGTACAGCAGTCGGTGAGCAACGGCAGCGTCGCGCGGTCGGACGGGACCAGGTGAGCGGTGGGCATACCCAAGCATTACACATATTGACAAATCTCGATGCGTAGCTACACTCGTATCGACATCTATCAATGGGAGGATCCTCACCATGTCAGAAACAACGACCACCGAGCAGGTACGCGAGCAGGTGCGCGAACGCTACGCCGCCGCTGCCATCACCGTCACGTCCGGACAGGGGACGGCATCGTGCTGCGACGACAGCTGCGGCGACAACGGCTCATGCTGCGGCCCGACTGCCCTGGAGGTCGACGACACATTTGGCAGCGCACTCTATGCAGCCACGGACCGGGATAGCCTTCCAGTATCAGCCGTGGCAGCCAGCCTGGGCTGCGGCAACCCCATCGCCGTGGCTGAGCTGCGGCAGGGTGAGAAGGTGCTGGACCTCGGCTCGGGCGGCGGGATCGACGTGCTGCTGTCGGCCCGGCGTGTCGGCGAAACCGGGTTCGCCTACGGCGTCGACATGACCGATGAGATGCTCGACCTTGCCCGGGCGAATGCCGCCCAGGCGGGCGCCACCAACGTCGAGTTCCTCAAGGGCACCATCGAGGACATCCCGCTGCCGGATGAATCGGTAGACGTGGTGATCAGCAACTGCGTGATCAACCTGTCGGTCGACAAGCCAAAGGTGATCACCGAGATGTTCCGGGTGCTTAGTCCCGGTGGCCGGATCGGCATCAGCGATGTAGTGGCCGAGGACCACCTCAGTATGGAGGCGCGGGCAGAACGAGGGTCCTACGTCGGCTGCATCGCCGGAGCCCTGTCTCGGCAGGAGTACCTCGACGGCCTCACCTCCGCCGGCTTCAGCAACGCGACCGTCCGTTTCACTCACCAGGCCGCGGATGGTATGCACAGCGCCATCATCCAAGCGACCAAGCCGAGTACCTAAGCATGATCGACAACGGAATCCCAGGCTGGCCGGTGGTGGAACCGCCGTAGGGCAAGCCAGATAAGTGGGACGCCCACGATGCTGGGCAGTAGCCAGTAGGTGATGTGGGGTAGCTGGTCCCACAATGGCAGGAAGGGTCCGTTGTCGACGTAGAAGCCGGTGAGCAGGGCGATGTAGGACCCGCCCATGCCGATGGCGTGGGCGGGTGGCCACCCGGGTCGGTGGCGTCGGCGCGCGAGGTAGCCATGCAGGCCGAGGCTGAACGCGATGACGGCGATGGCGATGACCGCGAGCGGTCCTATTGGCGTGCCGGACACCATGAACATGGTGATCACGGTGACGTCGCCGATCATGCACAGGACAGCGATCGCAGTGGTGGCGGCCAGCGCGCGGCGCGGACCGGTTCGGGCGGCCAGCGCACTAGGCGGTCGGTGGTGGCGAGGGCTCCGCCTGCGGTGGCGATCGCGATGACGATCATGGGGATGACCGGGATGGCCGCCAGGAGTGAGTAAGCGCGTCGAGGTGGCCTTTGAGCAGTTCCGGTCGCATCGGCAGCACAGTCACCGCCTCCTTGAGATTCAGGTCGTTTCACACGACCTAGTGTAGCGTCACAATACTTTGCGAGACTACCTATCTCAGCCAGCGACGAGTCCCATCTCATGACACAAGGCTTTCAGGCGGGCCGCGATGTCGTCACGGATGCGGCGTACGTCCTCCACGGGTTGTCCGATGGGGTCAGCAACCGGCCAGTCCATGTATCGGCGCCCGGGGTAAATAGGGCAGGCGTCTCCGCACCCCATCGTGATCACGAAGTCCGCGGCCCGCACGACTTCGTCGGTAAGCGGTTTGGGGAACTCCGAGACCACGGGGACACCGATCTCATCCAGGACTTCCACCACCATTGGGTCGATCTGCCGGGACGGTCGTGAGCCGGCTGTGCGGACGTGCACCTCGTCGCCGGCCATCTGCCGCAACAGAGCCGCAGCCATCTGGGAGCGGCCGGCGTTCTGAACGCACACGAACAAGACCTCGGGCGTTCCCCGGAGGTCCCGGCCGCCGGCCACTGCCAGTGCATTTAGCCTGTCTTCGACAAATCGGGTGGTCAGTGATGGTAGATGTTCAGAGACTCGGGCGCGTTCTGCCAGCAACCGATAGCTGTCGGCGACGTAGCGCGCGACGGTTTCCTTGGAGAACGTCGAGCTGAATCGGTACGCGAGCCTCTCCGCGATCCGTCTCAGCACCGGAGGGTACTCGACGTCACTGCCGACTCCTTCAGGTCCCACCGAGAGGCTGGCCGCCGGATGGACCCGTCGCTCCACTGCTGCGACCAGTCGACTGAACCTCAGCCAGGTGTCGGCCGTGGGCATGAAACTGCCAGGTCGGTCGTCCACCTCCTCCAACAGCTCGAACGCGGTGAGCACGGCGATGTGCTTCTCGACCTCACCCGCTTCAAGGCCCAGCTCCGCGGCCAGCGATGCCGCATCGGCTGTCCCGTCAGGGCGGGCTGCCACTCCGCTCAGCACCCGCAACCGATCCGGCTCGGCCAACGCATCCAGCTGCCGGGCGCGAGCGGCCGCGGCCGCACGATCGAGTGGTGTTGCATACCATCGCGGCCCGGACTTCCGCGCCTCGGTCATCGCAAGAGGTCAGCAATTGCGCCACGACGATCCTCCGCGATCGAGTACCAAACGTGACGACCCCGCTGCTCGCGGTCGAGCAGGCCGTCCTCGTACATCAGTCGCAGATGGTGGCTGATCGTCGGTTGACGCAGACCCAGGTATTGCGTGAGCTCTCCCACGGTCACCTCCTGACCCGGACTGCCGTTGATCATGCTGAGCAGTTGAAGTCGGGTCGGATCGGCCACCAGCCGCAAGGTCCGAGCGAGGGTTTCCGCCGCGGGCCGGGTGAGGGGTTTGGACACGCCGGCAGAGGTCGCTGGCTGCACGGGGTCACGCGCGGCCGAGGGAACCATAGACGGGAGCCTATCTTTCGTGGGGGGTTCCAGCGTGGCGCAGCCGCCTTACCCGACATGATGTGCTCGATCGTCCGGCTTTGCACCGGTCACGATGAAGATCACGGATTGGGCGATCGCCACGGCGTGATCAGCAAACCGCTCGTAGTAGCGGCCCAGCAGGGCGACGTTGACCGCATTTTCAACGCCGTGAGACCAGTCGTCTACCAGTGCCCGGAATAGCGCGCGGCGCAGGCCGTCCATGGCGTCGTCGTCGACTTCGAGACGAGCCGCGTCCTGAGCGTCGCCTATCTTCAGCGTGACCCGGGCACCATCGGCGATCCGGCTCGCGACATCACCCATCCGGCGAAAGATCCCTGACAGCTCGTCCGGGATGGCCGGAGCCGGATACGAGCGACTGGCAGCGGTGCTGATGTGGTGGGCCAGCGCACCCATTCGTCGGCACTCCGCGCTGATCTTGATGGCGGATACGAGCAGCCTTAGATCACCCGCCACCGGCTGCTGGCGAGCCAAGAGGTGGAACGTGCGGCGCTCGATCACCGTGCGGTCGTCTTCCAGTTCCTGCTCCAGTGATGCGGTCATACGGACTGCTTCCAGGTCCTGGTCCAGTAAGGCTGTGGTCGCAGCTCGGATAGCCCTCGATGCCGTCTCAGTCATAGTGACCAGCGAGGCACGCACCATACGCAGATCGCTGGCAAACTCGAGGCGACCAATCCCGGGGTCGATCACGGCTGATCTTCCAAAGCCCGACGATTGGCCCTGCTGTCCAGCGTCCAACGCGGCTCTCGGGCCAGACTGGCCCGCAAACGCATAAATGGCAGTCTATATGTGTTCATGGCGTTCCTGGTCGTCGATGAGGCGATACCCGAGACCACGTACGGTTTCGAGGACCGCTGGCTGCCCTGGTCGCGCTTCGCTGAGCTTGCGCCGCAGGTTCTGGACGTACTTGCGAACCCTCACCGGACCAACAACGTGTTGGTCGTCACCGATCACCGCGGCGATCTCCGCCGCGGAGACGACGCGCGGAGCTTGCGCGAGCAGGTACTTGACGAGGGCGAACTCGCGCGGTGCCAGGCGGACTGCGTTGCCCGACACATGCACCCGGTGCGCTTGCACGTCGAGCTCGATCGACCCGAACTGAAGGATTGCGGCTGACTCTGTCCTGGTCAGGCCGAGGTGGCGGATGGCTGACGTCAGCTGCTCTGGGCTGAATGGGAGCCAGACCAACCCGCGAGCCCCTGCATCGAGGCCCTGGAAGGCGCGCTGACGGGACTCCTCGTCGTTCGTCAGGCCGATGATGACAGGAATGTCGGACCAGGCGACGATGGCCCGGACAAAGCGTCGCAGGTCCACGCCGATGAGATCGGTCGGCGCCAGGACAGCGGCAGGATCCTCAGCCATGAGGCCTAGCAACGCCGAAGGACCATCGGCGTAGGGGCGCAAGTCAATCCCGCTCGCGAGCAGATGCTCATAGCTGCTGCGCGTAAGCATGTGAGACGGCGACTCGACGGCGATCACCCGGTAAGGCCAGCGAATCGCGCCCAGACTGGTCAGCGCACCATTGCGTGCCGCCTGCGAGATCATCGGGCTCTTTTGCCGGTGTCAGGTCATCCGAAGCGACCCGAGATGTAGTCCTCGGTGCGCTTGTCAGCGGGATTCTCAAAGATCTTTGTGGTCTTGTCGTACTCGACCAGCATCCCGGTGCGGGCACCGGTGTCTTCACTGGGAATGGCCGTAAAGAAGGCTGTCCGGTCCGCGACGCGAGCGGCCTGTTGCATGTTGTGGGTGACGATCACGATGGTGTACACCTGGCTCAGCTCCTCCATCAGGTCCTCGATCCGGGCGGTCGCGATCGGGTCAAGTGCGGAACAGGGCTCGTCCATCAAGATCACCTCGGGCTTCACGGCAATGGTCCGGGCAATGCAGAGCCGCTGCTGTTGACCACCTGAGAGGCCGAAGGCTGAGTGCTTGAGCTTGTCTTTGACCTCACTCCACAAGGCCGCCTGGGTCAGCGCTTCCTCCACCAGGTCGTCCATACTGGACGGTTTCATGCCGATCACTCGCGGACCATAGGCGATGTTGTCGTAGATCGACTTCGGGAACGGGTTGGGCTTTTGGAAGACCATGCCGATCCGCCGCCTCACCTCGATCGCATCGACGCCGCGGCCGTAGATGTCCTCACCGTGGTAGGTCACCTGACCGGTGACGCGAGCACCGAGGATGAGGTCGTTCATCCGGTTCAGAGATCGCAGCAGCGTGGACTTGCCACAGCCCGACGGCCCGATCAACGCGGTGATCTCGTTGTGGCCGAACGCCAGGTTGACACCTGACACCGCCCGGAAGTCACCGTAATAGACGTCCACGTTGCTGCACTCCATCACCGCATCGGGGGCGGCGGGCAAGTCGTCGTCGCGGGAGTGGTGATGCGGCTCGAAGTGGACCTCGGCATGCGGTTCATGATCACTAGTGATCGCGGGGTCCCCCTTTGCGAGCTCTGTCAGTGCGGGGTCTGACTGTGAGGGGTCCGTCTGTGCGCTCATCTGTTCTCTTGGTTCCTTTAGTTCGGTTACCACCGACGCTGGAAGTGGTTGCGGATGTAGATGGCGAGTCCGTTCATGGCCAGCAGGAGGACGAGTAGGACGATGCTGGCAGCGGCGGCGAGGACGCGGAACTCCTCCTGCGGACGACCGGTCCAGTTGAAGATCTGGATCGGCAGGGTCGTGTAGCCACTCAGCAGTCCGTTCGGGTCGTAGCTGACGAACACCAATCCCCCGAGCAGGAGGAGAGGCGCCGCCTCGCCCAGTGCCCGCGACAACGCCAGGATCGCTCCGGTGGCGATGCCCGGCACCGCGGAAGGCAGGGTCTGCCGCCACATCGTCTGCAGCGGCGTGGCGCCGAGGGCCAGCGATCCTTCGCGGATCTCTGCAGGCACCGATCGCAGCGCCTCCCGGGTGGCGATAATGATCACCGGCAGGATGAGCAGGCCGAGAGCGGTGGCTCCCGCGATGACCAGGTTTTTGTTCTGTACCCCCACCAGCGTCAGCACGGCCAGCGCCAGGAGACCGTAGACCACCGATGGGATGGCGGCCAGGTTCTGGACGTTGACCTCGATCAGATGGTTGATGCGTTTTGTCTTGTCGGCGAACTCCTCGAGTTGGACGGCCGCTGCGACACCGAGAGGAATCGCCAGCACCGCAGTAGTGGCGATCACCCAGATGGAGCCGAGAATCGCCGGCCGAGCGCCGGCCCGAGCCGGCGACGAGGCCGGGTACTCGGTGAACAGCCGCAGATCGAGCCGCGATACCCCCTGAATCAAGGTGGTCACAATCAGGACCAGCAGCACCGTCATCGCGATGAACATGGCCAGCCACAGCAGTATCAAGAAGACCATGGACTTCGGTTTACGTTCGCCGCCCTTGCCCGTGGCCTGCAGGGATCGAGCCTGGCGCAGGTCGGTGGCGACGCTCATCAGTACGCCTCCCGGAATCGGCGTACGAACCGGAAGCTGATGAAGTTGATCAACAACGTGATGGTGAAGAGCAGCAGCCCGACCGCGAACAGCGTGTCGTACTCGATTGAGCCAACTCGCGAGTCGCCTAGCGCGGCGTTGGCGATGAAACCGGTCATGGTCTGGCCCTGCTCCAGTGCACCCGTGACGATACGAGCCTGACCGCCCGCCGCGATCGCGACGATCATGGTCTCCCCTACCGCCCGGGACACGCCGAGGACAATGGCGGCGACGATGCCGGAGAGCGCGGCCGGGAACACGACCCGCATGCTGGTCTGCATCCGGTTGGCTCCCAAGGCAGCCGAGCCTTGCCGCATGCTGTTTGGAACCGCGGACATGGCGTCCTCGCTCAGCGAGGCGACAGTGGGCACGATCATCACGCCCATCACCAGACCGGCGGCCAGCACGCTGAATGATCCGGTCGGCAGGTGCAGCCAGTCCCGGAGCACGGTGGTCTGCACGAACGCGAGCGCGAACAGGCCGTAGACGACGGTCGGGACGCCGGCCAAGATCTCCAGGATCGGCTTCAGGACCGCGCGCAAGCGGGGTCGGGCATATTCCGACAGCAGGATCGCCGCACCGAGCCCGAGCGGGACGGCGGTGATCAAGGCAATCGCGGTCGTCCAAAAGGTCGCGGTCACCAGCGGGATGACACCGAAGGACGCGTCGGAGAATCGCGGTGCCCACCTTGTGCCGAACAAGAAGTCGACAATCGAAACCTGGGCGAAAAACCGCACTGCAGGGACGATTAGCGCGATGACGATCCCGACCGTGATCGCGATAGTCAGCCATGAGGCAAGTCGCAGCACGATCTTCGCTGCAGCCTCACCGGGTCGCCGCACCGATGTGGTCAACGACGGCGGCCGCTGAGCCGGCGACGAACGCCGGCTCAGGGACCGATCCGTTACGACTGCCTGTGACGCTGACTCAGGTTGGGTCGCGGTCAGGTTGTCCATGGCTGTCAGCTTGCGATGGATCCGAGCTCGTCCTGCGCGGTCTGCTTCTGCTCAGGAGTAAGCCCGATGAAGAGCGCCTGCTCAGCGACCTTCGCCTCGTCCTCGACGTAGAAGTCGACATAGGAACGGACCGCCTCACTGTCCTTGTAAGACGAGTGCTTGACGTAAATGAACAGCGGCCGAGCCAACGGCTTGTAGGTCTTGTCCTGCACGGTCTCCGCGGTGGGCGTCACGCAGCCATCGCCGCCGTCGACCTCGACGGCCTTGACCGCATCCGGGTTCTGCTCGACGTAGCTGAGGCCGAAGTAGCCCACGGCACCCTTGTCGCCCTTCACACCCTGGATCGTTACGTTGTCGTCCTCCGATGGGCTGTAGTCGGTGCGGCTCGCGCCCTCTTCACCGTTGATCGCCTCAGTGAAGTAGTCGAACGTGCCTGAATCAGTGCCAGCGCCGAAAAGGGCCAGCGGCACATCCGGGAAGGACTTATCGACCTGATTCCAGTTCTTGATCTTGCCCTCCGATTCGGGCGCCCACATTGTCTTCAGCTGCGCCACAGTGAGGCACTTGGCCCAGGTGTTCTCGGGGTTCACCACGACCGACAGGCCGTCGTTGGCGACGACCACCTCGGTGTACTCGATCCCCTTGGCCTTGCACTCCGCGGCTTCCTCATCTTTGATCGGCCTCGACGCATCCGAAATGTCGGTCTCGCCGGCGCAGAACTTCTTGAACCCGCCGCCGGTGCCTGCGGTTGCGACAGTCACATTGACCCCCGGCTCAACATCACGGAACAGGTCGGCGGCTGCCTCACTCAGGGGGGCGACCGTCGATGATCCATCCACGGTCACCGTGCCGCTCACCCCAGCATCACTGGCACCGCCGGCATTGTTCTGGCCACCGCACCCGCTGACCAACAACGATGCGGCAGCCAACGCAGTCACCCCGGCGAGCTTCAACGAAACAGAAGACACGTCAGATTCCTTCCAAGATCAATTCACCCGTGACGGGTGGTCGGCGTAGCCACCAACGAGACTGATAGAAGTGCCCCTATATGAACAGGGCGTAAACGGGCCGTGAAGAGGCCCGTACCTATAGATGCACATCTATGACGGCGGACGCTCCGTCCTTCCCTTGAATGCCGGCTGGAAGCTGGCTGCGAGCCGTAAAGTCAGGACCCATGAACCAACCCGCCCTATCCATCCAGCTCTACGCGGTGAACGACCAACTCACCAAGGATCTCGACGGAACACTCGCCCGGATGTCCGCCATGGGCTTGCGTCATGTCGAGGCCTTCAACTTCGTCGACCGGGCCGCAGAGCTCGCCGAAGCGTTCACCCGTCACGGCCTCGCAGCCAAGACCGGCCACGCGACTTTCCTCTCTGACGAGCGGCGCCGCGGCGACACTGTGATACCCACGCCCCCCGAGAACGACGTCTTCGAGGCGGCGCAGACCCTCGGGCTCGACATCCTCATCGACGCCTTCGTCAGCCCCGACCGCTGGCTTGACCAAGAGCAGGTCGGGGCCACCGCCGACCGGCTGAATCAGGCGGCGGAGCGCGCCGCGGACTACGGCCTGCGCGTGGGCTACCACAACCACACGCAGGAGTTCGCGGCCTCATTCGGCGGGCGCTCGGCCTTCGAGGTGTTCGCTGAGCAGCTCCGAGACGACGTCACGCTCGAGGTCGACTTGTACTGGGCCGCGACTGCGAAGCAGGACGTGCCGGCTCTGCTGGGTCGTCTTGGGGATCGTGTCAAGGCTCTGCATGTGAAGGACGGTTTCCTCGGACCGGACCCCTTCGCCGGCGGAGCACCCCTCGATGCGACCGCTCTTGACCAGCGGCCGGCCGGACAGGGCGAGGTACCGCTACTGGACTGCCTGGCAGCTGCTCCGTCCACCGAGTTCGCCGTCATCGAGTTCGACCACTATGCCGGTGACATCTTCGACGGCATTCAGGCCAGCGTTGCCTATCTCAACGAGCATGGGGTGAGGTGATGGCGGAATCCGGGCCCGTTGGTGTCGGCTTCATCGGTACAGGGATGATCAGCGACACATACCTGGAGAACCTGACAAGCTTTCCCGACGTACGGGTGGTGATCTTGGGTGACCTCGACCAAGACCGCGCACGGGCACAGGCCGAGAAGTACGACATCCCGCAGTGGGGCTCCAGCGACGACGTCCTGACACATCCCGACGTAGAGATTATCGTGAATTTGACCATCCCGCCGCCCACGCGCCGGTCGCCAGCGAAGCGATCGCGGCGGGCAAGCACGTGTGGTCGGAGAAGCCGATCAGTGTCGACCGAGCGAGCGGACGTGCCCTCCTCGAACAAGCCGAATCAGCGGGACTATTGGTAGGCATCGCACCAGACACCATGCTCGGCCAGGGGGTGCAGACCGCGCGTCGCGCGATCGCCCACGGCGACATCGGCGTACCCATGTCCGCGCAGACCGTCATGCAGTACCCCGGACCGGACATCTTCCACCCCAACCCGGAGTTCCTCTTTGCGAGGGGAGCCGGCCCATTGTTCGACATGGGCCCGTACTACATCACCACGCTCGTCCACATTTTCGGACCGGTCGCCACAGTTGCGGCGGTGGGGTCAAAGGATCGCGCCACCCGCACCGTCCAGGTCGGAGATCGGCTGGGAACCGAGTTCCCGGTTGACGTCCCCACCCACGTGTCGGCCATCGCGCAGTTCGCCGGTGGAGGGGTGAGCCAGAGCGTGTTCAGCTTCCAGTCGCCGCTGGCAAAGATGGGCGTCGTCGAGATCACCGGCACAGAGGGAACCCTCATTTTGCCTGATCCGAACGCGTTCACCGGTGAGGTGAAGATCACCCGGGCCCTTGGATTCGCGATGATCCGCCAGGAACCGGAGTGGGAGATCGTCCCGATCACGGGCGCCCTCGCAGGGCGGGGATTAGGCGTGCTGGACATGGCGCGATCGATCAGGTCACACACGCAGCACCTGGCGTCAGGCGAGCTCGGCTACCACGTGCTCGACATCCTGGTCTCCATCGAGGAAGCGATCGAATCCCGCAGCACAGTCGAGGTCACGAGCACCGTCGAAGCCATCCCGCTCCTCTCCGAGGACTGGGACCCATTCGAGGCAACGCTCTAGAACCAATTGCCTGCCAGCAGGAGTCGAGCTCATGAGCCATGGTCCTCGGTATCTTCCTTCAATGAGCAAGGACAGGGTCGCCGGGCTCTATTTCGGCGCGACGTTTGCGATCGCGGCGTTCTCACTGGGCTTGCAGTTCGTCCAGGATTGGCTCGGGGTCTGGGACGATCCCGGTACCGTCAAACCATCCCACGCCGTCCGGGTCTGGCGGTTCTTCAGCTACTTCACCACCCAAGCCAACCTGCTCGTGGTGGCGACCTCGCTCAGTCTCGCCCGGAGGCCCGATCGAGACGGTTCGGTCTGGCGGGTGGCCCGGCTCAATGCGCTGACCGGCATTACGATCACCGCACTCGTCCACTGGTTCTTGTTGCATCCGCTCGACCACTTTCGCGGTTTGCTCTGGGCCTCGGACACGCTGGTCCATATCGTCGTTCCGGTTCTCGTGGTGCTGGGCTGGCTCATATTCGGCCCGCGGCAGCGGATCAGCATAAGGGTTGTCATGTTGGGATTGATCTGGCCGCTGGCATGGCTGCTTTACACCCTCATTGTGGGCGGGATAACGGGGTGGTATCCGTACTTCTTTCTTGATTCGGAGAAACCGGCCCCGGCGGCGTGGCGCTGTACTGCGTGGCGATCCTGATCCTGTTGTTTGTCGTGTCCTGCCTGTTCTGGATAGGCGATCGCTGGCTGCCAGATCGACAGAGAGGGCAGGTTACGCGGGATGAAGAGCCGATCAGCGTTCGTCGGCCGCGCCCGACCCGTCCGGGGCGATGACCATGCCTGTTCCAATGCCACCTGACAAGACCGCAGCACGCCGATGATCACGCCTGTGATGAGAGGACCATCGGTCGACAGGGTGTTGATGGTGTGGCGAGCGCTCGTCCGAACGGGTGGTGGTTGAGGTGTACGCCTTCCGCGCCAAACTGTGGCAGTACCACGGTCCCGGCGCCTGGTACTTCGTCAGCTTGCCGCCGGACGTAGCTGACGACATCCGCGCTCGGTACGGCCCGCAGGCATCCGGCTTCGGCTCGATCAAAGTTGAGGCCGCGATCCGAGAGACGCAGTGGACCACCTCGTTGTTCCCTGACAAGACCCGGCGAACCTATCTACTGCCTATCAAGAAGGCCGTGCGTATGGCGGAGAACCTCGAGGTAGGAGACGCGACAACGGTCACGCTCCGGCTCGTGGCGGATCGCGGGCGCGGCTGAGGCAGTGGTGGCCGTGGGTGTGGTGATGTGGATGGTGTGCGGGCCCACAGTTGGGGGCCGGCTCCACAGGGTATACAGGTGGTATGGAACCTGGCACGGATTTCGTCGCCTTGCTGCGCCGCTGGGAAGGCGCTGGAGGCTTGTGGCGGGTGCTCGGTCGGGCCGGTGGCTCTGTCACGGTCGGCCTCTACCGCTGCGACGGCGGTGAGGAGACTGACCGATTCGTAGCTAGCGATCCGCGGCTGACACAGTTCCTAGCCGGACGCACCAGTAATCAAAACCAGCCGCGCTCACCATTCTTCGACAAGCACTTGGACTAGCCGCCGACCGATGAGGCCCCAGACGGCCAGGAGCCGCGGAATCAACTGTGTCCGGTAGAACATGGATGCAGAGGATCAAGCCGGCCACCCCAACGGCGATCATGCCGAACTCGTAGGCATAGAGATTTGCCTCTGTCAGCACAGCACTCAGGGCCTGAAGGTACGAGGTCTCGGATGATCCAGCGTTCAAGTACTCGATGCTTAGCGGTATGTGAACAAGGATCAAGAGAGCCATGACGGCAATGAACGTGGCGTCCAAAACCCTGGCACCGAGGTAGCCCACTGCTGCCCGTTCACTGTGTGGCTTGAGAACCGGAAACATCAAGATCCCGTGAGCGGCGTCGCCAGCGACAGTGCTCAACCAGAGCACTGCTCCGATTGCCAGCAGCATGCTGTTCGCGGCAATCGTCGAGAGGTGATCCGGTCCACCAAGAATGGATTGGATGAGTATGTTGGCCCCCAACGCCGACAACCATTCCCGCGAGGTAGAGCACCCCTACGATCCGAGAGGTCGTTCTGAAAGGCTTCGCGCTGTATCGGTCTGGCAAAGTCGCTTGGCTCTGGTCTGCATGGTCTGCCTCCTGATGGTGCGGCAATGCCGGTTCTGTTCGTCTCGATGTGTTGCTTGAGTGTCAGTCCGCGCCTCAGACGGTGATGACGATCTTTCCCGGCGCGTGTCCGGCCGTCAGATAGCGGATCGCCTCAGGAACCTCGCTCAGCGGAAAGGCCTTATCGATGACCGGCCTGATCTTGCCGGCCTCGACGAGTTCGGTCACGAATTGCAGATCTGCTTGGTTCGGCTCCGATGCAAGCGGCCGCAGGTGGCGCTTTAGCCGGGACAACAGCATGGCCTGGATCCACGCCTTGCCTCCGACCCATCGATTACCCTCTTCGGTGCCGACCGGCACGAGGGTTCCCCCAGGCCGAAGGACACGTTTGAGCTGTGACAGCGAATGGTTCCCGCCCATGACGAGGATCAGGTCATACTGCTGTCCGCTTTGGGTGAAGTCCTCCTGCGTGTAGTCGATGACATGGTCAGCGCCGATTGAGCGAACCACGTCTACCTTCGTGGTGCTGCACACACCGGTCACCTCAGCGCCGAACGACTTGGCGATCTGAACCGCGAACAGCCCGACCCCTCCCGACGCCCCGACGAGCAGGACCTGCTGGCCTGCCTTGATGCCGCCTGCGTCGCGAAGCGCCTGGAGCGCGGCTACGGCAGAAGTGGGGATCGCCGCCGCCTGCTCGAAGGTGAGGTTGCCCGGCTTGAGCGCGAGCGTGTCTTCGGGCGTTGACGCGTACTCGGCGAACGAGCCGTCACAGGTGCCGAACACCTCGTTGCCCACCTGGAGGCGCGTCACGTTCAGGCCGACCGCCTCGACCGTTCCCGCCACGTCCGTGCCGCGAACATGAACCTTGGGCGCCCGGAATCCGAAGCCCACCACCCGCAGCAGGTACGGCAGGCCCGCCATGACGTGCCAGTCACCGATGTGGACGCTGGCCGCATGAACGCGGATGAGCACATCGTCATCGCCGATCTGGGGCGGATCGATCTCCTCGAGCCGCAACACGTCGACGGTTTCGCTGTACTGGTCCTGAACGATTGCCCGCATCTTGCCTCCTACCGGCCTGATCTTGTTGATGTCTGCTGCCATTTGCTGCTCTACCGAACTCATGAGCTACTCCTCAGCCAATGCAGTGAGGCTGATCGCTCACCGTACTTAGTACAGTGAGCTTATCGTACAAAGTACGGAAGTGCTAGTGTCCAAGATGAGATGCTGAAACCAGGGAGCAACAACAAAACGCGGATCCCGCTCAACCGAGAACGAGTGCTGCAGGGCGCCATCGCGATCGCCGACACTGCCGGCATTGCAGCGCTCACGATCCGCTCGCTTGCCCAAGAGCTGGGCGTCAAACCCATGGCGATCTATTACCACGTCGCCAACAAGGACGAGATCCTCGACGGCATTGTCGACCTCGTCTTCGCAGAAATCGAGCTACCGGAGGCCGACGGTGACTGGCGCTCGGAGTTGGTGCGCAGAGCGAGCTCAGCCCGCCGGGCGCTAAGCCGCCACCACTGGGCGATCGGATTGATGGAATCACGAAAGTCGCCCGGCCCCGCGACCCTGCGACACCACGACGCGGTCCTCGGCACCCTCCGGGGGGCGGGCTTCACCGTAGAGATGACGGCCCACGCCTACGCACTGCTCGACAGCTACGTGTACGGATTCGCACTCCAGGAGGCCGCTCTACCCTTCAAGGGCCCCGACACCGCTGCCGACGTTACAGAATCGATCATGCAGCAGTTCCCCACCGACAAGTACCCTCACCTCGTCGAGATGGCAACCCAGTTCATCCTGCAGCCCGGCTACGACTTCGGAGACGAGTTCGAATTCGGACTCAACGTAATCCTCGACGCCCTCACCAGGTCCATCCCAGCCCACACCACCTGACCACATCTAATCCGAAGCGCTGCGTCGAGGAATCCTTGTGACCAGCCGTTTGGGGCCTGCGACAAGTACCACGATGATCGCGATCACCACGTAGAGCCCGACCATGAACCACCACACGACCTGATAGCCCTTGTTGGAGAACTCCGGCAGCATGTACCGGCCCGCGGTATCGATGGCACCGTGGCAGATGATCACGATGGGCAGGCTGCCGTTCGTACTGTTGTAGAGCCATGCGAAGATCACCGAGAGTGCCAGGGCCCACAAGACAAATTGCAGCGGAGGCCGCTGCCTCGTTGGGTCAGAGATCAGTTCGGGTAGATGCCAGAGTGCCCAGAGGACACCGAGTACCAATGCGGCCCAGAGAGCATCGAGGCGACGCTGCAGCCTGGGAAGTGCAAAACCGCGCCAGCCCACCTCCTCGAAAAGCCCGACGATGATCATCGTCGATACGAAGGTGAAGCCAACGGCGCCCAAATCTGTGTACGCGCCACTCCTCTGCATCGGCGCCCCCGTCGCAACGGCGAGTGCCGCAGCAACAACGGCCATAACAAAGGGACCGACCAGCGCGATGAGGTACCAGATCGGATGCACTCGCCAGCGAGTCAGCTGTCGGAGCAAGGCCCACAGTTCTCTTGGCCCGCCCGCCAAGAGGGAAATCACCACTGCCGCGATCAATGGCCCGAACGGCACCAGCGGGCTGCTGGTGGGATCCAGGATCACCAGCGGCCAGAGTGCCCATGACAGCAGATAGGCCAGGACGAAGAACAACAGCAGATCGTGCCGCGCACCCCAGTTACTCGGCGCAGTGACGCTCGTACCGTCATCGGGGACACTCCCCTCGCTACGTCCAGTCCTGGGTTCGACCATCAGCCCCCTCCTTGCGAGGCACCGACACTGCTATGACTGCCAAGGCTCGCCAGTATTCCTCCATCCGCCGGGTCCTCTTGTTCATATACCCCCAAAGGGTATATTCGGCACAAGCGAGCGCGCCCAGGATGGGGGCCACCGCACTGTGGAGGGGCATGACTAGCAAGCAATCAATCGCCGTTCTCGAGGTCTCTGGTGTGCATTGGGCAAGCTCGAAGAATGTGGCGGAGGCGGTGTTGTGTCGTCGCTCGGGAGTGGTTGAGGTTGAGGCCAATCCGGTGGCGCAGACCGCCACGGTCACCTATGACCCCTCGCAAACTTCAGTTGCAGAGCTGGCCGGTTGGGTACGCGATTGCGGATATCACTGTTCGGGCCAGTCGGTTCCGGAACACATCTGCGATCCCCTGGCCGAACCCAAGGCGCACCCCGCCAAGCATGATCATCTTCAAGCGGGTCATCAACCGCCCGCCGATGATCATCATTCTGGTCATCAACACGTGATCACCGACGCGCCGGCTGAGGCGACCGAGTCGATCCCAGCGGCCCATGCTGATCATGCTGCTCATGCCCCTATGACCTCTCAGGAGGCGATGGGCCACGGTGGGCATGACGCCGCCATGTCCATGGACGACATGGTGCAGGATATGCGGAACCGGTTCCTGGTTGCCGCTCTGCCTCCATTCCGATCTTGCTGTGGTCGCCGATAGGCCGTGAGGTGATCGGTTTCAGCGTGCCGGCGCCGTTCGGGCTGAGGGACGATGTCTTCTCCTTGATCTTGAGTCTGCCGGTGATCTTCTACTCGGCATGGATCTTCTTCGACGGCGCCTGGCGGGCGCTGCGGGCGCGCACCTTGGACATGATGGTTCT
>DASUYM010000179.1:0-10541 GCA_036377435.1 Propionibacteriaceae bacterium
GCTGTCACCACGTCTTCGTCATCAGATCACCCGTGATGCTCTCGCCGCCGTGACTCTCCACATTCATCGGCGCATATTCGCTCTGCCGGAAAGGCGATCGCCATGGCACCCGCTCTGTCCGGCAAGCCCGCTCTCTCAGCTCGGTTGAAGGACCTTCCGTGCGAACTCAAGTGTGTCGTACAGCTGACGTGGGGGTGCGTAAGCAATGCCTTTTAGCTGCACGCTGGCGTGGAGTTCATCAGGATCGCGGTTTCGGCCAGCTCCTTGGCAATGTTCTCCAGCGTCGCTGCGTTCGCCGAATCAATCAGTGCTCGAAGATCAGCATCGGTCTTTTGCCAGGTTGCCGCCGAAGACCACGCCATCGGCGCCCGAAGCGCGCTGGACCGGTTTCTGACGCCGGCCAACCGGCTGAGTTCGCGGCGTTTTCTCCGCGAAGCTCGAAACAAGGTCTGGCTGAATGTCGCCGAGCTGCAGCGAGCCCGACTTGCCGGCGCCGACGCCTATCACGATCGACTGGCTGAGCTCGAGGTGCTCTCCGCGGCCAAAATCGCCGACTTGTCGCGCCCGGGCCGGGTGCTGCTCCGTCTGGCGATGACCCGGTTCTCGGGGTCACCCTGCCGCCGCCATAACGTCGCAGGTCACTAGTGCCCTAGCCGGCGAGCGCAACCCAGGTCTGGCCGGGCTTCAGAGCGATCGGCTTGCCGGACTTGTCGATGAAGTGAAGGGGTGCGGAGACCTTCGTTCGTTTCCACCGGCCCTCGATCCTCCTCCCGTCCCGATAGATCGTCACAGCACCCTTGCCCACCGTGTCGGACTGCACCGATGGCGTACCCCGAACATCACGGTTGCCGTCTGGATGGTTGCGCACATTCATGATCACAACATTGTCGGCCTTGGTGATCGCGCGGCTATCCCCGTCGGCGTATCGAGATCCGTTCCAGCGCACGGTGTATCGGCCTGCGGCGTATCCGAAATCGAAAGTGTCGTGGCCCACCTGCACCTTGACCGCTTTGGCCGCACGACCTGGCGGTGCAGTCTCGCTAAATGTCCAGCCAATCGAGGTGGCCTCGGCCAGCTTCGTCGACTTCGCGATCTTGGCCACGTTCACGAAGACGTTGTGCGGCGCCACCCGCCGGCTGTCGCGGGTCGAGCGTGGGATTGGCACGATCGAGGCTTTGTTGATCTTGCGCTGGACCGAGGAGTTGGCACCGGAATAGACCAATCCTGGTTTGCCGAACAATGGCAGTAGCTGTGCGTCGGTGCTGCGGGCACTGCGGATCGGTCCCAGACGCTTCGGGAACCTGGTGTGGTAGACCGCGATGAGCCGGGTCTGGGAGGCCTCGACCTCTTGAATGAAGGTGATATCAGCCTGGCTCAGGCCCACCTGGGGTCTGGCAGCTGCGATGTTCTCCACCTTGGCCGCGATCACCTCATTGTTGCTCACTTTGCCACCGGTCAGCGGGTCGGTGGGTTGCTGGCTCGGTGTGGTTGTCCTGGTCGGCGAGGGCGTCGGCATCGGCGACTCAGCGGCGATGGAGCTGGCGGTGAGCGGGTCAGACTCCTGACCGCTGATCAAAGCCGCGACGCCGATGCCGCTCGCGACCACGACGGCGACCGCGGCCGCGATGACGAGCGCGATGCGCGAGCGGCTCATGAATGACTAGACGGCGCCTGGCCGTCCGTGACACATCTTGAACTTCTTGCCGGAGCCGCACGGACACGGTGCGTTGCGACCCACGTTCGCGTACGGGTTGTCGGCCTTGCTCGGGGTGTCGCCAACTCTCTGCACTGAGCCGTCTTCGGCAGGAGCCGAGTAGCTGAGCGGGGTACGCGAACTGGTCTGGCCAGCCAAGCCCTTGGCCTTCACCTGCGGCCGCGCTGCCACGGGTTCATCGACAAGGGCGGCTGGTTCGGACTCATCGTCGTCGACCGCGTGCACTGCCACGCCTGGACCGTCTGGGTCTGGTCCAGACTCCACGAGATGAAGGCCGGCACGGTCATGACCATTTGGGCTGCCGGCATCGGTACGACCGGCGCCGATCGTTACCGGGTGACCATCCGAGTCGGCGACGACACCGACCACTGGAGTTTCCTGGACCTCGACGTCGAGGTGGAAGACGTAGCCAACGACCTCTTCCATGAAGGCTTCCATCATGAGGTTGAACATGTCGCCGCCCTCGCGCTGGTATTCCACCAGCGGGTCGCGCTGCGCCATCGCCCGGAGGCCTATGCCTTCGCGGAGGTAGTCCATTTCGTAGAGATGCTCGCGCCACTTGCGGTCCAGCACCGTCAACAGCACCCGGCGCTCGAGCTCTCGCATGACATCCGCGCCTAGGCTCTTTTCCCGGTCGTCGTATGCGGCCTGAGCGTCAGCCTTGAAGTCATCGATCAACAGCTGCCGGTCGAGGTCGTCGCGCTCCTCGTACTCGGCGCGTATCAAGGACACCGGGTAGAGCGTGTTCATGTTGCTCCAGAGCTGCTCCAGGTCCCAGTCCTCGGCAAATCCCTCAGTCGCTCCGATGACATATTGCTCGACTACTGTGTCGACAGTGGCCCGCAGGCGGGACTCGACGTCGGCGCCCTCCAGGACCTTGCGACGGTCGCCGTAGACGGCATGCCGCTGCCGGTTCATCACGTCGTCATACTTCAAAATGTTCTTGCGGATCTCAAAGTTCTGCGCCTCGACTTGGCTCTGGGCACTGGCGATCGAGGCAGAGACACGCTTGTTCTCGATGGGTACGTCGTCTGGCATCTTGAGCGCCTGCAAGACCCACTCCACGATGTCGGACTTGAACAGCCGCATCAGATCGTCACCTAGCGACAGGTAGAACCGGCTCTCCCCCGGATCGCCCTGCCGACCGGAACGGCCGCGTAGCTGGTTGTCGATTCGGCGCGACTCGTGCCGTTCTGAGCCGACGACGTAGAGCCCACCAAGCTCCACGACCTCGTCGTGCTCAGCCCTGGTCTCCTCCTCGAACGCTCCGAGGAGCTCGGGATAGAGCCTCTCGTACTCCTCCGAGTTCTCGAGCGCGTCAATCCCGGAGTCGTGGAGCTTCTTGTCGGCGAGAAACTCAGCGTTTCCACCCAAGATGATGTCGGTACCGCGGCCAGCCATGTTGGTGGCCACCGTGACCGCGCCCTTGGCTCCCGCCAACGCGATGATGGCTGCCTCACGCTCGTGCTGCTTGGCGTTGAGCACCTCATGCTTGACCCCGGCCTGCTTCAGCAACCCGGACAAGATTTCGGATTTGGCTACCGACGCTGTGCCGATGAGTATCGGCTGCCCCTTCTCATGCCGTGCGGCCACATCCTCGACAATGGCCTCGAACTTGGCCTCTTCGGTGCGGTAGATGAGGTCACGCTGGTCGCCACGGATCATCGGCATGTTGGTGGGGATCGGCACAACGCCGAGGCCGTAGATCTTCTGGAACTCACTGGCTTCGGTAAGTGCGGTGCCTGTCATCCCGGCGAGCTTCTCGTACATCCGGAAATAGTTCTGCAGGGTGATCGTGGCGAGCGTCTGGTATTCGTCACGGATCTGGACCCCCTCTTTGGCTTCGATGGCTTGGTGCAGGCCCTCGTTGTAGCGGCGACCGATCAAGGTGCGGCCGGTGTGCTCGTCGACAATCAGTACTTCGCCGTCGATCACGACGTAGTCGCGGTCGAGCTTGAACAGTTCCTTGGCCTTGATGGCGTTGTTGAGATAGGAAATCAGCGGCGTGTTCGCCGACTCGTACAGATTGCCGATGCCGAGCCAGTCCTCGACGGCGTCGATCCCGGTCTCATTGATCGCCACAGTCCGTTTCTTCTCGTCGACCTCGTAATGCTCATCGCGGCGAAGCCGGTTCACCAGCTTGGCGAATTCGGGGTACCACTTGTGGCTGTCCTCGGCCGGGCCGGAGATGATCAACGGCGTACGGGCTTCGTCGATCAGGATCGAGTCGACCTCGTCGACGATCGCGTAGTGGTGGTCGCGCTGCACGCAGTCGTCGAGGCTGAGCGCCATGTTGTCGCGCAGATAGTCAAAGCCGAACTCGTTGTTGGTGCCGTAGGTGATGTCGGCCCCGTACGCCCTGCGCCGCTCGGCAGGATCCATCTGCGAGAGGATGGCGCCGACCTCCATGCCGAGGAAGTGGTGGATTCGTCCCATCCACTCTGAGTCGCGTTTGGCAAGGTAGTCATTGACCGTGACCACGTGCACGCCGCGTCCGGTCAGGGCGTTGAGATAGGACGGCATCGTCGCGACCAGCGTTTTGCCCTCGCCGGTCTTCATCTCGGCGATGTTGCCCAGGTGCAGCGCAGCGCCACCCATGACCTGGACATCGAAATGCCGCTTGTCGAGGACCCGCCGGCTCGCCTCACGTACGGTCGCGAAAGACTCTGGAAGCAGCGACTCGAGTGGCTCACCTCTTTCGAAGCGTGCCCGGAATTCTGCAGTTTGGCCACGCAGCTCCTCGTCGCTCATCGCGACGAAGTCATCCTCGATCGCGTTCACCTGTTTGGCGATGTTCGAGAGTTGCTTGAGAAGTTTGCCTTCGCCGAAGCGCAGCAGCCTATCCATCAAAGCCACGGAAACTGGCTCCCCTTACGTCGTTATCACTTACCTGCACGGTCTGCGGCGCTGAGATGTTCCCTCACGCCGCTCGGCTTAGCGCCAGACCTCATCCATGGTAGAAGTGCCGCGGCGCGCCCTCCATCGTAGGCCAGGCCCGTTTTTGAGGTTAGCTGCTCGCGCATCGCGCTGCGTTTGATTGCTCGCTCCGCTCGCTGCGATGTTCGCTGGGTTGCCGCCGTCTTCGTCGGATCTGGCGTAACGGAAAGCGTTGTTCCGCCACCTCCTCCTGCAGATCGGCGGCGCGAACATCGAGAATCCGACGTCGTCGTCACTCTTCGCGAACAAAAAAACGCGTTCGCTCATCGCTCCTCCGCTCGTCGGGGACGAGATTTCCGACGCTCGCAGCCTGGACCAGTGACTTCAGGCTACGGCGAGAGCCGGTGCGAGGTCCCCTCGCGGCAAAATCTGCAGAGCCTCCAGACCCAGCCATTCGGCCATGACCTTGAGCTCGGATGCGAGCTCGGTCGCGACCTCCCACGAGTTGTAGCCTGGCTCGATCCAGGCGGCATTGACCCGCAGCACGCCACGCGTGCGGTCCGCTTTGAGATCAACCCGGGCCACAAATTTCTCGTCGAGCAGGAACGGGTAGACGTAATAGCCGTAGCTGCGCTTCGGCTCTGGCACGTAAATCTCGATCCGATAGGCGAAGTCGAACAAGCGCTCCAGTCGGGCCCGCTCGAAGATCATCGAGTCGAACGGACTCAGCAGCGACCGAGCCACGATTCGACGCGGTACCCGTGCGTCGTGCCACAGGTACCACGGCCGGCCCTCAGACCCCTGGACGACCACAGGGATGAGCTCGCCACTCTCTATCAAGGTCGTGATCGCCTGCCGCGTCATTGTCAGGCGAGTACGGAAGTAGTCGCGTAGGCAGGACTCGCTTGCTATACCGAGGGCTCGTGCAGCACGCCGGACCAGGCCAGTGACTGACTCCTGTGGTGTCGGAGTCGGTGTGCCTAGGACTGATGCTGGAAGGACGCGCTCAGGGAGGTCGTAGACCCTCTCGAACTGCGAGTTTCGGTTCGCCGAAGTGACCTCGCCGACGTAGAACAACCACTCCAGCACGGTCTTGACGCGGGACCAGTTCCAACCCCAGTTGCTGCGGTCGCGTTCTTCGACGACCTCGAGGTCGCGTGCGCTGATCGGCCCGCGGGCGGCGACCTCGTCACGGACGAACCGAATCAGATCAGGGTTTTGGTGTGCCACTCGCTCGACTCCAGCCCAGACGTCACGGAATCCCGCCTGCATGCGAAACCGGAGCAGTGGTTGCAGGGAGACGTCGATCAGGCTGGCCGCGTGGCCCCAATACTCGAAAAGCCGACGCGGGGGTTGATAGGCGGCGCGTTCCAGGAGGCCCGGATCGTAGGGCCCAAGCCGTGAGAACAGCGGCATGAAATGTGCCCGCCTCACGACGTTGATCGAGTCGATCTGAAACTGCGCCAGCCGACTCGTCACCGCCTGCACATCACGCATCGTGAGCGGTCGCCCGCGCTTGGGCACACCAAAGCCCTGCGCAGCCAGCGCAATCCGCCTCGCCTCATCCTTGCGGAGCGTCTCTCGTCGCACACTCCAGACGCTAGCCGTACCCGCTGACACCGCGAGGCGTGCCGGTGGGGTGTAGCAAACCTAAGATGCCGGAATCCCAGCCATCAGCGACTCACGCCCACTTACAGAACTAACACGCAGATTTGCTGTGCCCCACCCGTAGGCCTCCCGGTGTCAGGGGGCCCAAAACCGAGGCAGCGTAAGTGGGTCATGAGACCAGGGCGTAGGCCATGTCGAGACGAATCACCCCGTAGTCGTAGGCCCTGCGGCGATACACGACACTGGGCGCCAGATACTCAGAGTCGATGAACAAATAGAAGTCGTGCCCGACGAGCTCCATCTCCAGCAGCGCCTGATCCAGGCTCATGGGCACCGCTGGATGAAGTTTCTCGCGTACCACCATGGGACCGTCGCCGTGGACCTCGATTCCGGCGATTCTGTGCACCGACGACCCGTTTGTCTCCGGTGCGCCGCTCTCGATCAGCGGCAGTTCAGCTGCTGCCTCATGGAGCGAACGGGGCGAGTGCTGGCCACGATGCACCCGCTTGCGGTCGGCTGCCTTGCGCAGCTGCGCCATCAGCTTGTCCAACGCCAGATCGAAAGCCGCCTGCTTGTCCTCGGCCGCCGCCTCCGCCCGTATCACCGGGCCCTTGGTACGAAGCGTGATCTCGACACGGCTCGCCTGATCGTGTTGTCGCCTGTTCCGCTCTGCCGATACCTCCACCTCCACGCGAATAGCCCGATCGTTGAGCTTCTCCAGTCGCGTGATCTTCTCATCCACGTACGAGCGGAACTGATCCGACACATTGCAATGTCGGGACTTGACGACAACATCCATGTCTACCTCCATTGAGGAGTTGGCAGTCCGAACAGCACGATCAGGCGAGCATGCGCCCGGCGTTCGGTCGCGGCTGTGGGCCGCGCTGCGGAGATGATCCAGAAATGACGAAGGCACTCGACGCACCCTGATTCCGGACTGACCTGAAATCCCCCTGGTGCGCAAGCGCCATGTACCAGACGCTAATCCTTGTCACCCGGTATTTCTACCGGTTCTTGGGGATCCTCACTGAGTTCTCAGTCCGCGAACAGCAGACCACCAGAGTCGCCGATGTGAGGCGACTTCGGGGGCCGTACGCGTATCGTGGCCGCCACCGTTGCTGCACCCAATACCGGGATCCTGGCCGCTCGGAGCACCCGCGCAGCCTCGGTTAGGCTGCTGCCGGTGGTCACTAGATCGTCGACGAGCACAGCTGCACCGGTCGTGATCGGTCTCCGCAGCCGATAGGCACCGGCGAGGTTCTCCTGGCGGGCTGCTGCGCGCAGGCCAGCCTGATCGGCCACCCGCCGTGCCTGAGTCAGCGCCGATCGCACCGTCACGGGGTACCGCATCCGGAGCCGGCGCGCCGCAAGCCGTGCCATCGAGGCGGTGGCATCGAAACCCCTCCGACGGACCGTTCGTGCTGCTGAAGGGATCGGCACCAGGACAATCCTGCTGGCACCGAGGGCGTACGGCTCGCTCGCCAGCAACGCACGCACGCTCAGTGCCAACCGCTCGGCGAGAAAACTGGTCAGCGTCAGCGCCTGCCGCTCCTTGTGCGCGTTGATCACCCTGCGCAGGATCGGGTCGTATACCGACGACGTGACCGTGACCGGGAATCCGTCGGGGCAGGGAACTGGAGCCGTGAAGAAGGGACGTCGGCTGGCCAGCTGCAGCCGACAGCCAGGGCAGACACCCCACCAAGGACACCCGCAGCCATGGCATCTGGCGCCGAGTAACAGGTCACCCGCTGCTGCCAGCCACTGCTCTAAGCTCACCGGCTGAGTCTGTCGGTTTCCGACCTCAGGATCGGCTAGCGCTCTGCAATCTGTGGACAGTCATTCGCACCTAGCCGGGATAGGCGATGGTGCTGACCTTGTCCACGAAAGGCACCCACTGGCTGCCATTGTCCTTCCAGGTTTGGCCGCGACCGCCGACGATGATTGCGCCCTGTGTCCGGGGCAGTACAGCGAGCTCGAGAGCATCCCAGTTTTCAGGGTCACCCTCGCTGGTGATCCGCGACGCATCCTCCACCACCCGGAACGGGGCATACGGGGCGTCGGCGGCCCCCGCGGCTCCCAACACCATCAGCTCAGTGGCATCGAGCCACGCGACATCGGCGATCCGTGCGATCTGCGGCAAGTTGGCTTGCGCTGTGTCGAGCGACCGCCAGCCTTCAATCCTTATACTGCTATCAGCCCGGATGATTCGGGCGAGACCGAGCTCGTACGTGGTCGCCGTCGCAGACTCAGTACGACGAACCAAGGCTATCCGGGTGCCGTCGGGTGAGATCTTGAACGCCCTCACTTCCATGCGGTCTCCCAGCACTGGCAAGTCGAGCCGCGATGGAAATTTCTTGCCCGCGGGTAACACCCAGAGCCACTGCCGGTCGTCTTGGCGCCCGATGTCCCAGATCTCGCCATATCTGGTGAACTGCGGCCTGAGCAGGTCGCTGACCCCGCGCAGCAGGAGGGTTGGTTCCCCCTTCGCAAGTGGCGCACGACGAAGCATCGTCCTGTCGTTCGTGGTAAAGGCGACATCGGTGTTCGCGGCCGAGACAGCTACTGCATCGACGTCGTACGCTCCGCCGCCCAACGGTCTGGCGAGCCGGCTGACCGTCGGCCGATCGGAGGTTGTCGTTACCTGCTTGATCTCCCCATCCTGGACTGCGTAGGGTTGCTCGCCCGCCACAAACGGGATCGGGTCCATCTCCTGAGGAATGGCATCAACCGAAATCATCAAGCTCTTCGGGTCGCTCCCAGGCACCCGGTACGGCTGTTGGTTCACCTTGATCAAAACGCCCTTAACTCCGCCAACCTGCTTGAGGGTGTACACAATTTGAGCGGCTAGCAGACTTCGCTGCGGATCTGGCAGAGCGAGTACCGAATCACTGAGCGGCACCTCGGCAATGCCGTCTGTGATTGTCACCGAGTCCACGCTCAGCGTCGTATTGGGCGGGATCGCGGTTGAGACTGCAGGCTTCAGCCACTTCGAAGGTCCGTTGAGCAAGGCCTTCATCAAGGCAGATGCGGCATTTGCAGGGTTGCGCAGCACGGGAAGATAGATCGGGTCGGGAACCAGCGAGGGTCGGCTACTGACAAAGTACAGATCGTAGGTCTGGTAGAAGCGTGCGAAGTAGAACTCGTCAACCCACAATCCCGCCGGAAGGGTATTGATCCGCCACTCACCGTTCTCTTTTTTGAGGTCGAAGTTTTGGCTCAGTTTTTGGTCTTCCGCGGTGTAGGTGCGGTCCTCCCCGAGGGAGCCTACGAGCCGACCGGAGAGATTGACCCTGGCTGGCCCGGTCGCACGCAATGAACCTCGATAGATCGAGGCTCCCTTCTCCGGGCTCCACTTCTCGGCAGCCATCCGAGTCAGAAACTGCTTGGCCACGGTGTAGTTCGGCTGATAGTTGGAGGTCGCCCGCAGGTAGCCCTCGACAATCTCGCGGGCCTCCGCACCGGACGCAGGGGGCGCGACTTCGACGTTTACGCAGTTCTGGCACGTAGGTTGCTGACCCTCCACCACCTTCTCTATCGGACCCGAGGTGGGGACGCTCACGCAGCCGGCCATACCCAGGATGCCGGCGACCAGGATGATGAGGATGCCCACGAGATGACGCTGGGTCCTCTTCACGATGGGCTCACGGTTGTTTCCGCAGCTGTTGATGGTCGTGGGGGGGACGATGGCGACGCCCTCGATGTCAGTGCCAGGGGCGCCGGCGCCTCAAGGCCGTCTAGCCTGGTGCCGCCAGGGCCGACCAGGTCGCGCGGCACCAGCGGAAGCGGTGAGGTCTCGAGGATCGCTCCGGCCTTCCGTGGCAGGGTGAGTCGAAACTGGGCGCCCATGGCCGGCCGGCCCCATGCCGTCAGCCAGCCGCCATGGAGGTTCGCGTCCTCCATGGCGATCGCAAGGCCGAGGCCCGTTCCGCCGACCGTCCGTGCTCGCGCCGCATCGCCGCGCCAGAAACGGTGGAACACCTGCCTGGCCTGACTGGCTTCGAACCCCACGCCATGGTCACGAACCGCGACCGCCACTGCGACCTCATCACCTTCGATCAAGATGTCGATCGGATGGCCCTCGCTGTGCTCGATTGCGTTGACAAGGAGGTTGCGCAGGATTCGTTCGATTCGGCGGGTGTCAACCTCGACTTTTGCCTCGCCGCTCGCGTGCACGGTGATCTCGGTGTGATTAGTCTCGGCGAGCCGCGCATTGGTCTCGACCACTCGCCGCACCAGATCGCGCAGATCGACTTCCTCAAGGGTGAGCACGGCCGCCCCCGCATCGAAGCGGGAGATCTCCAGAAGGTCGGTGAGCAGCGACTCGAAACGATCCAGTTCGTTT
>DASUYM010000180.1:0-7983 GCA_036377435.1 Propionibacteriaceae bacterium
AACGGAACGTCGACGTCAGCTAGGCGCGCGTCTATCTCGTCGGCGACCATGATGGCGAGTGCGGTCGTGATGCCCTGGCCGACCTCAGCACGCGGCACCCGGAAGACGATCCGGTTCTCCGGCGTCACCTCGAGCACGAGAAGGTGCTGAGCGGCCCTCGTTGCCGCCATCATGACCTCGCCCAAGTCGGTGATGTTCTCCGGCTGCGGCGGGCTCGGCACGACGGCATGTGCCGCGCCTGGTGCTATGAAGCCACCGAGGTTGCCGGCGGCAACAGTGAGCACCGGTGCTGCGACGACGTAAGTGAGGAACCACCGTCGAGTCAGCGGCCCGCCGCTGGCCGCACCCTCCGACATCACGGCGTCCGGGGAGGCGTCGGCTGGCATGGAGCACCTCTCTCTGCGGGATTGGTGTGCGGGCTGCGTCAGGTCTCTGCGGGCGACTTTGTCGCTCGACTTCCGTTGGCCCACGCGGCAGCGTAGCTTGCCGCCTTCAACCCTGCAGGCGCTCTGTAGGAAACTATGTGCCGCAATGGACCGCGGGCAGCCACGCTTGCCCCGTGGCCGCTTGCCTGGGGCGCAAGATTCTCAAAATCACGCCCAAGGTGATGTGCTGCACGGATTCTGAGCGTGGACGAGCGAGGTGGTCGTCGCTCGGTGGCGATCTTGAGCAGCTGCAAGATCCCAAGGTCAGCGCCTACCACGCGGCTCAGCTCAGCAACAGGCTGACTCGCCCGATCTAGACCCGCCGGTGTTAGGTGTCGACTCTGCGATAGATGAGGTCGAAGTCGGTCGTGTAGTTGACGCCGTCTTCGGCGATCTCCCAGCGTCCGATGATCGTGTTCCCGTCGTCGCTGAAGGTGCCTGCGAAGCGCTGGGAGAACGGCTCGCCTTCCCGCCAGAGCCTCCACTCGTCGTTGCCAATGGCCATCTCGTAGACACGGCAGACGCCGCGCTCGTCGGAGTACAGCTGGAAGTACGTCCCGTTTGCCGCATCGCATCCGATGATCGACACGTTGTCGGGCGCCTCGGGTAGCTCGGCTGTGCCACGCTGGATCAGATGTGCTCCTGAGGCGTGCCAATCGAAGGTGACCCTTCCGCCGCCTGGCCATGGCTCTCCGTCGGGCCATTTCGCCTCGAAGGTCCACTCGCCGACGAGCGGCTCGAGCTGGCGTAGCGCTTGCTCCGCGGTTGGTTGGTCCATCGATCAGCTCCTTCGTGCGTGGTGTGCGCCGTCGCGACGCACTCGCATGGGCGAGACTCATCTCTGTGCGTCATGGGATTAGACCTATGCGGCAAATCGAACTCATTGGCCCGCTCAGCGCTGAACTTTAGTTCGTCGAGATGCGCGACCTGCAATCCTGGCCGCAGTACATCAGCTGGCGACTCGGACGAGAGCCAGCGTGATGTTGTCACGACCGCCAGCCTCTATCGCTGCCTTCCATAGCTCGAAGGCGGCCCGACTGTCCTCGGACTCTTGGAGTAGATCACTCAGAGTCTCGTTGCGTACCAGGTCGGAGAGTCCATCACTGCAGATAAGCCAGCGCACGTCGGTCGACTGCGGAAATGCCGACACATGTGGTTCAACATCCGCGTAGGTGAATCCTCCACCAAGGGTTTGGGTGACGATAACGGTGTGTTCCTGGCCAGGAGCCAGCGGTGGACTGTCATCTACACTGACCTGTCGAAGTCCGTCAGGCCCATGCGTGTAGACCCGACTGTCTCCAATGTTGAACGCGAATACTTGATCGGATGTGAGCAGCACACCGGCGACCGTCGTGCCCATTGCCATCAGCATCGGCTCATCTGCGGCGATATCGTAAAGGGCCCTGTTGCAGGCATTCAGAACATCCTGCAGTCTAAGTTCGCTGTCGAGTGTCGGTGCCGCGCGTGCCAGCTCCCGAACCACAAGTGAGCTTGCAACATCACCGCCAGGATGTCCGCCGAGACCGTCCGCAACGGCAACGACCAATGTGTTCGCAATCGGAAAGACAAGAGTCTGTGGCGTCTGCGTTTCTGCGGCACATAAGGTCCATTGGCCAATAACGAGGCTGTCCTCGTTATGGTCGCGGACGAGTCCGGCATGGCTCAATGCGGTGACCACGATGTAAGTCGCCGTATTGGCCACGAACTCAGTGTGCACCCGCTCGGAGTCCCGGGTCATTGGTGCGATGATCGCAGTGAGCCTGCTGCGTTCGGGTGCCAACGACGAGAAACGGTACAAGGAGGCAATAATGGAGTACTTCGTTTGGATGACGACCCGGAAGATACGAGCGGGTGCGTTGGACGACTTCGAACGCGTGTGGCAACCGAATCCATATCCGGAGGGCTTGGCTCGTGCCTACGCCTATTGGTCAGAGGATGGCCAAGAAATCATTGGCGTCTCCTTCTGGGATTCAAAGGAATCATGCGACGCCTGGCGGGACTCAGAGGCCGAGAAGAGGCGCCGCCAAGCAATGGCGCCTTATGTGCTCGATGCCCAGGAGGCGTTCTACCGAGGTCGTGAACTGGGCATTCCTGGCCGGCAGAGGTAACTCATCCTGCGGCCACAGGCCGCAGGTACTACCAGGAGGCGGTCCCGAACGGCGCGTCGGGCAGCGGCCTGCGTACCCATACGGCGGATCTGGTTCGCGCGTGGTCGTATCGCCGGGGTCCGTGAGCGTATCGCTCCCACCGCGCGATCGTGAGACTGGTGTCCGAGCACCGGATGACCGGTCCCGTGCGGCTGCTTGGTCCGGAATCAGGTCTGCCATCCGCAAGGCGGACAGGGACCAGCTCGGCGCGTTCGCCGGCACGTTCTCTCCCGGATGACGGTGTGAATGCGGTGTCCTTACGGCGCGGCCGTCGTGATCATGGCCCAGGTTGACTCGACCGGAGCGACCCTTCCCACCCCGAAGGCCGGCGTCGACGTAGCAATGGCACCACGCGTTGGGCAGGTGGCGAGGGCGGTCGGATGAAGCCCGATGGGTCAGGGGCGGCCTGCCAGATAGTGGCTGTAGCCGTAGCTGGTCACGAACGAGGGGACGCCCTCACCCAGACAGCCGTGCTCGAGGATGTTGCGGGCCGCCGTGACCTGCCAGCGCTCATCGGGATCGGTATTTTCGAGCGCTTGCTCGACCTCCTCGGCCAGCATCGCAGCAACCAGGTCCCGAGTGATCGGAATCCCTCCGGTCATGTGCGCGCCGTGACGGATCCACTGCCAGATCTGCATCCGTGAGATCTCGACGGTGGCCGCGTCTTCCATCAGGTGGTTGATGGCTACCGCGCCCCGGCCTCCGACCCAGGCCGACAGGTACGCCAGCGGGACGCGCAGGTTCGTGCGTACGCCTGCCAGGCTGATAGAAC
The DNA here is from genome assembly GCA_036377435.1 of Propionibacteriaceae bacterium. Lineage (GTDB taxonomy): Bacteria > Actinomycetota > Actinomycetes > Propionibacteriales > Propionibacteriaceae > Microlunatus. The sequence continues at coordinate 3,345 of DASUYM010000180.1, forward strand.
GCGGCATGTCGCCCAGCGCCATGAGTTGCCCGACGGTGGCGTCCACGTCGTCGCGCTGCAGCTCGATTTGGTGTGGCCGATTCCCCAAGACCGAGGAGAACACCTCAGTGCACGTGGGCACAAGGCCGGGATGTGCCACCCAGGAACCGTCGAAGCCATCGCCGGCCTCCCGCGCCTTGTCGGCTCGTGTGCGTTCCAGGGCGACCGACGTCGCCTCCGGGTCGGCCCCGCTGGGCACGAAGGCGGCCATGCCGCCGATGGCGTGGGCGCCGCGCTGGTGGCACGTCTTGACCAGCAGTTCCGTATACGCCCTCATGAACGGCACTGTCATGGTGATGGCTTCCCGGTTCGGCAGCACCCGGCTCGGGTCGTCGGCGAAGCTCTTGATGAAGGAGAAGATGTAGTCCCAGCGACCGGCGTTGAGCCCGGCGGAGTACTCGCGAAGCTCGTAGAGGATCTCGGTCATCTCGAACGCGGCTGGAAGTGTCTCGATCAGGCAGGTGGCCCGGATGGTGCCGTGCGGAATACCGAGCACCTCCTCCGACCAGGCGAACACGTCGTGCCACAGACGCGCCTCGAGGTGGGACTCCAGCTTGGGTAGGTAGAAGTACGGGCCCTGCCCGTTGCTGATCAAGGTCTGCGCGTTGTGGACGAAGAACAGACCGAAGTCCACAAAGGCTGCCGGAATCGGCTGACCGTCCATCACGAGGTGGTTCTCGGTCAAGTGCCAGCCGCGCGGACGCACCATGATCGTTGCCGGTTCGCGGGACAGTTGGTGGCGCCGGCCGTCGGCCTCGGTGAAGTCGATCTGCCGGCGGATCGCGTCGTACAGGTTGAGCTGCCCGTCGATGATGTTGAACCACGTCGGCGAGGTGGCGTCCTCGAAATCGGCCATCCACACTCGCGCTCCCGAGTTGAGCGCGCCGATGGTCATCTTGCGGGTTGGCGGTCCGGTGATCTCACAGCGACGGTCCACGAGCCCGGGAGCAAGCGACGCAACTCGCCATGTCGGGTCCTCGCGGATCGCTGTCGTTTCGGGCAGGAAGCGAAACGGCCGCTTCTGGTCGTTGCGGCTGCGGCGGATGGCCAGCAGTTCGGCGCGCCGACCGGCGAACTGGCCGTGTAGTCCGGCGACGAAGTCCAGCGCCTCTTCGGTGAGAATTTCCCCAAAGCGGTCTTGCATGCTGCCGAGCACGCTCAGGCGGCTGGTTAGCGGGCTGTTTGGAGTGTGCCAGGGCTGGTGCCTGTATTGGGGCAGGGTTCGGGACGGCGGTTCAGCGGTGATGGTCATGATTATCTCCTGGTGAAGTCTGATGATCAGTGGAATTGCGCGGTCTCGGTCGAGCCGGCGAGCGCGGTCGTCTCGCTGGCCGGGTTGAGCGCGGTGGCGACCTTGTCGAAGTAGCCGGTGCCGACCTCCGCCTGGTGTCGGGTGGCGGTGTAGCCGTACGGCTCGTCGGCGAACTCGGCCTGCTGGAGCGCCACATAGGAGGTCATCCCGTCCTTGGCGTAACCGCGGGCCAAGCTGAACATTGCGTGGTTCAGCGCGTGGAAGCCGGCCAGGGTGATGAACTGGAACCGGTACCCGAGCTCGCCGAGTCGATCTTGGAACTGGGCGATCTGGCGATCGTCGAGGCTGGCCTTCCAGTTGAACGACGGGGAGCAGTTGTACGCGAGCATCTTGCCCGGGAAATCCTTGCGCAGCTCGGTGGCAAACTCGCGAGCCAGACCGAGGTCCGGGGTGCCCGTCTCGACCCAGATGAGGTCGGCGTACGGCGCGTACGCCTTTGCCCGAGCCAGCACTGGCCCCAGCCCCGACCGGACGCGGTAGAAGCCCTCGTTGGTCCGTTCTCCAGTGCAGAAAGGTTTATCCATTGGGTCGACGTCGGTAGTGATCAAGGTTGCCCCCAACGCATCGGTGCGCGCGATGATCAAGGTTTCGGTGCCCATGATGTCGGCCGCTAGCCGAGCGGCGTTGAGAGTCCGGACGTGCTGTCGGGTGGGAATGAGCACCTTGCCGCCGAGGTGCCCGCATTTCTTCTCCGAAGCGAGCTGATCTTCCCAGTGCACGCCGGCGGCACCGGCCATGATCATCTGCTTCATCAGCTCGAACGCGTTCAGCGGCCCCCCGAAGCCGGCCTCGGCATCGGCCACGATCGGTACGATCAGCTCGCCCGGCCGGTCGCGGTTCTCTCCGTTCGCCCAGGCGATCTGATCAGCCCTGATCATCGCGTTGTTGATCCGGCGCACCACGGCCGGAACGGAGTTGGCCGGGTACAAGCTCTGGTCGGGATAGGTGTGGCCAGCCAGGTTCGCATCGGCCGCCACCTGCCATCCGGACAGATAAATTGCCTGCAGTCCGGCCTTGACCTGCTGTACGGCCTGGTTCCCGGTCAACGCCCCCAGCGCACGGACGTACGTCTGCTCGTGCAGCAGCCGCCAGAGACGCGCCGCTCCGTTCTTGGCCAGGGTCTGTTCCTCCACCAGGGACCCACGCAGATTGACCACATCGGCCGAGGTGTAGCTCCGCTCAATGCCGGCCCAGCGTGGGTTGGTGGCCCAGTCGCGCTGGAGCGCCTGTTCAGCAGTGAGGGCGGTCGTCTCCGTGGCGGGCAGCAGCGTTGTCATGGGAAGCTCCTCGGTCGATTTGTTGCCGTGGCCACAACTCTCGTCTTTCTCAGTAGGCCAATCGGAAGTCTGGTCTATTCAAGATCTGCGGTTCTTGACAGATCTGAGCACTTGCAGAATTCTTCGCTACGAGTTGAGATCGAGGTATGACATCGAAGTCGCCCGCCCGCCGGTCAAGTCTTGCGAATCTTGACAAGGAACCGGCATTACGCCTGGTGGCCGTACGAGCGAGCGACGCCGACCATGTCAACCACCCGATCGGTCCCGACCCGCTCGTGATCGGCAAGCGCGTCAGGCACCTGCGGAAGAAGTGCGGCCTCACCTTGGACGCTTTGGGCGAGCGGATCGGACTCTCCGCTTCAGCCGTGTCGCTGATCGAGACCGGTAAGCGGGAGGCCAGGGTCTCCACCCTTGCTGCGCTCGCCGAGGCGCTCGACTGCCGGCTGTCCGATCTGCTGGCCGAGGCCGCACCCAGCCGGCGCGCTGAGCTGGAGCTCAAGCTCGAGCGAGCTCAACGGTCTCACTCCTTCGCCGAACTGGGCATCCCTTCGGTGAAGGCTGGGCCGCGCCTCCCTCTGGACGCGCTGGAGTCGCTGGTGGCCCTGCACGAGCGGCTTGCCGCGAACAACGCCGAGCGCGACGGCACCCCTGAGTATGCACGGCGCGCCAACGCCGATCTGCGGGCCAGGATGCGTGCCTCGGACAACTACTTCCCGGCCATCGAGGAACTGGCTGACGACCTGTTGCTCGGCGTTGATCACGACGGCGGACCTTTGACCCGGCATCGAGTGAATGCGATCGCCGACCGCCTCGGCTTTACCCTCCACACCGTGCCCGACCTGCCGCAATCGACGCGGTCGGTGACCGACCTTGCTGGCCGACGGATCTTTCTGCCGACCAGTGACGGCGCTGCTCAGCGCACCCTCTCCCTCGCTGCGATGGGACACGTGGTGCTTCAGCACCGGCCGCCTGTCGACTACGCCGAGTTCCTCGCACAGCGGGTGGAGGTCAACTACTTCGCCGCGGCAGTGCTGATCCCACAGCGCTGGGCGGTGGCATACCTGCGAGAAGCCAAACACAACAAGGATCTAGAGGTCGAGGACCTGCGCGATCGCTATCTGACCTCGTACGAGATGGCAGCGCATCGATTCACCAATCTGGCTACCATCCACCTCGGCATCCCCGTGCACTTCATGAAGACCAACAAGGCCGGCGTCATCTACAAGGCCTACGCCAACGACGGTGTCACTTTCCCAGAGGACAGCGCCGGGGCCGTCGAGGGCCAGCGGGTCTGCCGGTTCTGGACGGCCCGCCGCGTCTTCGAGCAGCCTGACTGGACCAAGCCGTACCAGCAATACACCGACACGCCCGGCGGCACCTTCTGGTGCACTGCGGTCGCGGAGCAGAGCGAGCGCGAGGCGTTTTCGGTGTCGGTGGGGACACCGTACGAGCACGTCAAGTGGTTCCGGGGCCGCGCCACCCAGCAGCGCTCGAAGTCCCGCTGTCCCGACCCGACCTGCTGCACGCTGGCACCGCCTCGGCTCGCCGCTCGCTGGCAGGAGGCGAGCTGGCCAAGCGCCCGGGTGCACTCCGCGCTGCTGGCTAGCCTTCCTGCGGGGGCGTTCCCAGGGGTGGACCAGACCGAGGTGATGGAGTTCCTTGATCGCCAGTGAAGTCTCAGGCCGAGCCCGACAGTAGGTAGCGTCACCCGCCGCGACTTTGGTACCGGAGGGAGACCTGCACACGACCCTCTCGGACAGAGTGCTCGAGGTAGCGCCGCGCACAGACGCGGAAGACAGAAAGCTTGCGCATCCGCCCTCCCGCCGTCTTCGCTAACCCATCATTGTGGCTCAGATCGCTCGCATCGCCCAGGACCACAATGATCAATACATTCACCATGGCCAGAAGCAGACAATGTGGGGATAGCTCCGGCATAGTCGAAGCTGCGACTGGATTTGACCAAGCACACCCGGCACGGAAGAGAGGGAACAACGATGTTCAGACAACTCAG
>DASUYM010000181.1:0-7375 GCA_036377435.1 Propionibacteriaceae bacterium
CCGAATTGCATGGCGTCCTGGATGCCCTCGTCGACGGCCGGGATGTACTCCTTGGGTATGCGACCACCGGTGATCTGGTTGACAAATTCATATCCAGAGCCCACCGGCAGCGGCGCCACATTGATGATCACCCGACCGTACTGGCCTGAGCCACCCGACTGCTTCTTATGGGTGTACTCAACTTTCTCGACAGGACGCCGCAGCGTCTCGCGATAGGCCACCTGCGGCTTGCCAATATTGGCTCCGACCCTGAACTCGCGCTTCATCCGATCGATCAAGATTTCTAGGTGCAGCTCGCCCATCCCGGCGATGATCGTCTGACCTGTCTCATCGTCGGTGTGGACGCGGAAGGTCGGATCCTCTTCAGCCAGTCGCTGGATTGCCATTCCCAGTTTTTCCTGATCGGATTTGGTCTTTGGCTCGATGGCCTGCTCGATCACGGGCGCCGGGAAGTCCATCGACTCCAGCGCAATGGGATTTGCCATGTCGCACAGCGTCTCACCGGTCGTGGTGTCTTTAAGGCCCATCACGGCAACAATCTGGCCGGCCCCGACGGAAGAGATCTCTTGCCGCTTGTTCGCGTGCATCTGATAGATCTTTCCAATCCGTTCCCGGCGTCCCTTGGTCGCGTTCAACACTGTCGAGCCGGACAAAAGCTTTCCTGAGTAGACGCGGATATAGGTCAACCGGCCCAGGTGCGGGTCGGCCGCGATCTTGTACGCCAGCGCCGCAAAGGGATCTGAATCAGCAGGGTGCCGCTCGATCGTGACAGACTCGTCGCCCGGCTTGAACCCGATGATCGCGGGAACGTCGAGCGGGGAGGGCAGGTATGCGATGACAGCATCCAGCAAAGGCTGCACGCCTTTGTTCTTGAAGGCGCTACCGCAGAGTACGGCGGTGATCTTGGATGCCAGCACTGCGCGCCGGATCGAATCCTGCAGCAGCTCCGGAGTGATCGACTCCTCGTCTGTCAGGAAAGCCTCCATCATGTGATCGTCGTGATCGGCCACCAGCTCGATCAGCGCATGGCGAGCCTCCTGCGCCTGATCAACAAGTTCGGCGGGGATCTCCTCGACTGTGTAATCTTCGCCGATCTTGGTCTCACCGCGCCACGTAAGGGCGCGCATCTTGATCAGGTCGATGACGCCGATAAAGTTCGCTTCTGAACCGATCGGCAGCTGCACCACAGCGGGTATGGCATTGAGCCGGTTCTTGATCGTCTCCACGCAGTGCTCGAAGCTCGCGCCCGTACGGTCGAGCTTGTTGACAAAGCAGATACGGGGCACGCGATAGCGGTCAGCCTGACGCCACACGGTCTGGCTTTGTGGCTCTACGCCGGCGACGCCGTCGAAGACGGCCACCGCTCCATCAAGCACCCGCAGGGACCGCTCCACCTCGATGGTGAAGTCGACGTGCCCGGGAGTGTCGATGATGTTGATCTGGTGATCTTTCCAATGGCAGGTCGTAGCGGCGGAGGTGATGGTGATCCCCCGCTCCTGCTCTTGCTCCATCCAGTCCATGGTGGCGGCACCCTCGTGCACCTCACCGATCTTGTAGTTGATTCCGGTGTAGAAGAGGATGCGTTCGGTGGTCGTGGTCTTGCCCGCGTCAATGTGGGCCATGATCCCGATATTGCGGACCTTGGACAGGTCGGTCTTAATGTCGACAGCCATGTGGGTCTTTCTGAGTTGTCAGAACCGAGGTCGGTTAAAGGTCAACTGGGTTCTGACAAGTGGGTCAGTTACCAGCGGTAGTGGGCGAAGGCCTTGTTCGCCTCAGCCATTTTGTGGGTGTCCTCGCGGCGCTTGACCGCGGCGCCGAGCCCGTTCGAGGCGTCGAGGATCTCGTTCATCAGCCGCTCGGCCATGGTCTTCTCGCGGCGTTGCCGGGCGAAGCTCACCAACCAGCGCATCGCCAACGTGGTCGCGCGAGCAGGCTTGACCTCGACCGGGACCTGGTACGTCGCACCACCAACGCGGCGACTCTTGACCTCCAGCGACGGCCGGACGTTGTCAAGGGCACGCTTCAGGGTCTGGACTGGATCAACGCCGGTCTTGGTGCGCGTCCCCTCCATCGCGGTGTAGACGATGTCCTGTGCGACCGTCTTCTTACCGTTCAGCAGGATTTTGCTGACAAGCTGGCTGACCAGCGGCGACCCGTACACGGGGTCGGCGATCACCGGGCGCTTCGGGGCCGGGCCCTTGCGAGGCATTACTTCTCCTTCTTCGCGCCGTAACGGCTACGTGCCTGCTTGCGGTTCTTCACACCCTGAGTGTCCAGCGAGCCACGAATGATCTTGTACCGGACGCCGGGCAGATCCTTCACCCGCCCCCCGCGGACCAATACCATCGAGTGCTCCTGGAGGTTGTGGCCAACACCTGGGATGTATGCGGTGACCTCGACTCCGGAGGACAGCCGGACACGAGCGACCTTCCGCAGCGCGGAGTTCGGCTTCTTCGGGGTCGTCGTGTACACGCGCGTGCACACGCCCCGACGCTGAGGCGAACCCTTGAGCGCAGGCGTCTTGGTCTTACTCACCTTGTCCTCGCGGCCCTTACGGACCAGCTGCTGAATTGTGGGCACCGCGTTGTATCTCTTTTCTTTCAGCTTGAGTGGCTGCGACCCTCGGAGTTTCCGGTGGGTCGGCGTGCGAACACCGCCGGCACTAGACATTCGGGCACGCACAAAGTGTCGGGCAAGCCCGAACACAATCGTCAAGGCTAGCTCGTCGGCCACCCCCGGTCAAAAGCCAAACGCTCAGCTCCGGCCGGGTATTCCCGGGGTCGAAACCTCCAGCTGGTGATCCGACGCGCGCTCGCTCAATCCAGTGTGACCAATGACGATGAGTCAACGGCGCGCCGCAACGCCGGATCAAGATCGTCGCCCGCCTCCAAGAGGCGAGGCAGCAGGGCTCGCTCGGTCGTGGTAGCGCGGAAGGCCATGGAGATCGTCACATCATGATCCGGGCGACGTACGACCTCGATCGGATCACCCGCTTTGATGGTGCCTGGAGTGATCACACTGAGGTACGCGCCCGGGCGACCGGCCGCGGTGAACGTCCGCGCCCAGCCCTTCTCACCCACCCAGCCGCGGAAGGTCGAACACGGGATGCGCGGAGTGGTCACCTGAAGGACTACCTCACTACCCACGCGCCAGCGCTCACCCAGGCGGGCGCCGTTGACCTCGAGTCCGATCGTGGTGAGGTTCTCGCCGAAGAAACCATTGGGCAGCTCGCGTCCAAGCTGGCGCTCCCACGCGTCGAGGTCCTCCCGCTGGAAGGCGTATACGGCCTGCTCGTCGCCGCCGTGATGCTTTCCGTCGCCGATGAAATCCCCAACCAGCCCACTGCCCAGACCGGTCATCCTCGGGCCTGGTGCACGCACCTCTACCGGTTCAAGAGTCGGCCGCTTCCCGATGCCAGTCCACCCGCTGTCCTTGTGGGGGTTTGGTCTCGGGTGGCCCAGGTTGACCGAATCGAGTCGTGCCACCGTGTAAGGCTACGTGACTTGGCCGCGAAGAAAGGCCGTGACGTCTCGGAAGAACTCCCGAGCAGTGACGACAGCATGGCCGCGGCTGGGATACATGATCAGCTTTCCGTGCGGCAGCCGAAACGCCGTCTCTGCAAACATCTCCGGCGTCCAGAAGTAGTCCTGTGCACCACATATCACCAGTGTCTCGGTCTGGATGTCGCCGAGCCGATCACGAACGTCGAAGGCGTCCTCGGCACGCAGCATGGCGATCGCATCAGTCGTGTTCTCGACGGTGATGAGCTTGGCGGCCACCATCCCGAGCGGTGTGAGCAAGGTGCGAACCCGGCGGGAACGGATGAAGCCGTTTAGCCCGTCCACGATGGCCTCGGCGGAGTAGCGACCGGTCGTCTCGAGCGCATGGAGCTGTTCGAGCTGGTCACGCTTGGCCACTGGGCCGAGCGTGTACGCTGCGCTGGCGACCACGGCCTTGCGCACCACATCAGGGCGATCCGCGATCAGCTGGAGTGCCAAAGATCCGCCCGTGCTGTGGCCCAGCACATCCACAGGCTTTCCGAAGTGGTCAAGAATCGCCTCGGCATGCCGTTCGGCGACTTCCCCAAAGGTGATGTCCGGGGACATCCCAGGCCAGCGGTTGGTGAAGTAGACCTCAAAGCCGGCACGGGCCAGAGGGTTCACCGTTCGCAGGGCGACAGTTCGCTCCAGTCCCGGTCTCGGGTTTCGGTGGCTTGACGTCGATCCGCACAGGTAGAGCAACGGCTCGCCCGAGCCCACCGCGAGGTACGGCAGCCCACCCCTGAAGGTTCCCTCCCGGACATCGATCGTGGCCACGGGCTCAATTCTGCTTCGGCTGTCTGACGAACACTGTGTATGGGTTGTGAGCATCTGTGCTTGCCGTATGAATGGGCCAATTTGGTCTGGCCGAGCCGGAGCGCGGCTCTAGCCTTAACCGCAGAGCGCCCTCAGCAAGCGAATTCCGATGAGGAAAAGAGTTGATCACGATGCGTGTGAACCACCGTGAGAACGATCTCGAGAACCATGATCGTGGCCTCGACTACGACCTCCCACGGCTCCTGCACCGGCGCGGCATGCTCAAGCTGGTTGCCGGCGTTGGGCTCGCAGGCGCCGGTCTGATCACACTCGGGGCGTGCGCGAGCGACACGAGCACTGCTGATGCGAACTCCCCAGCTGGCGGCCGACCACCCGGCCGGCCAGGTAGTGGTGCGCCGGAGGGTACGCAGACCAGCGACACCGCGAACGGCGAACTTCCTGAGGAAACTGGCGGTCCCTATCCGGGAGATGGTTCACATGGGGCGAACGTGCTGACTCAGAGTGGCATCGTACGCCGCGACATCACCTCGAGCTTCGGATCCAGCACCACCAAGGCCGAAGGTGTGCCGCTCAGCATCACCATGACCATCAAGGACTTTGCCAACGACAAGGCGCCTCTGGCTGGTGGTGCCATTTACATCTGGCATTGCGACCGGGAAGGCAGATATTCCCTCTACTCCCAAGGCGTTACCGGCGAGAACTACCTCCGCGGCGTCCAGGACACCGACGACCGCGGCCAGGTGAGCTTTACCACGATCTTTCCTGCCTGCTACTCGGGCCGCTGGCCACACCTCCACTTCGAGGTCTACCCCAGTCTGGCTAAAGCAACAGACAGCGCGAACAAGATCGCGACATCGCAGATAGCCCTACCCGAAGCCACGTGTCAGGCGGTCTATGCGACCAGTGGCTATGTACAAAGCCTCAGCAACATGAGCCGGGTCAGCTTGAAGACTGACAACGTCTTCGGTGATGGATACGACCTGCAGATGCCTACCGTGACCGGCGATCCGTCCAGCGGGTATCAGCTCACCATCTGCTTTGTCTGAGTCCGCGGCGCGCCGGGACGGCAGCCGGGAGTCAGTGCCCACTGAAACGTCGGTATGTCCCGCTTAGAAAGTCCTGCTGCTCGGTGGCTTGGTCTGCGCGTACGCGAATCCGGTAGCTGAGTTGCCCGTCGGCGATCGCGAAACGATGCTCGGCGATTCCCCGTGACGTGATCTTCTCCAAGATCAGTTCGCCGTCGTGCCAGCCGCCGTGCGCCGGCTGCGGCGGATAGCCATCGGAGTCGAAGAACCACCAAAGGACGGGCTCCTGTTGAGCAGGAGAAGTCGCAACAGTCCTGTCGATCATGAACACTCCGTGCCCGGAGAACTCCGCCTGGTCAGCTCTCACCTGCCGGTAGTCCTGCACGACGACCTGATCAACGACATCGAGCTTGAAGACGATCATGGCCCTCGCCGTGGTCGCCGGAGTCCAGGGTGCAGCGGCCTGCTGCTCCACGCCTGTCCAGTTGCCAAGCATCGGGAGGAAGAGTTCGCGCAAACCCACGCCCCCTATTTTGAGCTGCTCGCGCATCGCGCGTAAAATCCGCCGCCGTCGTCGTCGCTCGCAGAGGAAAGAACGCCTCCGCGCTCTCCTCCTCCGTGCGGCGGCGCGCGATTCCCGGCGCTCGCAGCTAGGACGAGTAGACCTCGATGTCGGAGGCCTTGACGGCTGCCCATACGTGGCTCCCGGGCAGCAACTCCAGGTCGGCGACCGCTGATGGCGTGATTTCGGCCAGGATGCTCGACTTAGTGTCGGGCGCTTCGGCGATCTCCACGCGCACGCCTTCGCCGTGGGGCTCGAGGGCAGCAATGCGGCCAGCCCAGAGGTTGCGGGGGGATCCGTCGGGACGGTGGACGAAAAGCGACACAGCGGCGGGGCGGAAAGCGACATAGACATCGCCGAAAGCTGACTCAGCCAGCTCGACCGTGCCTCCAGTGGGCATGAGCATTCGATGACCTTGGCCACGTCCAGCCAGCAAATTGAGACCGACGAGCCTGGCGACGTAATCGGTACGCGGGCGGCGCGCTACCTCCTGCGGCAGGCCCTGCTGCACCACCCTGCCGTGCTCAATCACCACCAGTCGATCGGCGAGGACGGCTGCGTCTATCGGGTCGTGAGTCACGAGAAGTGTCGCGCCAGGGAAGTCGCCCAAGTGTCGACGCACCTCGGCGCGTACGAGCAGGTGTGTTTTGGCGTCGAGCGCGGCCAGAGGCTCATCCAGCAGGAGCAGGCGGGGTTCGGCCATGAGAGCGCGGGCCAGCGCCACTCGTTGGGCCTGACCCCCAGACAAGGCCCGCGGCTTTGCATTCGCCAGGTCGGTCATGCCCACGCGAGCGAGCCACACCGCAGCACGCCGCCGCGCCTCCGCCCTATCCAATCCCCGCACCAGCGGCCCGAACGCGACATTGTCGAGCACGGTCAGGTGCGGAAACAGCAGATAGTCCTGAAAGACCACCCCGATGGGCCTCTCGTGCGGCGCTCGATGGAGGCCCGACACTGGGTCTGCCGCTACCCGGCCAGCCATCGTGATCTGTCCCCACGTCAGCCGAAGCAGCCCTGCCAAGGCGCGCAGGGCAGTGGACTTGCCGGCGCCGTTCGGGCCAAGCAGCGCGACCACCTCTCCGGCTGCTATCCGTAGTCCGAGGTCCAGTGTGAAATCGCCACAACGAACCCCAAGATCGGCAGAGAGCTCCGTTACCACCGGCTCACCCAGCGATCCCGAAGCAGAACCAGTACAGCAACCGAGACCCCGAGCAGCAGCACCGAGAGCAACAGTGCAGCTCCAGGATCGGTTTCCAGCGCGAGATAGATCTCGAGCGGCATGGTGCGCGTGGTGCCGGGAAAGCTTCCGGCGAACGTGATCGTCGCGCCGAACTCGCCGAGGGCCCGAGCCCAGGCGAGCACGGCTCCGGCTGCGATGCCTGGCCGGATGAGAGGCAAGGTGATCCGTCTAAAGACGGTCACCGGCCGCGCACCCAGGGTTGCCGCGGCTTCCTCGAAGCGGCGGTCGG
>DASUYM010000182.1:0-11170 GCA_036377435.1 Propionibacteriaceae bacterium
TGCTCAGGCCGGCCGACGGGTCATGGCAAGAACGTCGAGAGCCACATCGAGCTGCTCCTCGGTGAGAGTGCCGTTTTCGACGTAGCCGTTCTCGATGACCACCTCACGGATGGTCTTTTCTTCGTTGAGGGCCTGTTTGGCGACCGCGGCAGCGTTTTCGTAGCCGATGTAGCGGTTCAGCGGCGTGACGATTGACGGTGAGGATTCGGCGAGAGCCCTGCTGTGCTCGACGTTTGCCTTGATGCCCAGCACGCATCGATCGGCGAGCAGCCGGCTCACGTTGGCCAGCAGCTGGATCGACTCCAACAGGTTTCGCGCCATAACTGGAAGCATCACATTGAGCTCGAAGTTGCCGCTCGCACCCGCGAACGCGACCGTGGCGTCGTTGCCGATCACCTGGGCGGAGACCATCAGTGTTGCCTCGCAGATCACCGGATTGACCTTGCCGGGCATGATCGAGGATCCGGGCTGTAGGTCGGGTAGGACGATTTCGCCGAGCCCAGCGCGAGGGCCCGAACCCATCCATCGCAGGTCGTTGGCGATCTTGTGCAGGCTGACCGCGATCGTCCGCAGTACGCCTGAGGCTTCGACGAGGCCATCGCGGGCCCCCTGCGCCTCGAAATGATCACGTGCTTCAGTCAGCGGCAGACCCGTCTTGTCCGCGATCATTGAGATCACCGAGGTGGCGAAGCCGGGTGGGGTGTTGATCCCCGTGCCCACCGCCGTTCCACCGAGAGGCAGTTCTGCGATTCGCGGTAATGACGACCTCACCCGCTCGATGCCGTGATGTATCTGCGCGGCGTAACCGCCGAACTCCTGGCCAAGCGTGACCGGCGTGGCATCCATCAAGTGGGTACGACCACACTTGACCACCTCGGCGAACTCGGTGGCCTTGAGGCTGAGCGCCGCTTCCAGATGACGCAACGACGGCAACAACGAATTGACCAGGGCGTGCGTTGCCGCGATATGAATGGCGCTGGGGAAGACGTCGTTGCTGGACTGTGACGCATTGACGTGATCATTGGGATGTACGTCTTCGCCCAGCAGTGCTGTGGCAAGGGACGCGATTACCTCGTTGGCGTTCATGTTGCTCGAAGTGCCCGATCCAGTCTGGAAGACGTCGATCGGAAACTCGGCATCATGCAAGTTCGCGGCAACTTCGCTCGCAGCCTTCTCGATCACGTCGGCGTAGTTTTGGCTCAAGACGCCGAGTGCGGCGTTGGTCTTGGCCGCCGCCTCTTTGATCAGTCCGAGGGCGGCGATCAACTCGGAATTGATCGGCACGCCGGAGATCGGAAAGTTCTCAACGGCGCGCTGCGTCTGCGCCCGCCACAAGGCCTCGGCGGGCACTCTCACCTCGCCCATGGTGTCGCGCTCGACGCGATAATCGCCCGCATCAGTTGACTGAGTCATGGGCACATTCTTACCTAGCCGCTCTGAGCGAGTCCTTGGGCCTGGATACCGTGTAGATCGCATACGGAGAGCTGCGCTCACCGCGGGTGACTTCGATGATCTGCTCGCGTACGGAGGGTGCAATTCGTTCCAGCACCTCTCGCAGGAGCGGCGCAGGACCCTGGCACCAGATCGCGAGAGTGCCAGCGGCAGCCAGCTGAGCGTACGCCGTGCGGAGACCAGCCTCGGTATAGAGTGCCCGGTTCTCCGCATGGATCAGGAACTCAGGCCCATTGTCCACGTCGAGCACGATTGCATCCCAGGGCCCGATCGGTCCATCGCCCGAGCCCTCGAGGACGAGCCTGACATCTGCGGCGTACAGGCGGACCCGCGGGTCCGAGGCCACTGCGGCCAGCGTCGCCGTGACTCCTTGGTACGCCCAGTCGATCAAACACTGCTCGATCTCCACCACATCGATCAGATTGACGTTTGTGGCCGAGATCGCCGCAATGGTGTAGCCCAATCCCAGCCCGCCGACCAGCACTCGCCCTGCCCGACCGCTCGGCACTGCGAGTTCGCCCAGCAGGGATTCCGTGGAGCTGTCCCTGCTGTCCATGGCGAACGCGCCGTCGATGATCAGCTCCTCGACACTGAGACCCGGGCCGAGCCGGCGTCGCAATACGACTTCGCCTCGCGGGCCGTTGTGGCGCGCGATGGTCTGAATGCTTTCCATCGAGAACAGTGTCCCGGACGGCCGAGATCGTAATGCTCTGCCAGCGCCGCGGGAGCAGAGAACGGCTCTGCGAGCGTCGGTAGGCGCCCGTTGGTGATCGGAGGAGGGATGAGTGAAATGCGCTCTTCGTTTCGCGAAGAGTGACGACGGCACCAGCTTCCAGGGGCGCCGCGCGAGCAGAGAACGATCGGTTGGCGCGCTCTGGGAAGATAGGGACGTGGCGCGTACGACCCGACAGGCGACAGTGGGCGACATGATCCGCTCGCTCGCTTTGATCTTGATCCCGCTTGTGGTGATCACGATCATCTTCACCAACGTCCCGGATGACCATCCCGTCAAGGAGGTCGACTGGAAACCCGCGCTCGCTACGGCGCGTAAGGAGGCCCCGTTCGAGGTCCTTGCGCCCGCTAACCTTCCCGAAGGGTGGCGGGCCACGCGTGTCTCCTGGGTGCCAATGGGGGAGCCACACCTCAATGGCGAAGCGTCGCCGCGAAACCTATGGCAGATCGGATTCCTCAGCCCAGACGACGTGTTCGTCGATCTCAATCAGGGCGATATCCGGCCTCGAGATCTGGTCGATCAGCAGTCCAGGGCCGGAACCCCCGACGGAAACAGTGTTATTGCCGGCCAGACCTGGCAGCGGTTGGTCAGCCCCGACGGCCGTACGAGATCGCTGGTGCTGCATGGCCCGAGCGCAACCACCGTGGTATCAGCTGATCTGCCCTACGAGGCATTGGAGGCCTACGTCTCAACCCTCTCCAGCAGCGGCTGAGCCACGGGCGCCTCAAGGCTCGTCGGTAGTAGCGGGCTCCTTCATTCGAGCGCCGTCCACCTTTGCTTTAGCGCCGTCAAGCCAGGCCTGGCAAATCGCAGCCAGCTCCTCACCGCGCTCCCACAGCGCAAGTGACTCTTCGAGCGAGGCGCCGCCTGACTCCAGCCGCTGAACGACGAGCACGAGCTCGTCGCGCGCCTGCTCGTAGCTGAGCGTCTCCGCTTTGACTGGATCCGTCATGCTCCTCCTCGCGGTCTCCGCTGCATCACCTTGACCGCCAGCTGCCCATCTGCCAGTTGGGCCACAACATCATCCCCGACGTTGACCTGGTCGACCGATCGGACCGCGACGCCGTCCGGAGCCAGCAGGATCGAGTAGCCACGCTCAAGCGTGGCCTGCGGCGACATCGCTCGTATCCGCGCCAGGTGGTGCCCGACCAGGGCGGACTCGCGATCGACCGTCGATGCGATGGCCCGATTGGCGCGATGCCTGAGTTCGGTCAGCTGCTCGTAACGTCGACCGAACGTTGCAGTCGGATCTGTAAGTACCGGACGCGAACGTAGTCCGTCAAGCAGCTCCTGTTGGCGGCCGACCACTCGGGAGACGGCCTGGACCATCCGCTGCCGAGCCTGCTGCACACGAGCCCTTTCGTCGGCAGCGTCGGGGACTACCCGCTTCGCGGCATCAGTCGGTGTCGACGCGCGGTAGTCGGCGACCAGGTCGAGGATAGGGCTGTCTGACTCGTGCCCGATGGCGCTCACCACCGGCGTACGGCAGGCGGCTACGGCGCGGATCAGGCCCTCGTCGGAAAAGGGAAGGAGGTCCTCCACAGAGCCGCCACCGCGGGCGATGACGATGACGTCCACCGCGGGGTGACGGTCGAGGTGCTGCACCGCGGCGATGACCTGCTCGCACGCCTGTGGTCCCTGGACCAGTGCGTATCGGGTGACAATTCGTACGGCCGGCCAGCGCCGGCGCGCGTTCTCCATAACGTCGCGTTCCGCTGCGCTGCCCTCTCCGGTGACGAGCCCGACCGCTTGCGGCAGGAATGGCAGCGACTTCTTCAGTGAGCGCTCGAAGAGCCCCTCTGCCTGGAGCAGGCGCTTGGTCTGCTCGAGCCGGGCGAGCAGCCGTCCCTCGCCGATCGGAGTGATCGCATCGCAGACGAAGATGAACCGACCGGAACTCTCGTAGAACGTCGGCTTGATCCGGGCCACCACGGTCGCGCCCTCGGTCAAGGGCCCAGCTGAATCTACGGTGGTCGGTGAGGCTGTCACCGATACCGAGACCTCGGCCAACTTGTCGCGAAGGGTCAGGAAGATCGTCCGGGTGCCCGAGCGGCGGTTGATCTCAATCAGCTGAGCCTCGACCCAGACCGCGCCGAGCCGCTCCACCCAGCCGCGCACCGCGCGTGCGATCACCCGTAATGGTTGCGGGTGCTCAGGGGATGATTCCAGGGCCACGCCGTGAGCGTAGTACCGCAATCCTGGCATCTGCTGGCCGACCAGCGGCAGGCAGCAGCACCTACACTGACCGGGTGACCGAGACCGCCCACGCAACTGCCCCGAGCCGACCGAAACAGGTCGTGCTGGCGGCGCCCCGGGGGTACTGCGCCGGTGTGGACCGTGCGGTGATCACGGTCGAGAAAGCGCTGGAGACCTACGGCCCTCCGATTTATGTCCGCAAGCAGATCGTGCACAACCGGCACGTAGTGGAGAATCTGGAGGAGCGGGGCGCCATCTTCGTCGAGGAGCTCGACGGGGTACCCGAGGGCTCGACGGTGGTGTTCTCGGCACATGGGGTGTCTCCGGCAGTCCAGATGGAGGCCAAAGAGCGAGGGCTCAAGGCGATTGACGCGACCTGCCCGCTGGTCACCAAGGTTCACCACGAGGCAAAACGGTTCGCCAAGGACGATCTTGAGATCTTGTTGATCGGACACGCAGGGCACGAGGAGGTGGAAGGCACCACCGGTGAGGCGCCCACGCACATCAGGCTGGTGCAATCACCTGCCGATGTCGATCAGCTGGAAATACGCGATCCGTCGCGACTTGCCTGGCTCAGCCAGACCACGCTCAGTGTCGACGAGACCTTGGAAACGGTCAACCGGCTCCGGGAGAGGTTCCCACTCTTGAAGGATCCGCCGAGCGACGACATCTGTTATGCCACCCAAAACCGGCAGCTCGCGATCAAGCAGATCGCTGCCCACAGTGACCTCGTGATCGTGGTTGGTTCGGCGAACTCATCCAATTCCGTGCGCCTGGTGGAGGTTGCGCTCGAGGCCGGGGCCAAGGCGGCACATCGGATCGATAACGCGACTGAGATAGATCCCGCATGGCTGGCTGGCGTTGACTCGGTGGGGGTCACCAGCGGAGCCTCAGTGCCGGACGATCTCGTACAGGGCGTATTGGACTACCTGGTCAGCCAGGGCTTTCCAGTGGCTCGTGAAGAGCGGCTCACGGAAGAGTCGCTGGTCTTCGCACTGCCGCCCGAGCTCCGAAAGGATCTTCGCAAGGGCGCAGTCAACGACTGAGAAGGGCCCGCGGTCGATCTAATCGGCATTCAGCCGCGAGCGTCGGGAATCGCGCGTCGCCGGCCGCGCGCAGCCAGGCTGACGCGCCTCTGTCTTGGCCGGAAGGCAGCGGCAGACAAGCGTCAGCCTCAGCGAGCGGAGAGAGCAGCATACACGGAGCGAGCGGAGGCGTTCTTTCCTCTGCGAGCGACGACGACGGCGGCACGGCGGATTCCAAGCGCGATGCGCGAGCAGCTCCCAAAAGGGGGCTCAGGAGGACCGGGCCGTCTGATCGGGCTCTGGCGGCGAGGTCTCCTCGATCAACTCGGACAGATCCGGGTCAGGTCTGTAAAGTTCCGACGCCTCTGGCATCGCTGCAGAGCGGCGTCGGCTGCCGCGGCCGACCATGGGCTCAACCTGGACCGCGTCATCGACCAGTTCGGTGGCCTGGATCTGGCGTACGGCATCGTCGATCTGGGTTGGTCCGGGCAGCTCCTTCTGACTGACGTTCAGGTCGCGGAATTTGCGTGCGCGGACCAGCACAGTGCCCTCCACGGTGGCGATGGTCTCGTTGTAGGCGTTGACCGACGTGCGCAGCGCGCGACCGAGTTTGTCGAAGCGGTTCCCCAGTAGACCAAGCTTTTCGTACAGCTCGCGACCGAGCCGGAACACTTCGGCTGCGCTCTCGGCCAGGGCCTCCTGCCTCCAGCCGTACGCCACCGCGCGCAGCATTCCGATCAGCGTCGTCGGCGTCGCCAACACGACGTCGCGCGCGGCCGCGTAGTCGTAGAGGTTCGGAATTTGATCAAGGGCGGTGGCGAAGAACATCTCGTTCGGCAGGAAGAGCACGACGAACTCAGGCGTCTCCGCGGCCTTCCAGTATTGCTTGGAGGAGAGTTGGTCGATGTGCGTCCGGACCTGCCGTGCGTAACGCAACAAAGCCTCGGCCTTGACCTCCGGATCGTCGGCCTCGGCGGCTTCGAGGAAGGCGCTGAGCGGGACCTTCGCGTCGACGAACAGGTGCTTGCCCCCGGACAGATTGACGCGCATGTCCGGTCGCATCACCCGATCGTCGGCTTTGGTGGTGTACTGCAGATCGAAATCGCAGCGTTCGATCATTCCGGCCAGCTCTGCGACGCGCTTGAGTTGGGTTTCTCCCCAGGACCCCCGGATCTGCGGCTTGCGCAGGGCGGTCACCAGGGCAGCAGTCTCCCGGCGCAGGGTTTCACCGGTCTGTTGGACGTAGCTGACCTGGGTCCGCAACTCCGCCGACATGATGGCCCGCTCTTTCTCCACCTCGGTGAGTCTCGAGTTGAACCTGTCGAGGCTTTCCCGAACCGGGGTCATCAGCTGCTCGGTCGCCTTGAGCCGTTCTGCTGCCTGAGCACTGGCGGTCTGGCCCTGCCTGTTGAGCGTCTCGGCCGACAGCACCTTGAACTGGTTGATCATCGACTCGCGGTCCGCGGCAATCTCGCGTGCCCGGTCGAGCGCGGCGTCACGCTGGGCGATTGCCTTCGCCACCTCGGCGGAGACCTCCGCCGCTTTCGCCTGCGCAGCCGCTGCCTCGCTGCGGGCCTCTGCCACATCGCTGCGGGCCTGGGCTACTTCCGCTCGCGTCTGCGCTGCTTCCGCGCGCGCCGTCGCCGCGTCCCCCTGTGATTGTGCGATCAACATCTGAGTGCGTGCTGCGTCGGACTGCTGACGGGCACGCGCGATCGCCCAGCCGGCTAGGCTTCCGAGCGGGAGTCCCACCAGCAGGCCACAGATCAGCGCAATGACCGTGACAACATCCATGGATGAGATCCTGCCTGGGCAGGAGGACAAAACGTCGGAGGCGCCTCCGCGAAGCACCGCATCCGCGTACTGATGTGCGCTAAATCGGTTGTGACTTAGGTTGGAACCATGTCGTCCGAGCTTGATCATGTTGCCGACTTGGCCGCCTTCGTGGAAGCTTCACCCTCCTCCCATCATGCGGCTGCGGAGGGTGCTCGCCGTCTGG
This sequence comes from Propionibacteriaceae bacterium, assembly GCA_036377435.1. GTDB lineage: Bacteria > Actinomycetota > Actinomycetes > Propionibacteriales > Propionibacteriaceae > Microlunatus. The sequence goes on from DASUYM010000182.1 coordinate 7,406, forward strand.
CTGCCGAGGGCTTTGCCTCACAGGAGGAGGCGGCGGAGTGGAGCTCTGAACCAGGCGGCCACTACGTGGTGCGGGACGGCGCACTGATCGCGTGGCGGATCCCACAGACCTCACGATCATTCATGCCGTTCCGGATTCTCGGCTCGCACACCGACTCCACGGGTTTCGCCCTCAAGCCGCGGCCCGACCTGATCGGATATGGCTGGCAGCAGCTCGGTGTGGAGATCTACGGCGCTCCATTGCTCAACTCTTGGCTCGATCGCGAACTCGGTTTGGCAGGTCGCCTGGTGCTCACCGACGGGAGCACTCAGCTCGTGCGCACCGAAGCGATCATGCGGATACCTCAGCTGGCCATCCATCTTGATCGCAGCGTGAACGACGAGGGCATCAAGCTGGACAAGCAGCTCCATACTGCACCGGTCTGGAGCGTTGGCCACCCGGGTATTCATGTTCTTGATCACGTAGCGCATGCCGTTGGATGCCTGGCCGTCGACATTGATGGCTACGACCTCAGGGTGTACGACACTGCACGTCCCGCGGTCTTTGGACCGCATCAGGAATTCTTCGCATCCGCACGACTGGACAACTTGAGCAGCATGCATGCGAGTCTCGTGGCCATGATCAACTCTGGCGAAACCGATGCCATCCAGATGATCGCAGCTTTTGATCATGAAGAGCTGGGCAGCGCCTCCCGTAGCGGCGCGTCAGGTCCGCTGCTCGCCGACATCATGACCCGGATCTCCGCCAGTCTCGGGGCGACGCTTGACCAGCGGCATCGATCCCTTGCCGAGTCGTTCTGCCTCTCAGCCGATACCGGACACGCGATCCATCCCAACTATCCGGGCCGGCATGATCCCGTGAATCAACCCCTGCTCAACTCTGGTCCGCTGCTCAAGATCAACACAAACCAGCGCTATGCGACTGACGGGAGGGGCGCCGCGCTGTGGCGGCGCATCTGCCGCAAGGCTGGCGTTCCCATTCAGGAGTTCGTCTCAAACAATGCAATGCCGTGCGGCTCGACCATTGGTCCGCTGACAGCTACCAGGCTAGGGATTGCCACGGTCGACGTGGGCATCCCTACGCTCTCCATGCACTCGGCCCGCGAACTGGCTGGCACCGACGACCCGCTCGCCCTGACACGCGCGATGGAAGGCTTCCTCGCTGGCGACAACTGAAGATCGCAGCTGGACTGACTGCCTCCCTTTCGTCTGAAACCTGGGTTAACTCACGTTCCATGCGCCTTGCACACTTTGCAACCTGTGCAAGGCGGCAGCAACCTGGGTTTACCTAGGTTTCCGACATGGGCGGTCGAGCTCTCAGAGCTCCTCTACTCGGCGGTGCGGGATGCAGACGCTGACGTTCTAGGCTTGTCGCCCGTGGCACTCACCATCGGCATTGTCGGGCTTCCCAATGCAGGCAAGTCGACGTTGTTCAACGCCCTGACTCGCAACGATGTGCTGGCTGCGAGCTACCCATTCGCCACAATCGATCCCAACATCGGAGTTGTGGGCGTGCCGGACCCACGGCTGCCGGTGTTGGCGCAGCTTTTCGATTCCGGCCGTACGGTGCCGGCGACTGTGAGCTTTGTCGATATTGCCGGAATCGTTCGAGGGGCCAGCAAAGGCGAAGGAATGGGCAATGCCTTCCTGTCCCACATACGTGAGGCTGACGCTATCTGTCAGGTGACGCGGGTATTCGACGACCCGGATGTGACTCACGTCGATGGCGCGGTAAACCCGGCGAGTGATATCGAGACCATCGAAACCGAGCTGATCTTGGCGGACCTGCAGACTGTGGAGAAGGTGCTGCCGCGGTTGGAGAAGGAAGCCCGGATCAACAAGGACAAGATCGCAGCGCTTGCGGTTGTCAAGCAAGCTCAGGAGGTGCTTGATAGTGGACGTACGATCTTCGCCGCCGGCTTGGACCGTGGACCGCTACGTGATCTTTCCCTGCTCACCGGCAAGCCGTTCCTCTATGTCTTCAACTGCGATTCCGACGAGTTGGCAAACGAACCCCTCAAGCAACGCCTGGGCGCCCTCGTCGCACCGGCCGAGGCGATCTTTCTCGATGCCAAGATCGAATCTGAGCTGGTCGAAATGGAGCCCGATGAGGCAAAAGAATTCCTAGCCGAGATGGACATTGCTGAGCCAGGTCTGGAGATCCTGGCTCGCGTCGGTTTCGACACGCTCGGCCTGCAAACCTTTCTGACCGCGGGGCCGAAGGAGTCACGAGCCTGGACGATTCGCAAGGGCGCAACCGCTCCGGAGGCGGCCGGTGTCATCCACAGCGACTTCCAGAAGGGCTTCATCCGAGCCGAAGTCGTCTCGTTCGATGATCTTGTCGCGTCGGGATCGATGCAAAATGCCCGTGCCAAGGGCAAAGTGCGGCTGGAAGGCAAGGACTACGTCATGGCCGACGGAGATGTCGTCGAGTTCCGCTTCAATGTCTAGCGATCTGGCCAACCAGATCACTCACGTCCCGCCCAGGGCGAGTCGAAGAAGTTTGTGAGAACGGGCGCCAATGCCTCGGGATCAACCACATGGGTGGGTGCGGCCACGGTGATCCGCCTGGCGCTCTCGATCACTCGCTCGACGGCGTCTGCTGCCGCGGTGAAGAAGGCGATGTCAGACACCGCTGGGTCCTGCTCGGCCCTGGTGATGAGCAGCACTGGCTGGCTGATCGAGGACAGCCGAGTCCGGGGCGGCGACCCGTCGTTCAGGCACGCGGCGTCGTAGGCGAGCGTATGAGCGATCGGCAAGAGGGGTGTCCAGTACGGCGACGACTTTGCCTCGGCGATCGCCTCCTCCGGCAATCCGGCCACGCTCATGAACAGTTCGATCGCCCGGTCGCGGTCATCTTCGGCCAACGCATCACGCAACCGAGCCACATAGTTTTGCCAGGCGCTCACTGCCTCTGGCGTGACACTGTAGGGAACGTCGTACACAGCGATGCTGAGAGCGCTGACTCCGGAGGCCGCCGCCTCGAGGGCCAGCGCCCCTCCCGACGATGCTCCGAAGAGATGCGCGGACCCGCCTGCCGAACTGATTACAGCCGTGAGGTCTTCGATCTCACGGGCCAATGAGTGCGGTGGCGTGTCACCGCTCCCACCGCGACCGCGCCGAGCATAGTTGACGACTGTGAATCGTTCGGCCAGAGCCGGGATGAGCGCCGCGTTCTCCGAGCCATCGTCCAATGCACCGCCAACCAGCACTACGGAAGGTCCAGATCCATCCGTTGTATAAGCGATCTTGGTCCCGTCGCGCGACGTGAGCATGTGCATCTCGAAGCTCCGGGGAGGACGTAAGCGCAGACGACTTATAGGGCTCAGATCTTGGTCCAGGCTTCCCCGAGCACGTGGCGCAGGATCTGCTCCATCTCGTCGAACTCGGCCTGGCCACAGATCAGCGGGGGAGCGACCTGGACGACGGGGGCGCCGCGGTCGTCAATCCGGCAATAGAGGCCGTTCTCGAACGTCGCGCCAGCGACGTAACCCCGTAACACCCGTTCAACCTCGGCCGCGTCCAGGGTTTGCTTGGTCGCCTTGTCCTTCACCAGCTCGACTGCATAGAAGTAGCCGTCTCCGCGCACGTCACCAACGATCGGCAGGTCGTGGAGCTTCTCCATCGTGCGCCGGAAGGCGTTCTCCTGGCGAAGTACATTCCCTAACAAGTCCTCCCGCTCAAAAAGATCAAGGTTCGCCAGGGCGACAGCGCAGGACACCGGATGCCCGCCGAACGTGTAGCCGTGGGGGAAGGCCGTGGTTCC
>DASUYM010000183.1:0-3034 GCA_036377435.1 Propionibacteriaceae bacterium
GGTGACCGGAGGAGCGATGAGCGAAACACGCTCTTCGTTTCGCGAAGAGTGACGACGGCACCAGCTCCAAAGGGCGTCGCGCGAGCAGAGAACTAATGGTGGGGGGTGAATACCGGCAGTGCTCGCGGCACGCAGCAGACCTTCAGCGGAGCGACTGCGATCATCTCGCCATCGCCGAACCCGACCAGCCCAGGCCCTTCGACCGTCACTTCGCGTACTCGAAGCTGCTCGACGCATGGATCCCGAACGAACCTTCCCGAGTACATCTCGGGGAAGAGCCTCAGCAGCTTTAGCCGCCCTACCGGATGGATAATCGTGACATCAAGCAGGCCGTCGTAAGGGTCGGCCTTGGGGCAGATGAGCATCCCGCCGCCGTATGAGCTGGTGTTGCCGACGGCCACCAGCATCGCCTGCTGCTCACGCACCTCGCCATCGAGGGTCAACCGATACTGCAGCGGCGTGAACACCCGCAGCTCCGCCATGGTCGCCAGCGCATACCGGGTCGAGCCCCTGGGCCAGGGCATCTGGTTGGCCCGGCGATTCACCAGGGCGTCGAAGCCCGTGGCAAGCACTCCTCCCACGTACGTGTCGCCCACCTGTGCGAGATCAAGTGAACGGCTATGGCCGGCTGCTATAACACCCGCAGCCGCGACGGCATCGTGCGGGTCGAGACCGATGCCACGGCACAGGTCGTTGCCCGTTCCAGCAGGAATCAGGCCCAGCGTTGTCCGGCGGCCACCGAGCAGATGCGCAGCCGCCGCGGTGTTGACGCCTAGATGCATGATCCCGTCGCCGCCCATCACCGCGAGCACGTCCGCGCCCTCCTCGATCGCACCCCGGGTCATTGCTTGTGCCTCGGTGAAATCACGGCTCAGCAGGATCTCCAGATTTGCGCCCCCATCGCGGAGCGTGCCGGCCACGTGCGCGAGCAGCTCGAGAGCGCGACCCTTCCCAGCGGACGGGTTCACCACCAGCCTGATCTGGCGACTCACGGCGGGTCGAGCTCGTCGTCACTGCCCTCGGAGAGTTCCCGCAATGCCTTGTCGTCCTGGACGCTGCGCCGGATGAGCCCGTCGTCGCCGGCGAGCGCTGCCGCCCGCGCCTTGCGCCGGTCATGGATATGCGCGATCACCTCAGCTGCCAGGAACAACAGCGTCATCGGTGCGGCAAGGGCGAGCATGGAAAACGGATCGGTCGATGGCGTCGCGATGGCACCGAAGACGAAGGTACCGAAGATCACCAAGGTTCGGTATTTCGACAGAGTCTTGGCCTTGACCACTCCGACGATGTTCAACAGCAACACGACGAGCGGGATCAGGAAGGCGATCCCGAAGACCAACATGAGGCGCATCAGAAACGAGAGGTAGGCGTTGATGTCCTGGAGGTTGGTCACACCGCTCTGCGTGAAGCTGAGCAACACCGTGATGGCCTTGGGCAAGACGACATAGCCAACAACCACCCCGCCAATGAACACCGGAGTCGCGACACCGATGAAGACCAGCGCCCACTTCTTCTCTTTGGCCAGCAGACCGGGAACGATGAACGCCCAGAGTTGATACAACCAAATGGGCGCGGTGACGATGGCCCCAGCCAGGGCCGAGACCTTCAAGGACAACGTGAGCGGCGAGGTCAGGTTGATGTTGACCAAGGATGTGTCCGCATCCGGGTTCTTAGCCTTGAGGTCGGCGATGGCTTGGAAGTACGGCCGCTGCAGGATGTCGAGCAGTTGGTAGCGGAAGAACCATGCGACGATCATCCCCGCCAAGATTGCGAGTACGGCGACGACGAGCCGGTACCGAAGCTCCCGCAGATGCTCGAACAGAGTCATCGTGCCGTCTGGTGGTGCAGGCGGCGGCTTAAGCCACTTCAGGCTGAAGTGGATGGGCCGGCCCTTGATCGTCAAAGACACGGCAGCTCAGGGCGTAGGGTCAGGCGTCGTTGCGCAGGTCAGTGCCGGAAGGATCTTGATTGGAGCGCGGCGGCTGCTGGTAGGCGGCGCCGCTCGGCGGCTGCGATGAGGTGTTGGCCTGCGGCGGCGGCCGATAGTCGGTGCTGGCCGGCGCACCTGCCCCGGGTCCTGGGTTGAGCGGCGGCTGCTGCTGGCTCTCGTCTGACTTGAGACCCTTGGTCTCTTCCTTGAACTCTCTGAGCGCACGTCCCGTGCTCTTGCCCAAGCCGGCGAGGCGTGCGCCGCCGAAAAGCAGCAGCACCACGGCCAGGATGATCAGCAGCTCGGGGACGCCAAGACCTAGTACGAGCGGAGTCATGATTCCTCTTTCCTGCACCACAGGTGCTTCGGAGTCATCCTACGTCGCGGACGCCTCGTCGATCTGTGCAGAGATTGTGCGATCGCTGGGCCAGTCCGGCCGGAAAGCACGGTCCGGAACCTCGATCTGTCCCACCAGCTCGGCCAGTTCATTCGCCCTCACTGCCAACATGTCGACCTCGCTCCAGACATCGCTGGCCTTATGAGCTAGCCACACTGCGTAGGAGATCAGCATCACGAGGCCCGCCAGTGCGATGCCTCCGAAGACGATCACCCAGACCACCCAAGCACCCTATCTGACGCAGGTCGCTAGATATGTCCCCGCGCGGCCCATGCGCGGGACTCGATCGTGAACGGGCCGGGACCGAGGACCTCGAAGCAGACCCTGCGGAGCTGGGTCTGACGTTCGCGCTCGAGCGAGGTGAGGTACACACCGGCAGGCCCGACTCCGAGTGTGAACGGCTCCCACCAGTCCCCGAACGTGGCGTGCCCCACGGTGACCGGCAACGCGGTCTCGTGCACGTCATGCAAGCGGGGCCGCCGTAAACAACTCGGTGAGATGACCTTCGTGTCCGCCGGCCAGACCGGATTCACCGGCTTCATTGGGGTCGAGTTCGTGCACGGCATCCCAGAACAGCGCTAGTGGCGTTTGCCCGCCCGCGTGGTCCCATACGCATGCTGCGACCACCCCACCCTCACGTGTGACACGCGCCATCTCGGCCAGTCCGCGCCTAAGACGCTTCGCTGGCTTCGCTCACAGCGCCGGCA
>DASUYM010000184.1:0-3895 GCA_036377435.1 Propionibacteriaceae bacterium
TGAGGGTCCCCCGGTTCATTGGAGGCTCGATAAGTGGTTTCCAACTTTGACAGTGGTGTCGAGGTTGGCGTTGGTGTTGTCAGCGTAGAACGCTGCTTCGTATTCGTCTGGGCTGCGCATGCCCAATCCAGCGATGATCCTCTCCGGGTTGTACCAGCCTTCTATCCAGGCGAAAATCGCCAGTTCGGCGTCGTGCCGGCTGGCCCAGCTGTGTCGGTAGATCAGCTCGGTTTTCAGGCTGCCGAAGAACGACTCTGCCATGGCGTTATCGAACGAATCGCCGACCGATCCGGTGGAAGGTGCCACGCCGGCGTCGGCGAGGCGTTGGGTGAACCGCAGCGAGGTGTATTGGGCACCCTTATCACTGTGGTGAATCAGGCGGTGCCGGACGATGTCGCGGCGCCACAATCCCATCTCGAAGGCCGATAGGACCAGCTCGGCGGTCATCCGGTCCGCCATCTGCCAGCCGACCACCTTGCGGGAGAACACATCCAGCACCACCGCCAGGTACAAGATTCCTTGCAGCGTTTTCACATAGGTAAGGTCCGCGACCCACAGTGTGTTTGGTTCAGCGGCCTGGAACTGCCGATCGACCAAGTCCGGTGCTGCGGTGGCGTGCCGGTCTTGCCGGGTGGTTTTCCAGTGTTTATGCAGGTGAGCGCCCTGAATGCCCACCTGGCGCATCAGCCGCTCCACCCGTTTGCGACCCACCCGGATGCCTTCGCGGGCCAGCATGGCGTGGATGCGTGGCGCGCCGTATGTGCGGCGCGACCGCTCCCAACTCGCCTCGATCCGCTCGACCACCGTGGCATCAGCGACAGCCCGCGCCGACGGCTCCCGGCTGCTGCGGTCATAGAAGGTGGACACCGGTTCGCCGATCGCGGCGAGCAGCGGCGCAACCCCGAAGGTGTGACGATGCGCTTCCACAAACGTCACGACCTGCGCCGGGTCGGGTCGGCCTCCTGAGCGAAAAACGCGCTCGCCAACCTCAAAATCTCATTGGTGCGCTTCAGCTCCGCGTTCTCCCTGCGGAGCCGTTTCAACTCCTCGGCGTCCTTGCTGGTCAACCGGTCATCCCGCTCACCGCGGTCGGCCTCGTCTTGGCGGACCCACTTGCGGAACGTTTCGGTGCCGATCCCCAGCTCCCGGGCCACATCAGCGATCGTGCGGCCCTCTGAGGACCGATACAAATCGATCGCGCGAGCCCTGAACTCCGGCGCAAACTTGCTCGGTCTGGTCACAAACAGCTCCTCCCTTGGCCCAATCAGACCAAGATCGAGAGCCTCCAGGAAAGCGGGGGAACCTCAGTTCACCGCGAGCGGATCCGAGGCCAACAACCTCGCAATCCGTGGCACCGTACTCGCCCATGACCGGACCGCGCCGGCGCGGATCATCACCCAGGCCAGCGAGCATCCCGCCGTTCTGGAGACCTGCCGCGCGCTGCAGCGGCTGCACGGCGTCCAGGTGAGGTATCTGCCGGTTGACCGGGACGGCGGGGTCGACCCCGCCGCGCTCGCAAAGACCCTCACCCCGGACACTGCGCTGGTGTCGATCATGGCAGCAGACAACGAGACCGGTGTGCTACAGCCCATCGCCGAACTGGCGGCCATCGCCCACGCCCGCGGCGTCCTCTTCCACACCGACGCCGCCCAAGCGGCCGGGAAGATCCCAATCGACGTAAGAGCCTGGGGTGTCGATCTGCTCACCATCGCCGGTCACAAGATGTACGCGTCCAAGGGCATCGGCGCCCTGTATGTCCGTTCCGGTGTGCGGCTGGAGCCTCTCGTCTATGGCGGTGGGCAAGAACGCGGGCTGCGTGCCGGAACCGAAGCCGTCGCCCTGGCCGTCGCGCTGGGCGCCGCCGCACGCCTGGCTCGTACCGAACTCGACGCAGGCGGTGTCGACCGGATCCGCATTTTTGCGGGACCTGTTGCACCACCGACTCGATGAGCTGCTGCCCGGACGAGTCCAGCTCAACGGGCATCGCGACCTGCGGTTGCCGAACACTCTCAACGTCAGCATCACCGGAGTAACCGGAGATGACCTGCTGGCCGCCATTCCAGGCATCGCCGCGGCGACCGGTGCGGCCTGCCATTCCGCGACGCCGGAGCCCTCACCCGTGCTGCTGGCGATGGGACACGACCCAGGCCGGGCACTGTCCGCGTTGCGGCTCACGCTCGGCCGCTGGACCACCCGGGACGACATTGAGAAGGCAGCACATCAGATCGCCGCCGAAGCCCTGGCTACCCACCCGATTGCGATGCTGTGACCGTTGCGTGGTGGTGAGGGCACCCGGGCTGCGCAGCACCCCGTCCAACGCTGATACTGCTGACATGAGCGGCTGCTGCGACCCTCGCGGATGCAACGACATGTTCGGGCCCCGGTTCGCTCGACACCTCGCCGCCCGGTACCGCAAACGCGGCCTCGACAAGACCGCCGCCCGGATGGTCGCCTACATTCTCGACCGAGGACTCCGCGGCGCCAGCGTGCTTGAGATAGGAGGCGGTGTCGGTGACATCCAGCTCGAGCTGCTCGGCCAAGGCGCGAGCCGGACCACCAACCTCGAACTCGTCGACGCCTACGACACCGACGCCACCGAACTCGCGGAGACGGCCGGGATGCGCGACCGGATGACCCGCCGAAAAGTCGACATTGCGGCCATGCCGGACGAAGTCGAGGCGCACGACATCGTCGTAGTGCACCGGGTCGTGTGCTGCTACCCCGACTACGAGCGTCTCCTGACCGCGGCAGCCGACCATGCCAAACGACTGCTGGTGTTCAGCCACCCACCCCGCAACTGGCTGACTCGGACGTTTGCCCGACTGCAAAACATCGGTTTCCGACTGATCGGCAAATCCTTCCGGAATTTCGCCCATCCTCCGGCGGCCATGGTCGCCGTCGCTGAGGGACGGGGCATGCGCACCGACTACACACACCGGGGTCCGGTCTGGCAGGTCGTCGGCCTCGCGCGAGCGAGCTAAGTATGACCAACGGAGAAGTCACCGACCGTCTGCGCAGTCTGTGGGAACAGTACGCGCCACGCTACGACCGCGACACGGGCTTCTACGATCTTCTGCTGCTCGGTGATAGCCGCTCATGGGCGTGCTCGCACGCGTTCGGCCAAGTATTGGAGATCGCAATCGGTACCGGCCGGAACCTGCCCTTCTACCCGCGAGGAATCCAGCTGACGGGGATCGACTTCAGCCCGGCCATGCTCGATATAGCCCGCAACAGGGCAGCCGAGCTCGGGATGGACGTCACTCTCCTCGAGGCTGACGCCCAGCACCTTCCATTCGCCGACGATCGGTTCGATACCGTCGTCTGCACGCTGGCCCTCAGCAGCATCCCTGACCCCGCAGCAGCAATCAACGAGATGTACCGTGTGCTTCACCCTGGTGGTCAGCTTCTGGTGGTGGGCCATGTCGCAAGCCCCTACCGAGTCGTGAGAGCTGGCCAACAACGACTTGAAAGACTGTCCATTCGCCTTGCCGGTGATCATCAGACACGGCAGCCATACCCAGAAATCGTCGCTGCTGGCTTCACCGTTGATCGACGTGAACGCCTCAGAGCGGGCATCATCGAGCGCGTCCGTGCGTTCAAGCCCACAGACCGGTGACCAGCCGAGCCTCGCATTTCTCACAGTCGCCTCGCATTTCTCACAGTCGCGGTAACCTTCCGGCCGAGCCTGGCCAGCCGTGATGATCATGCACGTGGGCCGGCAGCAACATTCGCCACGCTGCGCCTCGCCCCCTTCAAAGCCACGACGGCTGCAACGACCCAACCCGACCAATCGTCCACCACGCACTGCCGAGCACCGGCTCGAGCCCCAAGGCGACACGCAACACCGCAGACACCGAGTACGAGCACGGCCGGCGGAAGCAGGGCCCGCGGCACC
>DASUYM010000185.1:0-17381 GCA_036377435.1 Propionibacteriaceae bacterium
AGGAGTGCGATTGACCGGGACCGTGAGCGGGGTCATTGGCGACTCGATAGTCCACGTCAGCTATTCCAAACTCGCGGCGAAGCACCGGTTGCGGGCCTGGCTTGAGCTGTTGGCACTTACTGTTGACGATCCGAGCCGAGCCTGGCAGGCCCTGACCATCGGGCGGGGTGGTTGCTCGCAGATCCGAGCGGTGGACGCTACGTGGGCTGGCAAGATCTTGGCCGACCTGATCGCCCTACGCGCGGCGGGACTGCGAGAACCCCTCCCGTTCAGCCCTAAGACCTCTGCCGAGTACGCCGCCCTCCGCTACCGCGGCCGACAGCCAGTGCTCTACCGACGACAGCTGGACAAGCTGTGGGCGGAGGACCGTGACGAGGCGTACGAGCGATTCTTCGGCGTCGGAGCCAGCTTGGACGCCGTGCTGGCGCAGCGGTCTATCCCGAACGAGGAACGCGGCAACCTGGCTGAGCCGAGCCGGTTCGGCACGCTGGCCCGGCGAGTGTTCCAGCCTCTGATCTCGGTGGAAGATCTGCGGTGACCAGCAATCTCGGGGGGGTCCTGGATCAGGTCCAGGCGGTTCCACCACCCTTTGACATCTCCGCCGAGCTGCCCAGTGGAACCACTGTGCTGGAGGCCAGCGCCGGCACGGGCAAGACGTACACCATCGCAGCCCTCGCCGCTCGAATTGTTGCAGAGGGGGCAGCTGAGTTGAGCCAGCTGTTATTGGTGACCTTCGGTCGGATGGCGACCAATGAGCTTAGGCTGCGGGTCCGGGAGCGTTTGGTGGCTGTCGAGAGTTGCCTGGCCGATGCTGTCGCACACCGCGTTACCACGCGTCCGCTCAGCGACCTCGAGGCGATGCTCTCCACCGGTCACCCGGAGGAGTTGGCGTGTCGCCGCGCCCGGGTGTCCCGGGCGCTCGCCGAGTTCGACGCCGCCACAATTGCCACCACCCACGAGTTCTGCCTGCAGATGCTCGATGGCCTGGGTGTGCTCGGCGACCGTGAGCCGCATGCCACCGTGGTGGAGCACCTGTCCGACCTCACTCGCGAAGTAGCCACCGACCTCTATCTGCGTCGTTATGCCACCACCGGCTCAGCGCCGATGAGTTATGAGGAGGCGCTGGAGGTCGCCAATCAGGCGGTCCAGGCAGTACATGCTCGGTTGGTGCCCGTCGGGCTCGGCCCGGATGATCCGTCGGGCAGTGGCGAGCGGGTTGCGTTCGCGACAGCGGTGCGTGAGGAGGTAGAGCGCCGGAAGCGGGTGAGCAACCTCTTCACCTATGACGACATGCTGACGCGGCTACGCGATGCCCTGGCCGATCCTGAGCGTGGGACGGCCGCTGCCGATCGGCTCCGCCGGCGCTACCGCATCGTCATGGTGGACGAATTTCAAGACACCGACCCGATCCAGTGGGAGATCCTGCACCGTACGTTCCACCGACACTCGACGTTGATCTTGATCGGCGACCCCAAGCAGGCGATCTATGCCTTCCGCGGCGCAGATGTCTTCAGCTATCTTGACGCCGTCCAGCATGCCGACCAAGTCAGGAGTCTGGCTGTCAACCGGCGAAGCGACCAGGCACTGGTCGATGCACTGGACGAGCTGCTGGGCGACACGGCTCTCGGCGACGAGCGAATCGCCGTACGCACGGTCACTACTGACCACCGGCGGCGGCGGCTCAGGGCGCCCGCCGACGAGCAGCACATCGTGGCACCGATCCGGTTGCGCGTCATGCCACATGAGCCCGACGCGATGAAAGTGCCAAGTGTGGCGACTATTAGGCCTCAGATCGCCGACGACCTGGTTGCCGACATCACCGCATTGCTGGGTTCAGGCGCTCAGCTACTCGTCGGAGGCTGCCCTCGGCCACTGCTCCCATCCGACATCGCGGTGCTGGTACGTAAGAACGAACGCGGCGAGGCAATCCGCGATCGACTCGTTGCCGCCGGAGTGCCGGCAGTCATGTACGGCGCCAGCTCGGTCTTCGCGTCGCCGATGGCACGGGACTGGCTGACCCTGCTACTCGCCCTTGAGCAGACGCGGCAGCAGCCGGTCCGGCAGGCGGCCCTGACCTGCTTCTTCGGCTGGACCTTCGCCGACCTCGCCGCCGCCAACGAGGAGTCACTGATTGAGCTCACCCAGCGCGTTCGCTGGTGGGGAAAAGTGTTGGAGAACCGTGGTGTCGCCGCCCTCCTGGAGACAGCGACGGCCGACGAGCGGCTCCCGGAACGGCTGCTGAGCCTGCGCGGCGGGGAACGGATGCTGACCGATCTCCGGCATCTCGGCCAGAGCCTGCACGCGGCGATGGCCTCGTCCCAGCTCGGCGTCGGTGCCCTCGTGGAGTGGCTCCGGGCCCGTATCTCAGAGGCTCACGACATCGGCATCTCCGAAGGCACCCGGCGCCTGGAGACGGATGCGAAGGCGGTCACGATCTTGACCGTGCATCGCAGCAAGGGTTTGGAGTTCCCGATCGTCTACCTACCTGAAGCGTGGGATCGGCATGTCAACGGCTCCGACGAGGGCCGGATCCTCAGGCTGCACGAGCCGACGGCCACCAGCAGCGCCGAGTGTGTGCTCGATGTCGGCGGTCGGCACGGCCCAGGCAGGCCTGAGCGCTTCTCGCGCTATCGCGACGAAGAGGCCGGAGAAGACCTGCGCCTGTTGTACGTCGCCCTCACCCGAGCACAGTGCCAGGTGGTGACCTGGTGGGCGCCCTCGTTCAATACGCCGGCCTCGGCGCTGCAACGCTTTGCTTCTCGCAGGCCAACTGACCCTCCGGCACCGCAAGCCGTCTATCCACTGAACGGCGATCCCTTCACTAACCGTGAACTCGGCCCCGGATTCAGCGTGGAGACCATGACTTCGCGCGACCCGACCAACTGGCAGCAGATCGCCGAGCCTCCCCCGGCCTTGCGCGTACGGCACTTCGACCGCGAGCTCGACCTGGCCTGGCGCCGGACGTCCTACTCAGCGCTCACCGCAGCTGCACATGGTGCCGAGGTGCCGCTGCCGGCCGTCGGAAGCGAGCCAGAATCCACGCGGGAGGACGACGAGGCTGCTCCAGCCCTCTCGACAGCCATCCCGGCCGAGCATGAAGTGTCCCCGGTCGAGGGTCTTGATGAACCGTCGCCCATGCACGATCTGCCGTCGGGCGTCGAGTTCGGGACCGCGGTCCATGCGGTGTTCGAACATGTCGACCCGGTTGCAGCCGACCTACCCGCAGCGCTACGTCAAGCATGCGCGTTGACGCTCACACAAGGCCCAGCCACGACGATGACCGTCGATACCCTGGCCAACGCCCTGCTTCCGGCGTTCCGTACGCCACTCGGACCGCTCGCCGACGAGCTCCGGCTCTGCGACATTCCACGCGCTGACCGGCTAGCCGAACTCGGCTTCGAGTATCCGCTCACCGGTGGCGATGTGACCAACGCCGAGGTCAACCTAGGCATGGTGGGGCCGCTGCTACGCCGCCATCTTGCTCCGTCGGACCCGTTCGCCGGATATCCCGACATGCTGCACGACCCGGCGCTGGGCACCCAGACGCTGCGCGGCTATCTAACCGGCAGCATCGATGCCGTCTTCCGGATCCGACGCGATGACCAGCCAGCGCGATACCTGGTCGTGGACTACAAGACGAACTGGTTGGGCAGCTTCGACGGAGACGTCCTGAAGGTCGGCGACTACACACCGGTACGCATGGCCGGCGCCATGATGCGCGCCCACTACCCGCTCCAGGCGTTGCTGTACGCCGTCGCCGTGCACCGCATGCTGCGCTGGCGGCAACCGGACTACGATCCAGCCGTTCATCTGGGCGGCGTCTTGTACCTCTTCGTACGCGGGATGGCTGGCCCCGACACTCCGCGCGTCGATGGCGTGCCGTGCGGGGTATTTGGCTGGCGCCCGCCGGCATCGCTTGTCGTCGAGTTGTCGGCGCTGCTTGATGGAGTAATGCCATGAGCACGCAGCCGCGCCCTGAGTCTGTCGAAGGGCGTGCTTCGACAGGCTCAACGCACAATCCGCCGCGGGCCGCTGTGGCGGTCGCCGACCGTGCCCTGCTCGTACAGGCTGTCTCCGGGCTGCTCAGGGTGTTCAACGGCGCCGGGGTTCTCAATCCGGCTGACGTGCATACGGCCGATACGGTGTGCCGGATCGGCCAGGACATCGACGAGCGGGTCCAACTTGCCCTCGCGTTGACGGTGCGCGCGCTCCGGAATGGCTCGGTCTGCATTGATCTCAGGACCGTCCACACCACTGCCTTCGACGAGGCGGAGAGTGCGATCGACATCGCCGCGCTGCCGTGGCCCGAGCCCGATGAGTGGATCGAGGCCTGCAAAACGAGCCCGCTGGTGGCCGACGGCGCCGGCCTGCCGGGCGGACGGCCGATGCGGCTCGCCGACGGTCTGCTCTATTTGGAGAGGTACTGGCAGCAGGAGGAGCTGGTTCGTGTACAGCTGCAGCGACGTTTCTCTGCGGCGGCGCCCGAAGTCGACCAGTCCCGGCTTGCGGCCGCGTTTCCGAGGTTGTTCGACCACAAAGGCCTGGCGCCAGGCGAGGCAGACCGCCAGCAGCTGGCGGCTGCTGTCAGCACGCTGAGCAGGGTCAGCGTGCTTGCGGGTGGCCCTGGCACCGGCAAGACGACGACGGTGGCCAGGCTGCTGGCCCTGTTGCGGGATCAGCCCGGGCCTGCCCCGCGTATCGCGCTGGCTGCGCCGACGGGCAAAGCCGCGGCCCGTCTGGAGGAGGCAGTCCGGGCGGCGACCGCACAACTTCAACCGGAGGATCAGCGCCGGTTGGGCGACCTTACGGCGTCCACGCTGCATCGGCTGCTGGGCTGGCTGCCCTCGAATCGCAGCCGGTTCCGGCATGACGCGGTCAACCAGCTGCCGCACGATGTGGTGATCGTCGATGAGATGTCGATGGTGTCCCTCACTCTGATGGCGCGGCTGCTCGAAGCAGTACGCCCAAGCGCACGTCTGGTGCTGGTCGGTGATCCGGATCAGCTCTCGTCAGTCGAGGCTGGTGCCGTTCTGGCCGATATTGCCCGGGCGCCTGGCACACCCGATGCGAACCTTGGCCGGCGACTGGTCGAGCTCGATCTACTCCACGAAGGGCAGATGGCACCGGTGCATGGGGTTGTGCACCTGACGCATACCTGGCGTTTCGGCGGCGGCATCGACACGCTTGCACGGGCGATTCGGGCTGCCGACGCCGACGCAGCTGTTGCAGTGCTTCGCTCGGGAGCGAGCGATGTGCACTTCAGCGAAGTTGATCTCGAGGCTGCGCCGTCAGAGGCTTCCGCAAAAGCACTGGCCGGCGTGATAGCTCAGGTTCGAGCGGCTGGTGTCGGCATGCTGGAAGCGGCCAGATCTGGAGACATCGCAGGGGCGTTGGCCGCCTTGGATCGACATCGGCTCTTGTGCGGCCATCGCCGCGGGCCGTACGGGGTGCTCCGCTGGGGTCTGGAGGTCGAGCGTTGGCTGGCCGAGGCGATCCCCGGATATGGCGAGGACGGTGAGTGGTACGTGGGACGGCCGTTGCTGGTCACCGCGAACGACTATGAGATGTCGCTCTACAACGGCGACACCGGCGTCATCGTCGAGACACCCACAGGCGTACGCGCCGCCGTCGCCCGCGGCGGGGCGGCGAAGCTCTACCCGCCGGTGCGGCTGGACGCCGTCCAGACTGTGCATGCGATGACCGTCCACCGCGCGCAGGGGAGCCAGTTCGACACCGTGTCGTTCGTCGTGCCCCCTCCGGACTCTCCCCTGCTGACCCGCGAGCTGCTCTACACCGCGGTGACGCGGGCGCGGCTGCAGGTCCACCTCATCGGCTCGGAGGAAGCAGTACGGCGTGCCGTGCTGCGCCCGGCAAACCGGGCCAGCGGGCTCAGGCACCGGCTGGCCGCATCCGTCCGTAGTCCTCAGTCCGTGATCATCGTCTCGCCGGATTCGGTCGCACCTCAGGGGAGTCTCGTGTAAGTGCGCGGAGCCACCGACTTGGCCGAACGGCCGCCTACAGCGGCGCTGCGCCGTCCCGCCAGGCCTGGATCATCCGCGACGCGATGGAGCTGCGCCCTGGCAACCCCAGTTGGCCGGCGTCGAGCTTCGCGCTGAGTTGGTCACGGGTGTACCACTCCGCATGTGCAATCTCGCGTGCGTCGATGTTGATGTTGGTCCCCGTTGCCCGCCCGAAGAACGCGACCATCAGCGATCGCGGGAATGGCCACGGTTGGCTGCCGAAGTAATGCAAGTCGGAGAGACTGATGTCGACCTCTTCGCCGATTTCGCGGTGGATCGCCTGCTCGAGCGACTCACCGGTCTCCACAAAGCCGGCCAGCACAGACACCCGATTCCCCCACGTCGGTTGACCGCCGAGCAGCAAGCGATCTTGGGCGTCGAGGACGGCGACGATGACGGCGGGATCGGTACGAGGGAAGTGATCTCGGCCGCATGCCGCACAGTGCCGTGCATAGCCGCCGTTGGTCACCACAGTCGCGCCACCGCAGCTCGGGCACCGCGGCTCCAACCGATGCCAATGCGTCACCGCGGCAGCGGTGGCAGCAATGTCGCGTTCATTGTCGGTGAGCTGGAAGCCAACCTCGCGGAGATCATGCATCTCTCCGTCGGCCAGCTCCTCGACCGCAAAGACTGGCGAGCCATTGAGGAGTCCGAGTAGTCGGTGCCGCTGGCTATCGAACTCCATGAAGGGCTTGGTCATCCGCAGCTTGCTACCACCAGCATTGGTGGAGAATCGCGACTCGGCATCCACTGTGAGCAGCTTGGCGTCCTCGGCGTACCAGAGTCCAGCCACCCAGTCCGCCGACGCGCGGTGGTGGTCGACGCGGTCGAGGTCACTCGCCATCGCCCAATTGATCATGAGATTAGGGTAATGGCTCAACATGGGCGCTCAGGATCGATTCGATGACCCGACGGTCGGGCAGGGCAGCAGGACGGACGATCTCATCGGTGCGTACGTGGTAGAAAATTGCGTCGATTTCCTCTACAGGAAGCCCGTACGCTTCAGCCCAGGCCAGCCGGTAGATCGCAAGCTGCAGCGGATCGGCCGTGTCTGTCCGACCGGTCTTCCAGTCCACTACTTGGAATCTGACCCCTCCTGATTCGGAAGGTATGGCCTGCTGGTAGACGGAATCGATCCGGCCGCGGACCACCCTGCCAGCAATCCAGATGCTGAACGGCGCCTCGATCGCATACGGCACCGTGCTGCCAAATCGTCCGGCCGAGAAGGCTTCACAGAGTTCGCGCAGCTCCTGCTCGTCATCGGTGCCGGAGTCTGCCCGGTTAGGCAGGTCGTCAATGTCAACCAGCTGTTGCTGGCCCAGGCCACCCGTAGGTAGTCCCGCGCCGAAATAACGCTCCACCCAATGGTGAAAGCGGGTGCCGAAGCGAGCGCTGCGCGAAGGCTGGTGTGGCATCGGCCGCGCCAACTCCGCAGCGAACGCGTCCGGATCGGCGTTCAGCCGAAGTACTGCGGTGGTCGACAGCTGAGCGGGTAGCTCGACGAGTTGATCTCCCGACCGGGCCTCGATCGCCTCCGCGAGCAAGCGGTCGATGTCGGCGTCCCAGCCGGCGGCGATTTCATGATCATCGAGTAGCATCGGCTCACTCGTCGGATCGTCGTAGCTGCCCAGATCAGCGAAGCGCTGGCGTGCCCGCTGCACGTCCAGCGCGGCATCGTGTCGCCGAGCCTGAGCCTCCGGGTCGAGGGGCGCAGGCCAGGTGTGTGGAGCTACCTCAGACACCAAGGGATTGTCCGGTCCTGGTGGCGCGGCCTCGGCGAGCAACTGATGGTGCCGGATCGCCTCCTCGACGATCGCCTGCAGATAGCTGGAGGCTGCTCGGGCATTGAGCAGATCGGAACGCCAAGAATGGCCGGTGCCGACCAGCAACCGCTTTGCGCGGGTGACCGCGACGTAAGCCAGCCTGTCCTCGGCCAGCTGCTGTTGACCGATGAGGTGCTGCTTGTACTCGATCATGCCGGCATAGGTCGCCTCGGCGAGCTGCGGGATCGACTCCGCGTCCCCACGCAAATCCGCCGGCAGCACAGCCGGATTCATCACCCAGTTGTCGGTGACTCGGTCACTCGGGAATACGCCCTTCATGAGGGCTGGCAGGAACACAGCCTCCCACTCCAGGCCCTTCGCCTTGTGCACTGTGAGCAGTTTGACCGCTTCCCGGTCGGAGGGAACAGCCTGCTCTAGCCCTACGCCTTGATCGCTCTCCGCCTGCAGATAGCCGAGCAGCCCCGCCAGCGAGGCATCACCATCGACATCGACATACGCCGCGACTGCGTCGAGGAAGGCGCCGAGCTGGTCGCGCCGGGAGGTTCGGGCGAACTCTGGCGTGGCCGTCACTTCGACATCCAAACCGATCGTGGTAATCACGCGACGAGTCAGGTCGAGCACGGGCTCGTCGGAGTGCCGCCGTAACCACGCCAGCTCGGCCGACAGCCGGCCGAACCGTTCTCGCGCTTCCAGTGAGTACGCCGCCTCGCCCGGGCTGTCCAGAGCGTCGAGCAAGCTGACAACCTCGGTCGGGTCAACCTCGGCGACAGCCCGGTCCAGTGAGGTGAGAACTGCTGCGCTGCCGGGTTCCACTTGCGCCTGGTCGGCTGGGTTGCATGTGGCACGGGCTAGCTCGCGAGCGCGGCGTCCCAGCAAGGCGAGGTCGCGCGGCCCCACCTGCCAGCGAGGTCCTGTCAGCAGCCTGATCAGCTCGGGGTTTGCGGTGACGTCCTCGATCAGCCGCAAGGTTGCGGTGATGTCCAGGATCTCGGGCAGATGCAGCAGGCCGCCAAGCCCGACGATCTCAACCGGCACATTCCGTGCGGTCAGCTCGGCATACAACGGCGCAATATCGGCGTTGCGTCGGGTCAGCACCGCCACGTCGGCCCAATGCGACACGTCCCCACCTGCCCGTAGGCCGGCGATCTGGTCCCCGATCCAGCTGATCTCCTCTGGCCAGGTTTCGAAGGTCGCCGCCCGCACCTGCCCTGAAGGCGTTCCCTCGGGGGCACGCAGCAACCCGAGGCTCGCGGCTCCGTTGCCGGCCGTTGCAGTCTCGTCGGCAATCGCGTTACGGGTCTCGGCTCGCAGCGGCCGGCTGAGCACGTTTGCAACGCCCAAGATCGTTCGCCCGCTTCGACGATTCACCGAGAGCGTGAAGCGATGAGCGGGTCGGCCGTCGGTCGCCGGAAAGTCGTCGGCGAAGGTCAAGATGTTGCTCGCAGCAGCCCCTCGCCATCCGTAGATCGCCTGGAATGGGTCGCCAACCGCGGTCACTGGGTGCCCGCGACCGTTGCTGGCGGTTCGACCGGAGAACAGCCCGCGCAGCATGATCGCCTGCGCCGCCGAGGTGTCCTGGTATTCATCGAGCAGCACAACCCGGAAGGCGGCGCGCATCGCACTGGACACCTGCGGAACCTCGGTGGCCAGCCGGGCTGCTATGGCCATTTGGTCGGCGAACTCGACCAGCCCGAGCCGGCGCTTCAAGTCCTGGTAGTCACGTACCAGGCTGGCTAGCTCCAGGCGCTCCTGGCACGCAATGGTGGCCTTCTTGACGTCGGCGTACACATTGCCGCGATTGTTGTGCGGTGCCGATGCTAGGCCGAGAAGCAGGTCGCGGGCGTGCCCGTCCAAATCATCGATGTCGATGAGGTGTTGCTGGAGGTCGGCGTCAAGCCGCAGCACCCGCTCGGTCACTGTGGCCGGCCGCAGCCGTGAGATGAATTCGAACGGTCCAGCCGCAGCCTTCACCACCCGCGATGCGAGCCGGTATCGCGTGGCGCCGCTGATCATGGTCGGGTCTGCCTCAAAACCCAGGCGGAGCCCATGCTCGGCGACCAGTCGCGCGGCGTAGGCATCGTAGGTCATGATCAGCTGTTCACCGGACTCATCGACACCACGATCGGCGATCAACCCCGACCGCAGCAGCGCGCTGCGGACTCGCTGCGAGAGCTCGGCAGCTGCCTTTCGGGTGAACGTCAGACCGAGCACCTCTTCGGGTCGCACGGCGCCGGTGCCAACCAGCCAGACCACCCGTGCCGCCATCACGGTCGTCTTGCCCGATCCGGCCCCGGCGATGATGACACCCGGCTCGAGTGGCGCAGTGATGGCATCCAGCTGCTGGGTGGAGAAGGAGATGCCCAGCGTGTCCGTGAGTTCGGCAGCGTTGCCGAGTCGAGAGGGTGGCGGCTTGAGGGTGTAAAGGGTCACCGCACCACCTGTTGACCAGCCGGCTGCGCAGGACAGCTCGTGCGGAAGGGACAATATCGACAGGCTGGGCCGAGGCGAGCGTCGTGATCTTCGCTACGGATGATGTGCGCAGCGTCTGCCAGCCGCCGATGCACCCAGGTCGGCTGTTCCCCGAGCCCTATCTCTTCGCTGTCTTTCAACGTCACCGGGAAAGGCACATCGTCCAGCGAGGCCTGCTGAAAGGTCTTCGGATGTCCGCTGTCCCCGTCGCGGAGCCGGAGGTACACCAGTTCGGCGCCCCCCGGTCGTGCGCCTCCCCCGGCTACAGCCGCAAAAGCGCCTTGCTGCACCGCCAGCTGATAGACCCCGAGCTGGTCGTACAACGCCACGTCGGCGGCAGTTGGCGGTGCCTTTGACGTCTTGAAGTCCACAATCCGGATCCGGCCGTCGGGATCGCGCTCCACGCGGTCAGCACTGCCGGTGAGGTGCACCCGGTCGCTTCCAAGATCAACATCACAGGAGAATTCCACTTCGGTTCCGAGCAGTGTGACGTGCGACCTGGCCTCTTGCCATGTCACAAATCGCTCGAGCGCAGATTCCGCCTCCACTCGCTCCACAGCAGACAGCCAGTGCGCATCGAAGTCGAGCTGATTCCAGACTGACTCCAGATGGCTCGCAAGCTCGTCATGATCAACTTTGTGGTGTGCCCCATATTCGGCCAGTACATGAACGACCGAGCCGAAGGTCGCGGCAGTCGTGCGCACCGACTCGCCCTGGGCTTTGCGCGCCAGAAACCAGTGCCGCGGGCAGGCCAGCACGCTCGCCAACTGGCTACCGGAGAGGTGGACCGGCTCCTCCGGTGCCACTAAGGGCAGGTCCGCTCGACTGAGCGGACGCATGCCCCACCAGTGCTCTGGTCGGGCACCCGATGCCAGCGGGCGGCCGTCACGATCGGTCGCATCGGCCAACCGCGCGAGCCGTACGGCGGCCTCCTCGCGAAGGCGCGGCGGAGCTTCCGGGTCGACGGTGGTGCTGCGGAGCTCGGCTACCAGGGCCGACAGCGAGAGTGGCCGTCGCGGTCGTCCCGGCAGTTCCTGCGGGGTCACGCCTAGCTCGGTCAGGAACCGGGACGGCTGGTCGGCTTCCCCCTCGGTGCCCGCCACCGCCGTCACCACCAACCGCGAACGGGCTCGAGTGCACGCGACGTAGAAGAGCCGACGCTCCTCCGCGATCCGAGTCGCGGTAGGAACGGGTGCCAGCACCTCGTGGCGTCCCAGCTGATCGGGCTCCAGTAAGGATCCGCGACGGCGTACGTCCGGCCACCTGCCCTCTTGGACGCCTGCGATTACGACCAAGGCCCACTCCAAGCCCTTGGCGCGATGGGCCGTCAGCACGCGGACCGCTGAGCCGCGTAGCTCAGACTCGCGCAGCGGGTCCGCCGGGATCTGTTGGCCCTCGACTTCAGCCAGGAAGCCGGTCACGCCACGAAGGCCTGACACTTCCTCGGAGCGAGCGGCGATGTCAAACAAGGCACAAATGGCATCCAGGTCACGGTTGGCCCGACGGCCAGCCTGGCCACCTAAACCCGCCTGCTGGCGAAGCCTCTCCGGCCAAGCTGTCTGCGACCAGAGCAGCCACAGCGCCTCCTCGGCGGTACTGCCGGTTCGGATTGCGCGCTCACAGCGCCGCAACAGTTGGGCCAAGGCACGAGCAGCGTCGACATCGGGACTGGGCGGACAGTCGTCCAGCAGCTCGTGATGACCCAACGCGAGACTCGTCAGCTCGACAGAGGGCCGTGGCAGCGCCGTGCCGGCCAGCTCAGCACGCTCGGCCTCACGGAGGGCGCGTCCGAGACGCCGAGTGGACATGCTGTCCATGCCACCGAGCGGGGAGGTGAGCAGCAGCTGGGCCTCCTCCCCGGTGGGTGCGCAGCCTCGAGCGGCGACCTGAAGAGCCAGCAACAATGGACGCACCGCGGGATCGGCGGCCAAGGGGATCTCGTCGCCTGCCACCTCGACCGGTACGCCGGCGGCAACCAGTGCCCGGCTCAACCCGGGAATCATGGTGCGTCCAGCGCGGACCAGCACCGCCATATCGGTCCACGCAAGATTGTCGCGGAGGTGCGCACTGCGCAGAATCTCCGCGATGTGCTCCGCCTCCGCGCCGACGCTGCTGCAGGTGAAGACCTCAACCTTTCCCTTGGGAAGTTGAGGATCCGCCGTCGGGTAACGGAAGGCCTGAAACACCTCAGCAGGCAGCGAGCGCGGCATACCCAACCGGCTGGCGACGCTGCGGCTGGCAGCAAGTAGGACCCTGCCGAAGCGGCGGGTCCGGTTCAGGGCGAGGACCGGTGCGCGCGCTCCCTCACGGGTACGGAACCGCTCGGGGAAGTCCAAGATCCCCCGCGCCTCGGCGCCGCGAAAGGCGTAGATCGACTGGTCGGGATCTCCGACGACGATGACATCCCGGCCGTCACCGGCGACGACCTGCAACAGCCGCACCTGGGAGGGGTCGGTGTCTTGATACTCGTCGACAAAGACGCAGCCGATCTCGCGACGCAGCGTGGTCACGATCTCGGGCCGGGTCAACAGGATGCGGCAGCGATGCACCAATTCGGCGTAGTCGAGCACCCCTTCGGCGTCCAGCACGTCGAGGTACTCGTCAAAGAAGGTTCCAAGGCTGACCCACTCCTCTCGGCCCGTGGCGTACCCCGCCGCGACAATGTCATCAGGATCCATGCCCAGCTGTCGTGCCTTGGCCAGCACGGCTCGAACCTCGCTGGCGAATGCCCGGGTGGGAAACGCCCGAGCGAGCGACTCCGGCCACTGGGCACGCTGAGTTTCCAGGCTGCCGTGAAGCGTCTCCCGGACTCGAAACTCTTGCTCGGGTCCTGTCAGCAGCCGCAGCGGAGCGCCGAAGCCGTTCGATTCAACGTCGGTCTCATCGCCGAACCGTCGCACCAGCGCGTAACAGAAAGCGTGGAAGGTCATGGCCATGGGGGTCACGGTGGTACGCCCCAAGCGCCCCGCGATCCGAGCGCGTAAATCGGCCGCAGCCTTTCGTGAGAACGTCAGCACGAGAATGCTGTCTGGCGTCGCGCCGCGACGTTCGATCCGGTCCACCACGCACTCGACGAGCGTTGTGGTCTTGCCGGTGCCGGGGCCGGCCAGTACCAGCAACGGGCCTTCGGCGTGGTCGACGACGGCGCGCTGGGACGTGTCCAGCGCTGGGGGTGTGGGCAGCTTCTCCGCCCCCCGAGTTAAGCGGTACATCGCGACAAGTCCTGGTCTAGAAGAGATCAGCTCGTATGCAGGTATTGGACCAGAGATAACTGACGAATTCCGGCAAGCTAGGAGATCGGCTCGTTACGAGTGGCGCAGTCGAAGATCGCCACCGCGGCAGCCGCGATCAACCCTGTGCCGAAGATCAGGTCGCCGAATTGAGCGAACGGATCGAAGTAGATCGTTGTACTGCCGTCTCGGATCAGAGCCGCGTACGCCAGGACCGTCATGCTCAGCACGTAGTTGGTCAACACCAACAGCACCCGGGTGTGACGTGGAAAACGGCGGCTCTCCCGGTTCGCCCAACCAGAGCCGGTGAAGAGGTCCCAGGTCAGACCGAACAGCACGAGAGCCGCGCCAGAGAAGCCGAGCAGCGCCCCGAGCGGGTCGGAGATGAAGTCGCGGTAGGAGAACAAGGCCGACAAGATCAGCATCCCGGCGAACGCCAACGCGCGCTGAGTGGTCAACCTGCCGCGCACGAACAAGATCACAACAGCGACCACAACCACAGCGGAAGCCACCAGATTGAGCGCATCGGGATTGATCGGAGCTGGCGTCCGATCGCCGAACAGCAGCTGCCGCGCCAAGGCAACGAGCATGACGCCGATGCCGCCGAGGACAATAGCCCGGCCGGCCTGGCCGCGCCGCGCCGCACGTACCGCGAGGACGAGCACGACGACGCCCACGAGCACTCGGCTGGGGTCGATGATGCTGGTGACGAGCGGCGTGATGTCGAACGATAACCGGGCCGCAGCACCTCCAGGCTCGAGTGAGGCGAGCACCTGAAGGACGGACAAGAAGACCTGGACTGGGAGGGTGACGGCAATCAGCGCGGCAGCGATCCCAAAGCCGACGCGACCAAGCTCGTCCGCTAGTGCTGACACCACGGGCGCCGAGTTTCGGCTCCGGGATAGCCGCAAGAGGACCAGGCCAACGACAGCAAACGCGGTCACCAGCGCGCTGGCCCAAAGCAGCGAGGTCAGGCCTTCTACCACTGGATCACGCTGGGCAATCAGCCAGACGCACTGGACCAAGCGGATGCAGAGAACCACTACCAAGATCAGGTACGGCCATCCCTGCTTGGCGAACCGCTGTGCGTTCTGGGTCGCAGCCACCGTCGCTCGTACGGTGACTTCCGCCACTGACGCACCCGCCAGGGCCGCCGCTGGCAGGGCGAGGTAGCCGAGGACGGCCGCTGTTTGCTGCAGGTTGAGGGGATTGAGGTCCGAGCCGTAGATCTTGGCCTCGCGGGTCGCCGCGACGCCGATCGTCATCGCCAAACCGATCAACGCCCACATCACGGCGAACTCCCACCAGGCGAACCCGCGACGCCAGCGAATGATCACGAGCGCCAGCATCGCCGCCATCAGGCAGGCCGCGATCACTGGCCAGCCCACCCAGCCGGCAAGCGATGGGCTGCGCAACGACCACGTTGCCATCACCATGAGCGTGAACAGCAGGCCGAGCACCTTGAGCCACCAGGGCCCGTGCTGTGCCGCCGCCATGAGCAAACCAACACCGAACGAGAGCAGCAGGACCAGTGGCCAGACCATCTGTTCCGGCAGCCCGAGGCCTGTGCCGGAGACGATCAAGGTGCTGTGCTCGCGGATCAGTCCAGAGAAGATCACCGTCAGCCCGGCGACGGCAAAGACGATGTAGCCGACCAGCACGATCGAGCGAAGCCCGTACGGCCATTCAAGATCACGCAGTCGGCCCCGCTCGATCGGATCCAGAAACGTCTGCTGATAGAGGCCACTCGCGAATCGGGCAAGCCGCCACCGGCTGCTGCCTGCTACGCGCCGTGAGCCTGTCGAAGGGCCGGAGTCTGTCGAAGTGTGATCTGAGCTTGTCAAAGAGCCCGGGCTGGCGAAAATCCGGGAGCCGCCGTCCGAGTCGAGATCAGCTGGCATCTTCTCGGACCTGGAACGTCCAGTCGTTGCCGAACAACAGCACGCCTTGTGAGGTGGCCACCGCAGGTCGGTCTTGTTGCGACAGAGTCAGCGCCGGCAAGTCCCAGCGGCTGATGATTGCTCCATCTCTTGCGATCACCTGCGCCTCGGTTGGACCCCAGGCCACAAGATGATCTTGGGTCGGTGTCAGTGTAAGGACTGGCCCGAGCCGCTGGGTGAGAACACCTTCGCCGCTCAATATGACGGACTGGCTCTTGGTTGCCACCACGACCTGGCCCGCGAAACCCGCCATGTCGGTCAGCGTCCCGAATATCGGCCGGGCCCAGCGGTGCCGGCCTGTGGTCGTCCATAACGCGTGGACTGTCTGATCTTCAATCACGATGACTGAGTCGCCGATCACAGTTGCGGCTGCGCCCTGCATCTCCAGATCCCAACGATCTTGGCCGGTGCTCTCCTCGACGGTGGTCGTGCTTCCGCCTCGGTCCATGATCACAACCAGCCCAGAGCCCACGGCAGGTGAGACGTTGACGTCTGAGCCAACGTTGTGCTGCCAGATGACGGCGCCTGTGGAAAGATCAAATCTTCGTATCTGGCCGCCGAGATCGACCACGACCGCGTCGCGATCACTGATCCGGACCGGTGAAGTCGGGGCAAGATCATCAAGCGACAGCTGCCACAACCGTACGCCGACATCGGAGTAGGCGACCAGCTGGCGGTTGCTCGTCGTCGCGATGATCACATTGCCGAATGCGCTGAGGCTCAGCAGAGTGCCACCCGGGTGCGCCCGCCAAATTGAGGTCCATTCGGTCGGTGTCTTGGGGGTCGTGGCGACCAGGTCTCCCCGCCCGAGTGTCGCCTGAATCACCAGACCTGACTCGGTCCGCACTGGAGTTACGTCGGAGGGTGAGCCCACCATCGGGCCCTGCCCGAAGGTGGGGTTGATCGAGATCGTGCTCACGGACCTGGTGGTCCAGCGTTGGGGCGCTGACCAGAGTATTGGGGCGCTGCTGGTGCTCTGGATGCTCGGTGCAGGTGGATCGATGCGGGAGGTGGTGCTGCGTACATCGGCGAAGCTCTGGCTCTCCGCCACCATGCCTTCGCGCGGGCACCATGTCTGGCCGACTGTTACCACCCGACCGAGTTGGCCCTCTTTCGATAGATAGCGCACCTCTCCGGTAACACTGATGCAGTCACTACTGCCAGCTTCGGCGCGCAGCTCGCTGCGATAGTCGAAGGTGTCGCCCGCGGATCCGGCCCCGCTCCACTGGCTGCCTGCTCGGACGTCCGGTGGCAACAGCACCAAGGCAGGACTGTAGACATAGCCCTCTGAGGGCGTACTGACCCCCATGAGCTCCACGCCGGTATTGACTCGATAGAAACGGATGGTCTGTGCGGTCGCCGCCGGATCATTGATCGCGGTTGTCGTGGACCGCAGAATCTGAATCCTGTCGCGGTCGGCGTAGGCCTCATTGAGCATCTTGGTGGCGAAGGCGCTGTCGGTGCTCAGCAGCCCGGCCACTCCTGACAGCCGCGCCGATTCGGTGACCGCGAGGCGGACGGTGGTCTTGAGCTCGCGCATCGTGTCGGTCCGCTCGTAGGACACCGCACCATCCGACGGCAGATACCCGGCGGCCGGAGGGACTCCGGCGGCCACGCCCACCGAACTGGCCACGAAGGCAGCACTCGCGACCAGTGCAGCGACAAGACCGAAAACGAGAAGTGGCCGCCACCATGACCGCCGCTGCTCCTCCTCCGGTGCAGGCCAGGTCGGGTTGACCGTGGCGCTGCCGAGCGGATCCGGTGGCAATGTGGACCAGTCCTGCACCGGGAACGGCGCCCACGGCTGGTCGGTATTCATGGCTCGCTCCGCGTTTGATTGCTCGCTCCGCTCGCAGAGGATTGCGCCTGTTCGCCGCTGCCTTCCTCATCTCGCTCGCAGGCGAAAAGCGTGCCTGCTCGCTCGCTCGTCCAGGACAG
>DASUYM010000186.1:0-9061 GCA_036377435.1 Propionibacteriaceae bacterium
GCTGCTGATTCATCACCATCTCCCTCATCGACACCGGCCTTTCACCCAGCCGTAAGTCGTTCCAATGACTCGAGCGGTCACCGCGGCCCTCAGACCTGTTTCGCGTACCCCCTCCTGATTTCAAGATTCGATGTGCGACACACCTATCTCAACGTCACCGGAAAGGACGCGGTGCTGCAGCACGTCAGCAAGTGCTGGGCATCGCTGTTCACCGAGCGCGCGGTCACCTATCGCCTTCAGCAGGGCATCGACCATCGCAGCGTGGACCTCGCTGTGGTCATCCAGCGAATGGTGTTCCCGGAGGTCGCGGGCATCATGTTCACCGCCGACCCGATCACCTCCAACCGCAAGGTCACGTCCATCGATGCCGGTTTCGGGTTGGGCGAGGCGCTGGTCTCCGGACTGGCGAACGCGGACAACTACAAGGTGCAGGACGGCAGGATCGTCGACCGGAAGGTCTCTGCCCAGGCGGTCGCCGTCCGTGCCCTGCCGGGAGGTGGGACCGAGGAGGCGGAGATCGAAACCGGCCGCCGAAGCGTCCAGAAGGTGACGGACGCCCAGATCCTGCGGCTGGCTGGCATCGGCAGGACAATTGAAGTCCATTTCGGCCGTCCCCAGGACATCGAGTGGTCGCTGGCGGACGACACGTTCTACATCCTCCAGAGCCGTCCGATCACGACGGTGTCCCCATTCCCGGCGCCCAGGACGGCAGGAACCATGTGTACATGTCCCTTGGCCATCAGCAAATGATGACCGAGGCCATGAAGCCGCTCGGACTGTCGTTCTCCCAGGCGCAGCTCGAGGAGGCTCCTCTGACCGAAGCCGGCGGGAGGTTCTACATCGACATGGCGCCAGACCTGGCCTCGCCCGTGGGCAGACGCGTTGTGCTTGCCTCCATGGGCAGGATCGACCCGCTCATCGACAGTGCGATCCGGGGCCTCACGCAGCGGAAGGACTTCATGGAGGGCCTCGCGCGGGACGGCCAGCGGTACTTCAGCATGAACGGCGCAGGCTACTTCTCGTGGCGGCTGCCGGTTGAGGCGGTGAAGCTCTACCGTCGCAATGACCCGGCTACGGTGGCCGCCCTCAGGGCACGCCACAACCCGGCACTCGAAGACCTCCAGCGCAGGCTCGGGAGCCTGTCCGGAGAGGAGTTGTTCGAATCCATCCTGGCCGACCTCAAGCAGCTGAAGGATGCGGTGATCGACCCGCGCAGCATGGCGGTGGTCTATGTCGGGCTATACGCGCTGAACTGGATCAACAAGCACATGGAGAAATGGCTGGGAGTCAAGGGCGCGGCCGACACCCTCGCGCAGTTCGTGATCAACGACGTCACCTCGGAGATGGGGCTGGCGTTGCTGGACGTCGCCGACACCGTCCGGAGCCACCCGGCGGCGATGGCCGCCCTGCCGAAGCTGACCGACGCCACCTTCTTCGCCGAATTGTCGGCGATCGAAGGCGGCGAAGCCGTCAGCCGTTCGATCCAGGGCTTCCTGGACAAGTACGGCATGCGCTGTTCGGGTGAGATCGACCTGACCAGGCCTCGCTGGAGCGAAGAGCCGTCCAAGCTCGTCCCCATGATCCTCAGCAGTATCAGGAACCTCGAGCCGCATGCGCGGGCGGCCAGGACCGAGCAGGGCCGGCGTGAGGCGGTGGAGATGCAAGGGAGCCTTCTGGAACGCATCGAACGGTTGCCGGGAGGCCGACGGAAGACCAGGAAGACGCAGACGATGATCAGTCGGATGCGCAACTTCGCCGGCTACCGCGAATACCCCAAGTACCTGATGATGAGGCACTGCTGGATCCTCAAACAGGCCATGCTCGAGGAGGCGACGAAGCTGGTTGAGAAGGGCGTCGTCGGGCGACCCGACGACATCTACTTCCTCTCCTTCGAGGAGTTCCGCGAGGCCGTCCGCACCGGCCGACTGGACCATGACCTCATCACGCAGCGCAGGAGCGACTTCGAGGCGTGCGAGCGGCTGACGCCTCCGCGGGTCGTAACGTCCGACGGTGAGGTCCTGGCTGGCGCTTACGAGAACGCCCGGGTTCCCAGTGGCGCCCTGGCCGGCATCCCGGCCTCCGCTGGAACGGTCGAAGGCCGCGCCCGGATGATCCTGAACTTGGCGGACGCCTACCTGGAGGAGGGCGACATTCTGGTCACGACGTTCACTGACCCGAGCTGGACGCCAGTGTTCCTGACCGTGAAGGGTCTGGTCACCGAGGTGGGCGGGACGATGACCCACGGCGCCGTGGTCGCGCGGGAATACGGACTTCCGGCGGTGGTCGGCGTGGACTGCGCCACCCGGCTCATCCAGGACGGCGAACAGATCCGGGTCAACGGTACCGAGGGATACGTGGAGATCCTCTGACCAGGACCACCTACCGCAAGCTGGGTGTCCGCTCACGCGCCGAACTCGTCCGACTTGTCGCGGGCCTCAACTAACTAACCCCACGCCAGCTGAGATGGCGACACAATAGCCACAGCAGCGGCCGCCGCGTCGTGTAAACCACTCGCCACGCTCACCTGTGTGTACAGCAGCAAAGTACAGCAGTGTCCGCGCTACTCAGTGCTGTCCAGTGGGGTTCGCCCACGCTCAGCGCCCCTCAATGACACTGAGCGAGAGCTATACCGTCACTTTGCAAGTAAGGGGTTAGGGGTCGAGTCCCCTTGGCTCCACTCCTAGTCAAGTCCACTTTCGGCGCTTCGTGGCGATCTCGTTCCGAGCAGTTGCAGCAGCAAACTGCAGCAGTTGGCCCTTAGCTCTTGATCGCTAATGTCGTGCCTAGTCGCCCAAGCGCCTCACGGGTGCTTGCTGCGGCTACTTGTGAATAGATGTCCATCGTGACGGAGATCCTGCTGTGTCGCAGAATTTGCATTGCTACACGAGGGTGTACATCTAGCTCGACAAGCAATGAGGCGCACGTCCTTCTTGTTGAGTTGTCGCTTGCCAGCGTGATGGGACCACCGTGTTGCCACGACCTAGGGACCACCAGAGCAGCATGTTGATGTTCATCTGATCTCCTGTTTTGGTCAATTCGACGCGCCGCTGTGGGCGGCGTGTTGGGGTCGTTGTCTGCGGCGGTAGGACTCTCCTTCGATGACGAGTTCGTAGCTGGTGGCTACCAGCCGGTCGACGGCGGACTGGGCCAGCAGTCGGTCGCTCATGAGCCCGATCCACTCGCTGGCGTCTCGGTTCGAGGTGACGATCGTCGCCGCCTTGTGATGCCTCTCGACTACCAGTTCGTAGAAGTCGGCGGTCTCGGTCTGGTCCATCGCTTTGAGCGCGAAGTCGTCGATGATGAGTAGGTCGATGCGGGTCAGGCGGCGCATCTCGACTTCGACGCTGTTGTCCAGCCTGGCTGCTTTCAGCTGGCGGAACAGCTGGTCGGCGCGGGTGAACAGTACGGTGCGGCGGCGACGGATCGCGATGTGTCCGAGCGCCGTGGCCAGGTGCGTCTTCCCGACGCCCACGGGTCCCAAGATGAGAGCGCCGCGGGCATCGTCGAGGAACCGCAGCGAGCACAGCTCGTTCCAAAGCTGCCGGTCGAAGAAGGCATCGGTGTCGCTGGAGAAGGTGTCGATGCGCATGCCAGCGTCGAGCTTCGCGGCCCGGGCCCGCAGCGCCGCCGAGGAGCGGTCCCGGCGTTCGACCTCGTCACAGAGCAGCAGGGTGAGGAAGTCCGCGTGCGGCAGCGACTCGGTCCGTGCTAGCGCGAGCCGCTCCGGGAGCGTGTCCAGACAGCGACCGAGCTTCACCCTGCGCAGCAAGGCTTTCAGCTCCGCATCGACACCTGGTTCCGCTGGAGTGTGCGGGCTCATGAGGCCCCCGGCCCGGCGGGCGTGGAGCTGGCCCCGAATTCGCCGGCGTCACGGGCGAAGCGGGCCGGCCCGCCCACCCCCTTCGCCGTCACCGACATCGCCACCGGCGCACCTTCGACGGCCTGCTCGAGCATCCGGGCGATCTTGCCCACGTCGACGACGTCGAGCTCCAACGCCCGCACGCACGCCTGATCGACTGGCCCAGCCCCGTAGCTGCGGACCAAGCCGAGCAGCCGGTAGACAGTCCGCATCCGCGTCCACGGCAGCGGGACCTCCAGCAGCCGGGTCGCGTAGACGCCGACCGCGGGCCCGGCGGCTGCGGCCTTGGCGGTGAGCGTGGCGACGTCGCGTAACGCGTACTCCACACGCCCGACCGGATAGTCCTTCGGATCGGTGGAGCGACCGCCGGGCTTGACCCGCGGGTGGGTCTTGACCTGCTGGCCTCGACTAAACACCTTCACCAGCCGCGTGTCGGCGCGCACGTCCACGCGCTGCCCGACCAGCTCGGCCGGCACCGAATACAGGCCGCGGGCGACCTCGATGTGTAGATCCCGGGCCACCTTCGGCGTCGCGAAGATCGGCACGTCATAGCGATCCTGCGGTGCCGGCAGCAGCAGCTGCTGCTCCTCGGCTGCGAACTGCTCGGCCGGACGCTGATAGGTCGTGCCATGCAGGCGCACCCCGGCCGTGGCCGTGCACCAGTGCTCGGCCCGGCGTTGCGCATCGGCCAGATCGGTGAACGCCTCGCCGGCGAAGAAATTGCCGCGCACGTACTGCACCACCCGCTCCACCCGAGGCTTGTCCTGGGGCGAACGCACCCGGGCCGGATCGGTGTGAAACCCGCGCGCCTGCGCATAGTCCAGCCAACCCACGGTGAAGCGCGGATTCACCGGGTCGGCGTCGGCGATCACCGGAGATAGGTTGTCTGGCACCAACACCTTGAAGATCCCGCCGAAGAACACCCACGCCGCCTCGCACCCGGCGATCACCGCATCCAGACTCTGCCGGAATGTCAGCCACACGAACATGTGCCGCGAGTAGACCGCGGTGAAGATCAACGCGTGCGCCACCCGGCGTCGCCCGGTCTGTGGGTCCGGAACCAGCCCCATCCGGGCGAAGTCGAGCTGACACTCCACTCCCGGATCACCGTCGGCGACCCGCACCGTGCGTTGCCGCCGCCCGAACCCGCACCGCTCGGCCGCGAACCGGTGCAGCGTGCGATACGGCACCTGCACACCCAAGCGGGCCAGCTTGCCGTGGATGTTGGTCAACTGCAGATCGTCTGTGATCCAGTCGCGAATCTGTACCTCCTGCGCCACCAGACGGTCCCACGACTGACCGTGCCCGGACTGCCTCGCCGGACACACCGCGGCAACCACCGCGCCGATCAACTCATCCGACAGCTGACCTTCACCGCCGCCGCGCAGCAGGCCGGCAACCTGCGCGGCCTCCACATAACGACGGGCGGTCTTGCGATCCACCCCGGCACGCTCCGCCGCCGTGCGCAGACCATCGCCCGCCAGCCAGCAGCACAGCACCTCTCGAATCTCGTTCACCCGCACCTCCCGGAACGCCACCAGCAACCTCCACGTCATGACAAGCCATGACGTGATCGCTAGCGGCAGGCCACGACCACTCCGACGCACGACACGCCGGTGGTCCCATAACTGGCAACCCGGGTGGTCCCATGAAGGTGGCAAAACTCGGCTCAAGCCGGTCCCATGCCCGTGGCAAGCGACATTGAGTGCACCGACACTACGGGCACACGCGCCTTCCTTGCCTGGACTTTGAACCGGCGGTGGAAGTTTCGCGGATCCAGCGGGAGCCCATAGCGAGTGCTGAATACAAGATCATTCTCATGCCAGGCTTTGCCTGCCTCAGTCCTCCAGCGTTCGACCGTCAGCCGATGTACCGCAAGGGCGTGCACGCAGAGCTCTGGCAAGGGCAGCACCGCTTCAGAGGAGATCGTTTTGGTCGGCCGCAGCACTACTCGTCCATCGATACGTTGCAGCTGCGACCGTATTCGCGCGGTGCCCGTCTCCAGGTCAATGTCAGCCCACCGCAGGCCTAGGAGTTCTTCTCGACGCAATCCGAGGACCAACATGAGAACGTATCCCGCGTGCATCGGATCGCCACTATGGAACGTGAACTCGAGAAACCGGCGAGCGTCGCTCACCGTCCACGAACTTCGCACCTTGGATCGCGGCAACGGCACCCTCACTTGGGCTGGGCCGCGACGTTTCGCGGTAGCAGTTCATCTCTCCCAGCTTGACT
The DNA here is from genome assembly GCA_036377435.1 of Propionibacteriaceae bacterium. Lineage (GTDB taxonomy): Bacteria > Actinomycetota > Actinomycetes > Propionibacteriales > Propionibacteriaceae > Microlunatus. The sequence goes on from DASUYM010000186.1 coordinate 6,095, forward strand.
CAGGGCGCCTCGAAGCACGCGCCAGGCCTGATGGACCGTCCAATCCTTTGGGATTTGGCTGCAGCGACCGATGGCACAGCATCGTGGATCAGCGCGCCTGGCGTCCTTTCCCTGGGCACAGCACTGGCACTGCTCCCGGAGTCTGTTGAGCCAGACTTGTACGTCGCGCACCGAAAGCTTGTCAAGGCGCTTGGAACCAATCCCGGGAATGATGTACAGCCGGCTGAAGATCTCGTAATTAGTAGCCGTCTTTGGGGCGAGAGTTGGGCGGACAACATCCGTCAACCAGCCCTCCAAATAGCGGGCCAGAGTTGGAACCGACGGGACGACTGGACCTCGCCGAGCGGCCTGATGAAGCGCGAGGTATTTCTCTTTGACCTCCTCCCGCGTCTTGCCGCTCACATACTTTCGCTGCCTCGCCCTGTGCTCGTAGTGACCCAGACGTACGCTCGGAACCCGTGTGGATATGGATAGATCGACCCCTCACCGCTATGACGTCGAGTTGCCATCAGTCCCACGGATCCTTGGCTTGGGACGCTCTGAGCCGGACGTAGTCATCAACCCACTCGGGCAACACTCTCCGCGAGCGTCCATCCTTCAGCGATCGGAGACCGCCGGAGATGATCAACATTCGAACCTTGGTCTCGCCATACCCCAAGAGGCTCGCGACTTGAGAAACCGTGTACCACTTGGGATCGAGGTCCTGCGGCTCTTGGCCAAGCTTGCGCGTATGGTTCCGACTCACCGTCGAGGTCCTTCCGAGGCAGGTGCCTGCCGACGCATTGTTCCGCTTTGACCTGAACGCCGTAGAGCAGGCGGCGGTCCGGATCTTTTCGGCTGTGCCGATTCACTGGGATCGAGCGGCGCTGCTGCGGCGACTGCCCGGTTGCAGGTCGCAATGACGCGTTGGTGAGGTTGACGAGTCCACGGCGAGCCCGTTCCGGCAGCGCGATCATCTGATTGGCTGCGATCTGGCGTGCACTGGCCCAGGTCTTGCGGTCGTATGCGGTGAAGCCTTGCTCTCGTGCAATCTCGGCTTCTCCTTGGGCGCGTATGGCGATCACGCGTGCCGGTGCGGTCAGTGTTGGATGTGTGGCCGCGACCTCACGAGCAACGTAGGCGATGTCGACTGCGCCGACCATGCTGAGATGGAGGCTTTTTAAGGTCGGCTTCAGATCGACACGGGAAGCGATCCGGTCGGGCGTGGCCCATCCGGTGGGAGTGGCTGCTGTGCCGATATTGCCGCCCGGACCTCGCCGGCGGCGCGGGTCAAGGCTGGGTCGGTTCGGCTGTCTGGACTGGTTAACTCGCCCCATCGTTTGGCCAGTCGGCTCCACGCGACCTGAGCAGCGTCTAGCTTCATCGTCACTCGCTCGACCGTGCCGGGTTCGATGTCGGTCTTCTCGCCCGCGGCTTCGGTGACCATGGCTGCGGCGCTTGCGATGAGCGCCTGAACCCGCCCGATGCGTACCAGGTCGGCAGCATCTGGATCTGTGGCGAACGTGCCGTGCGCCTGGATATCCCACGCTGTCAATGCCGACTGCAGCCGCGATGGTGGAGGGTTGGGTGAACTTCCCCAAGAACGCTTGCACCCACTTGGCTGGCCGCCACATATCCAGCCGTAAGGTGCTCGAAGACCTCAAGCGGGACGCCATGGCCTCAGCCGCCTCTACCTCGCGAAGGTCGGGACGCGATCCGAGGGGCCGGCGCCTTCGGGTGTCAACGCGCAGGCGGTCGCGGAGATCGGTCGCGTACTCCCTGAGCGCAACAGCTGTGGCGTGAGCACCCACATTGAGCGTGTGCATGACCCGTGCGCGGGCAGCCGCAGTGTCGGCCGGCGCATCGGCGCTGGTTGGCTGCACATCCCCGCCGTAACACTCCAGCAGGTCCCGCGCCTGCGAGAGGTTATGCCCAATCTCGAGCAGGCGTTGATCTTGAGGGCCGGGTCCCGGCCAAGGGCCAGCCGTGCTGCGACCAATCCCCTCCCCCAGCCCGCGCAGACGCACCATCGGATCCGGTCCGGAGGCCGGAGCCAGCGGTACGGGCGGGAGGACCGCCCACAGTTGAGCTGCTGACTGCACGAACTGACCCCACGCCCTCGCCATTGCCGGCCCGTTGCTGGGGCTTACATCCAGGAGCGTGTCGCGGGAGAGTGCATCGCTATCGGCCAATGGCTCACCGACCGTGCGCCGATCACTTGCCGACACCGGTATTCGCCTCCCAGACCAGTTCGGCGACCAGCGCCCTCAGGCCTAGCAGCCGGGACGGCGCACCCACGACACAAATTCGGCGCAACAACTGCTCAGCCGAGGCAAGAAGCTCAGCTGGGTTGTCCCCAACCGGTGTGGCCCCATCTAGCCGCGCGCGGCGGGGGTAACAGGCCCGTTGCCTCGTCCGCTGCCGAATCGATCCCCAATGCGACTAGCTGGTGCGATGAACGAGGACCGACTGCGTCGGCCTGCGTCCATACCAGCTCAGCTGCGCGTCGAAGTAAGCGCGCGACACCAGGCACCGTCTCAACTATTTCGGTGTCCATCTGCTCCATGCCCACTCACTGTCCTTTGTCAGAAGGCCGTCCCATGAAGCCACAAATGTCGGCCGTGAGGTCAGGTAGGCCGTGACCTGTGGATACAAGACGCTTTGCGGGCCCTAAGCCCTTTGGAAGGTCCAGGCGGTCATGGGTCGTTACATCCATAATTGGGAGCGCAGTTGGCTTGGCTTACCTCATCGGTTTAGGTGCAGGGTGGATGACGTCGCAGAACGCCATGATCACAACTCAAAAAATGATCGACTGCGACCTTTTGAAGCTTCCGATGATCAAACTGAGAATACGCCGATGGTGGCGGATTGAGCTTGCAATCGGGCCGACCTGACGGCAGTGCGTTTGGTCGCTAGTGGAGCGTTAGCGAGTTCCTTTTACGCTTGATTTTGTCGAGGACTTGGTCGGCGGGCTTGGTCCAGATGAAG
>DASUYM010000187.1:0-20238 GCA_036377435.1 Propionibacteriaceae bacterium
TGTGTGGGGAGGAGCGTGTCGAAGCGCGGGCGCGCCCTTCGACAGGCTCAGGGCTGGCTCAGGGCGCGTCTAATTCAGAGCGCATTATCGAAAGCTTCCGCGTCAGTACCAACCGTGGGCCGATTTGAAGCTCCATGCAGAACACGGGCTGCCGTACCGGTCTTCCATGTACTTGACGGCCCAGATGATCTGGGTCGCAGGATTGGTCCGCCAGTCACTTCCTTCGCTTGCCATCTTCGAGCCGGGCAGAGCCTGCGGGATGCCGTACGCCCCCGAGCTGGGGTTGGTGGCGTTCACTCGCCACATGCTCTCGCGCGTGATGATGTTGTTGAAGCAATCAAACTGGTTGGACCCATATCCAAACTTGTTCTTCAGGATCTGCCGGGCAATCTCCTTGGGATCGGTGACGCCTGGCTCGTAGCCACGATTGGCAAGCGCTCGAGCACGGGCAGCCTTTTCCTCGGCCGCCTTCTTCGCTGCGGCCGCGAGCTCGGCCTTGATCCTGGCATGTTGGGCAGCGATCGCCTTTGTCTGCTTACCCAAGGATCTGGCCCGCTTGACCGCTTGCTTTTCAGCGGCCAACTTGATTCTCGCAGTCTCCCGGCTGGCGCGGTCCTTGCCTGCCGCGCGGTCAGCCGCGAGCCGGTCAGCGGCCGGCGCGGGCGCTACCTCTGGGAGGGAAATGGCAACTGTCGGGGCTGGCACGGCAATCGCGGAAGTCTGTTCAGCGGGGCTGCTCAGTCCAGCGACAGCGGCAGTTGCGACAAACGCTGAGAAGCCAACCCCGACTATGGCATGCTGAGCGAGTCGACGCACGGAGCATACGATGCCACATGTCGTTATCCAAATGAAATCATCTTGAGATCATTTCGTATGTTTATTCATTCGCAGTCGATCAGATTGCGACATCTTCTAACATCTCGGTCACGAGAGCTGCAATTGGTGAGCGCTCCGAGCGATGCAACGTGACGTGCGCAAAGAGTGGGTGACCCTTCAGCTTCTCGACCACGGCCACAACGCCGTCGTGCCGGCCGACCCGCAAGTTGTCCCGCTGGGCAACGTCATGGGTGAGAACCACGCGGGAGCCCTGTCCGATCCGGCTCAGTACCGTGAGCAGTACGTTTCGTTCCAGGGACTGCGCCTCGTCGACAACAACGAACGCGTCGTGCAGGGAGCGGCCCCGAATATGAGTGAGGGGCAGCACCTCAAGCAACCCGCGAGCCAAGACCTCTTCGATGACGACCTTCGTGGTGAGCGCTCCCAGGGTGTCGAAGACGGCCTGCCCCCAGGGCGCCATTTTCTCGCTTTCGGTACCTGGCAGGTAGCCAAGTTCCTGGCCACCAACCGCGTACAGCGGACGGAAGACCACGACTCTGGAGTGCTGCTGGCGTTCCAAGACGGCCTCAAGTCCGGCACACAGTGCGAGAGCTGACTTGCCGGTGCCGGCTCGGCCGCCGAGGGAGATGATCCCGATTGAGGGATCCAGCAGCAGATCCAAAGCGACCCGCTGCTCCGCGGAGCGGCCACGAATTCCGAACACGTCTCGGTCGGCCCTGACGAGCTTGACCTCCTTGCTCGGCGTGACCCGGCCGAGCGCCGATGCGCTCCCACTGAGCAAGACCACTCCGCTGTGGCAGGGCAGATCTCGAGCCTCATCCAGCTCAACCGACCCCTGCTCATAGAGGAGGTCGATGTCGCCACCGTCGACGTCGATTTCACTCATCCCAGTCCACTCAGTCTCGACGGCCAACTCAGCGCGATACTCCTCAGCCTTGAGACCGACAGCCGATGCCTTCACCCTCATGGGCAGGTCCTTGGACACCAGCGTGACCGCGCACCCTTCGGCGGCGAGGTTCAGTGCGACCGCCAGAATGCGCGAGTCGTTGTCGCCGAGGCGGAAGCCGTCCGGTAGCGCCGCCGGATCAGTGTGGTTCAGCTCGACACGAATGGTGCCGCCCAGATCGTTGACCGGAACGGGGGCGTCCAGACGCCTATGAATCACCCGAAGGTCGTCAAGGTGGCGCAGGGCCGTACGGGCGAAGTAACCCAGCTCGTTGTGGTGGCGCTTACCCTCAAGCTCACTGATCACCACAACAGGGAGCACGACATCGTGCTCATCGAAGCGCCGCATCGCGTGCGGATCGCTCAGCAAGACGGACGTGTCAATGACGTAGGTGCGACGGCTTGATGAAGAAGACACAGGACTGCCCTTCTTGGGGCCGTACGCTTTCCGCGCCCGGCCCCACCGCTACGTGGTTGGCCGGGATGGATGACCGGCATGGAGCTGAGCCGGTTCGTTGCGCGTCGAGTGACGGTGCATGCATCGCCTCCCAGGCGGGCCGCGTTTCTGCGCCCGCACCTCGACCGTACGTCGGCAAGGGGGTCGAAGGCGAGTGCCACGCCGCGATTTCACCTGATGGCAACGTAGCGGCAGTTACGTGCTTGTCTTCTCCGCCACAAGGATCCGAATCTTCTGCCCGGAACCGCCTGGGCCGCCTGATCCATGGCCTCATCGACGACGACTGCGACGACTGGATATCCGCCCGTCGCCGGATGATCGGCGAGAAAGACGACAGGCTCGCCGCCCGGCGGAATTTGGATCGAGCCGCGGACCACACACTCGCTGGGCCGCTTCTTCCCCATCCGAGAGACGTGATGCTGCAGCGTCGGCGTGGCGGATGGCGGTACCGAAGTGGGTCGTGGCGGCGCACCCGGGCGAGCGGTCGCCCCCCTGTTTCCGCGGCCGTGGTGGAATACCTCTCGGCGAACGGAAGGTGGATTATGGAGCGGGCCAGGTTGGGCGTGGACGTCGGGGGGACATTCACCGACCTCGTCGCCCTTGTCGACGGCGCCCTGGTGACCGCGAAGGTCCCGTCGACCCCGGCCGACCAGGCCCGAGGCGTGCTCCGGGCGGTGACCGCCGCCGACCTGGCCGCGGACAGCGTCGGCGCCTTCTCCCACGGCTCGACCGTGGCCACCAACGCGCTGCTGGAACGGCGCGGCGCCCGCACTGCCCTGGTGACCACCGAGGGCTTCCGGGACGTGATCGAGATCGGCCGCCAGAACCGGCCGGCGCTCTACGACCTGACCCGCGACCGCCCGGCCGCGCTGGTTCCCCGGGACCTGCGGTTCACCGTGCGGGAACGGACGGGCCCGCGCGGCATCATCACCCCGCTGGACGAAGAGTCGGTGCACGCCGCCGTGCGCCGGTGCCGGGAGGCCGGTGTCGAGGCGGTGGCGGTGTGCCTGATCTTCGGTTTCTTGTACCCCGACCACGAGCGACGAGTCGGGGAGGCGCTCCGGGCCGCGCTACCCGGGGTGCACGTGTCGCTCTCCTGCGAAGTGCTGCCCGAGTTCCGCGAGTATGAGCGATGCTCGACGACGGTTTGCGACGCGTACCTGACCCCGCGGCTGTCGCTGTACCTGCATAGCCTGGGCTCCCAGGTGGCGGCGCACGGACTACCGGCGCCGGTGGTCATGCAGTCCTCCGGCGGCGTCGCCGAGATCGGGTTCGCCGCCTCGCACGCCGCCTGCTGCCTGCTGTCCGGACCGGCCGGCGGGGTGGTCGGCGCCGCCTGGGTGGCCGGCTTGTCCGGCGAGGTCGACCTGCTCACCTTCGACATGGGCGGGACGTCCACCGACGTCGCCTTGGTCCGTGGTGGACAGGTGCAGACCACTACCGAATCGGTGGTCGCCGGGGTACCCGTGAAGCTGCCGATGGTGGACGTACACACCGTCAGCGCCGGCGGCGGCTCGATCGCCTGGGTTGACTCGGGCGGAGCCCTGCGGGTGGGACCGCACTCGGCCGGCGCCGAGCCCGGACCCGCCGCGTACTGTCGGGGCGGTGACCAGCCCGCCGTCACCGACGCAGACCTGTACCTGGGGTACTTGGCCGACGGAGTGGAGCTTGGCGGCGAGGTAAGACTGGACCGCGCGGCCGCGCGGGCGGCTCTGCTGCGGATCGGTGAGCGCATTGGGCTCGATGTGCACCGCACCGCGCTCGGGGTGATCCGGGTGGCCGAGGCGGAAATGACCCGCGCCCTGCGAGTGATCAGCGTGCAGCGCGGCCTGGACCCGCGGGAGTTCACCCTGGTGGCCTTCGGCGGGGCGGGCGGCATGCACGCCTGTGCACTCGCCGAGGAGCTGGGGATCCGGCGCGTCCTGGTGCCGTGGGCCGGCGGCGTGCTCAGCGCGCTCGGCCTGGCCATCTCCGACGCCCGGCACGACGAGGTGGTGCCGTTTCTGGCCGACCTGGCGACGGCCGATCCGGCGACCCTGGCGCAGCGCTACGCCGAGCTGGCCCGGCAGGCGGCCGCCCAGCTCGGCCCCGGGGAGGCCCCGCCGGCGACTACGCGGCTGGCCGACCTGCGTTACCACGGCCAGTCGTTCGAGCTGACGGTCGCCGTCGACGGGCCTGGCCCGGACCCTGACCGCAGCAGCGACGCCGGCGGCGAGCCCACCGGTGAGTCACATGCTGCCGACGGCTCGGCTCCGGACCTGGCGGCGCTGGGCCGACGCTTCCACCGGGAGCACGAACGCCGGTATGGCTACCGGATGGACGACGAGCCGGTGGAGCTGGTGAACCTGCGCCTGGTGGCCACCCGGCCTGGGTCCCGGCCGGTGCTGCGGGAGGATCCGGCCCCGGCGGCCGCCAATCCCGCTACCCGCCGGGCCAGCTTTGACGGCGAGTGGCAGGAAGTGGCGGTGTACCGGCGGGACTCCCTTGGTGCGGGCAGCACGGTGCGCGGACCGGCGGTGGTGGAGTTCGCCGAGTCCACGTGCGTGCTGCGCCCCGGCTGGACCGGCACCGTCGACAGTGTCGGCACGCTGCTGCTCACCCGGTACGAAGGGAGCCTGGCGTGACCGCGGGGCGGCGGGCGGACTGCACCGACGCCGGACGGGGGCGGCTGGACCCGATCACGCTGTCCGTGCTGACCAGCGCACTGTCGGGGGTCGCCGAGGAGATGGGCACCGCGCTGGTGCGCAGCGCGTACTCCTCGAACATCAAGGAGCGCCGGGACTGTTCGGCGGCGCTGTTCGACGCGCGTGGCCGGATGGTGGCCCAGGCCGAGCACATTCCGGTGCACCTGGGGGCGATGCCCGAGGCGGTGGCCGCGGTGATGGAGCGCGACCCGGGGCCCGGCGACGTGTTCGTGCTCAACGACCCGTTCTCCGGCGGCAACCACCTGCCCGACATCACGATGGTGTCCCGGCTGGGCACCGACGAGCAGACCTGGGGGTACGCGGTCACCCGGGCGCACCACTCAGACGTTGGCGGGATGCAGCCGGGGTCGATGCCGGCCGGCTCGCGGGACATCTGGTCGGAGGGTCTGGTTATCCCGCCAGTAAGGCTCGTGCGTGCCGGCGACTACGTTCCGGACGTGCTGGAGCTGATCCTGGCCAACACGCGCACACCGCGGCTCCGGCGGGGGGACTTCCGGGCCCAGATCGCGGCGAACCGCCTGGCCCAGGACCGGCTGGCCGACCTGATGGCCCGGTGGAGCGACGCCACCGTCTTCGCAGCGTTCGACGAGGTCCTGGCGTACACCCAGCGGCGTACCCGGGAGGTAGTGCGCGCGCTGCCCGACGGCGAGTACGTGGCCTCCAGCCAGATCGAGGGCGACGGGGTGACCGACGAGGACATCCCGATCCGGGTCACCGTGCGAGTGGCCGGGGACCGGATCGTTGTTGACTTCGGCGGCACCGCCGGCGCCGTCGACGGCAACGTCAACTGCCCGCTGTCAGTGACCCGCTCGGCGTGCTTCTTCGCGCTTCGCGTGCTTTTGCCCGACGACATCCCGGCCAACTCCGGGACGTACGCGCCGCTGGAGATTATCGCGCCGGAGGGCAGCCTGGTGAACGCACGCCGCCCTTCGGCGGTGGTAGCCGGCAACGTAGAGACCAGCCAGCGGCTCGCCGACACGGTGCTCGACGCGTTCGCCCGGATGACCGACGTGCCGGCCGCCGGGCAGGGCACCATGAACAATGTCAACATCGGTGGTCGGGGCTGGACGTACTACGAGACCATCGGCGGCGGCCAGGGCGCCGGCGACGGGCACCCGGGCCCTTCCGGGGTGCACGTGGGGATGTCGAACACGCTCAACACGCCGGTGGAGGCGTTTGAGCAGGAGTACCCGATGCGGGTCGAGCGCTTCGAGCTGGCCTACGGCAGCGGCGGCGCCGGCCGCTTCCCCGGCGGGGATGGGATCGTACGGGCGATCCGGGTCCTGGAACCGGCCACCCTGTCCCTGCTGACCGACCGGCGGCGACACCGGCCGGCCGGGCGCGACGGCGGCGGCCCCGGCGCGTGCGGGCACAACCAGCTCAACGGCGAGCCGCTTCCGGCCAAGGTAAGCCTGTCGTTGGCCGCCGACGACGTGATCACGATCACCACGCCGGGCGGGGGCGGCTACGGGGCGTCCGGCGACCCGCAGGTCAGCTGAGGATCTAAGCGTCAGCGACCGAAGCGCCGCTCGCGCTGCCCGTACGAGCGCAAGGCCCGGATGAAGTCCACTTTCCGGAAGTCAGGCCACAGCGCCTCGCAGAAGTAGAACTCGCTGTGTGCCGACTGCCACATCAAGAACCCCGACAACCGCTGCTCGCCAGACGTTCTAATGATCAGGTCCGGATCCGGCTGGCCCTTGGTGTAGAGATGCTCAGCGATGTGCTCGATGTCGAGGGTGTGGGCAAGTTCTTCGATGGAGGTCCCGTTCTTCGCATGCTCGGCAAGCAGAGAGCGCACGGCGTCACGCAATTCATGCCGTCCGCCGTAGGAGACCGCGATGTTCACCAGCATGCCGTTGACGTCAGCGGTATCCCGATCGGCCATCTTGAGACGCTTGGCGGACTGCGCCGGCAGCAGATCCAGCGCCCCAACGGGGTGGACTTGCCAACGCCTGGTGGCTGCCAGGTCGCTCACCATCTGCTCGATCACGCTGAGCAGCGGCTCGACCTCCTCCCGTTTACTGCGAGAGAAGTTGTCGGTCGACAGCACCCACAAGGTAACCACTGGGATACCGATCTCGTCGCACCACTCCACGAACTCTTTGAGCTTGTCGGCACCGGCCTGGTAACCCGCGACGAGCGGCTGCCCAGGCGCGTTTGTGCGGGCCCAGCGCCGATTCCCGTCGGCGAGCACTGCGACGTGCCGAGGCAACCTGTTGCGGTCCAGCTCGGCTATCAGCCGATGCTCATAGGTCGCATAGAGCAGCCCCGACGGGTGCAAACGATCCACGAACTCGCGCAACCGATCGAGGCGTGCCACAACTGGCAGCGTATCCCGCGGCGATCGGCAATTAGTCCCAGCCACAGCAGTTGGTCATCGGGACCACCATCTCTACGCTGAATCTGCTGAGCCGTGACTTGTGGCGAGTAAGTACGGCGCTGTCATCGGTGAGCGTCGGGCGGAACTGAGGTGCCCGGTGCGAGCGGATAAGACAAGGGAAAGGGGTGAGGCCGTGCCGACAGTTCGCCTGGGCGAAGACCATCCCACGCAGCCGAGCCGCGGAGCCGACACCGATACGCCTTTAACCGAGGTGCTGGACGCTGTCAAGCCACGGCTTCGTGGTTGGCTGCATGCTGGCATGGCCCCGCTCGCGCTCGCCGCGGGCATTGTGCTCATCTGCCTCGCAGCGACGCCTGCCGGCGTGATCGGAGGGGCGGTCTTTCTCGCAGCTTCGGTGCTCCTCTTCGGCATCAGCGGCCTATACCATCGCGGAACCTGGGGCACCCGCGGTACGGCGATCCTCCGCAGAGTCGACCACTCCAACATCTATGTGTTCATCGCGGCGACCTATACCCCGCTCGCGTTGATCTTGCTCGACGGGGCTTCCAGGGCTCTACTCCTCACCCTCATCTGGTCGGCTGCCGTGGGCGGGTTGATCTTCCGGCTCTTCTGGTTATCGGCCCCGCGCTGGCTCTACACAGCCCTCTACCTCGTCATGGGATGGACGGCGCTTGGCTGGCTCGGAGCCTTCTACTATGCAGCCGGTTTGACGGTGCTGATCTTGATCGTGGCCGGCGGTATCTGCTACACACTCGGCGCAGTGGTCTACGGCCGCAAGCGTCCCAATCCCTCACCCGCCTGGTTCGGTTACCACGAGATCTTCCATGTCGGCACGATCGCAGGCTTCGTCTGTCATTACGTGGCGATCGCCATGATCACAATCTGATTAGCTGCTCGCTGTCTTTGATTGCTCGCTGCGGCGATGTTCGCTGGTTGCCGCCGCCTTCGTCGTCGCTCGCAGCCAGTTCGACTCAGCTATTCCAGGGCTGCTGAACGGTCAGTTGTTTGCAGCTGGGTGGCCAGGTCTTCGACCGAGGTGACCGGGAGCTTGCAGACGAAGTGCCGGCAGACGTACGCGGTCGGCCGGTCGTTGATCATCGGCCGCGCCTCCAGCAGCGCGAGTTCAGGCTCGTCGGGCATGCCAGCCACCACGACTGATCCTGCAGGTGCGAGCTGATAAGCGGTGCGGACCAGCTCCGCTCGAGCCGCGTCGTCCGCGCCAACTATCGCGATTTCGACCGGCCGCCGGTCCGATGTTTGGCTGATCGCATCTGCAAGCAGCCAGCCGGCGAAGCGCGGCGCCCGCCGTACCAACTCGCTGGCGCTTGCCGCCGCTCGATTGGCCCGTTCGGCGTAGCGGCCTTCCCCAGTCAGCTCACTCATCAGTCGCAGCGCATGAACGGCCTCACTCAGGCCGGAGGGGGTGGCGTTGTCAGTCGGGTCCTGGGGTCGGGCATACAACTGCTCGGCATCGGCGGCAGTATCGAAGAAACCGCCCGCGGGATCGTCGAACTGCTTCACGATCACCTCGAGCAGCTGCTCGGCGCGGAGCAGCCAGAGGGGCGCAGCATGCACCGCCGCCAGCCTGGCGGCAGCAAGGGCAAATGTCGCGTAGTCCTCGAGGATGCCGAATGCTTCTCCAACGACGCCATCGCGTGACGTCCGGCGAAGTCGGCCGTCTTGCCAGTGCAACTGCCAGACGTATTCGGCCACTTCGGTCGCGATCTGCAGCCAGTCCGGCCGGTCGAAGATCATGGCTGCCTGCACCAATGCATCCACCAGCAACGCGTTCCACGCCGCTACGACCTTGTCATCGCGTCCAGGGCGCGAGCGCTGATCACGTGTGATTCGGAGCCGCTTCCGAACTTCTGTCAACCGGAGTTGATCATGATCGGACCGCAGCTGGAGGGTCGAGGCACCGTGCTCGAATGTGCCCGCTGGTGTCACCGAGAAGACCTCCGCCGCCCAGCCAGCATCGTCTTCGCCGAGCGCTACCCGGAGTTGATCACGGTTCCACACGTAGTAAGCACCCTCGCGAAGCTCACCATGATCATCTTTAGAGTCCGCGTCAAGGCTCGATGCGAACGCGCCCTGGTCGGTCCGCATCTCGCGCAGCAACCAGGCCACCGCCTCAGTGACGATCCGATCGGCCAGCGGGTTGTGGGTCAGACACCACCAGTGGGTGTACACACCAAGGAGCAAGGCGTTGTCGTAGAGCATCTTCTCGAAATGCGGCACGACCCATCCCGCGTCGACGCTGTAGCGTGCGAAGCCCCCACCTAGCTGGTCGTAGATGCCACCTCGCGCCATTGCCTCCAGCGTCTGGCTAGCCATCAATATCGCTGCTTCGCCACCGTCACGAAGTAACGCCTCGAGCACCATCGATGGTGGGAATTTGGGTGCCTTACCGAAGCCGCCGTACCTCGGGTCGAACTCCCGTTGCAGCAGCAAGATCGACTCCGCGCACTCGGCTGTAGTCAGCTGCGCCGAGCCGGCAAGAGTCGGCTGCTTCGAGAGTTGGCGGACGATCTCGGACGCGCTGCCGAGAATCTCTGATCGCCGATTGCTCCAGGCCTCGCTGATTGCCCGCAATACCTGGGTGAACGACGGCAAGCCATGCCGCGGAGTCGGTGGGAAGTAGGTCCCGGCGTAGAAGGGCTTGCGCTCTGGCGTTAGAAAGACGCTCATCGGCCAGCCGCCCTGCCCCGTCAGCGCCTGGGTCGCATGCATGTAGACCGCGTCGACATCCGGGCGTTCCTCCCGGTCAACTTTGATCGCGACGAAGTGCTCATTGATCATGGAGGCGGTCATCTCGTCCTCGAAGGACTCGTGCGCCATTACGTGGCACCAGTGGCATGCCGCATATCCGACGGAGAGGAAGACGGGGACCTGACGTTCGGCGGCCGCAGCAAACGCATCGTCCGACCATGACCACCAGTGCACTGGGTTGTCAGCGTGCTGGAGCAAGTATGGGCTGGTCGCCGAAGCGAGGCGGTTGCGGCCAGTCATTCTCCGACCCTATGCGCTGCGACCAGCTGCAGATCTGGTGGCCGGGACCTCAGCCTTGGGTGCGAGGCGGCCGCTCTGACGCCGAGTCCTCGGCGTTATCTGATCCGTCCTCCTCCTCCTCCTCCTCCGGCATGCGGATCTTTCGAAACTGTTTCCGCATGCTGAAGTACAAGAAGACCATGACAATGCCCAGGAGGATCGTGATGAGCAAGGGCGCCCAACCCGGCTCGACCACGTTCGGGTCGACGTCGAGAAGGATCATGCCGACGTCGAGAAGGATCATGCTGAAACTCTACTCGCCACGGACTCGGCGATTCCTGCGAACAAATCGTCCTCAGGGATGCTCGTGTCAACCAGGCTGCGCACGAGCTCCCATTCCTCGGTAGGCCACGCCGACTTGTGCACAGCGAGCGGCACAGTAAACCACGGCCCGTCTGGATCGATTTGGGTCGCGTGGGCCAGGAGTGCGCGGTCACGGACATGGAAATAGTCGGCACAATTAACCCGCGTCGTGATCCGCGCCGCGTGCTGGGGGTCCTCAGGCCAGTCACGGAGCCGCTCGGTGTATGGCGACTCGAGGCCACGCGCCACCATCGCCCGATCCAGCGCCACCGTCCGCGCACGATGGAAGGTAAACGAGTAGTAGAGCTTGAGCGGCTGCCAGGCGGCGCCGAGGTCCGGGTACGCATCTGGGTCTGCCGCCGCATCGAAGGCCGCGACGCTGATCTTGTGACACATGACGTGGTCTGGATGCCGATAGCCCCCGTCATTCTCGTTGTAGGTCGTCATGACGTGGGGCCGGAACGACCGGATGATCTTGACTAGCGGGGCAGTCGCGACAGCGAGGTCGGTACGGGCGAAGCAACCGTTGGGAAGCGGAGGCGGATTGTCACCCTCGGGCAGACCCGAGTCGACGAAGCCGAGCCATACCTGCTTGATTCCCAAGATCTCGCGGGCGCGATCCATCTCCTGTCGCCTGATGTCGGCGATGTTGGCCAAGATGTCGGGTCGGTCCATCGCTGGGTTGAGGATCGAGCCACGCTCACCGCCGGTACAAGTTGCGACGACAACATCCACTCCCTCAGCCACGTACTTCGCTGTCGTCGCCGCGCCTCTACTCGACTCATCGTCGGGATGGGCGTGCACATGTAGCAGCCTCAAACGCTCCCCCTGGGCGTCGACGCGAAGCGCTGGACGAGGCACGATCGTCATGCTGCCATCAGGCGCGTCGTCGTGGATGCCGCCTTCCGTTGGGCGAGACAGCCTTTTTGGGCTTGCTGCTCGCGCATCGCGCGCTTTTGATCCGCCTACTTCGTCGTCGCTCGCAGAGGAAAGAACGCCTCTGCTCCCTCCTCCTCAGCACGGCGGGCGCGCGATTCCCGACGCTCGCAGCACCTCGAGCGGATCCTGTAACGTCAGCTCCCGGGCGACGTGTGCGAGAAGCGCCAAATAGATTGTTCGGCGTGACCGATGCTGCCGAGCGGCTCCGCCGCCGCTATCCCAAGTCGCGGATGCCCCGTCCGCTGCTGGTGGGTCTGATCAGCGTCGGCGTGGTGCTTGGGATGACCTGGCTGGTCTGGACGGCGCTTGTGCACTCCCGGCCGGCGGTTGCAGCGCAGGTACAAGCATTCCGGATTGACTCCGATACCGCGGTCTCGGTCACCATCACCGTCGAGCGCCGCGATCCGTCCGTACCTGCGACCTGCCGCGTATTGGCTCAAGCCGTAGATTTCCAACCGGTCGGCGAACAGCAGGTCACGATTGCGGCCAGCGCGGACCCTCTTGTTGACGTGAGTCTTGTGCTCACCACCCTGCGACGAGCCACCACAGTCGTGGTCAAAGGGTGCTCTGTGAGCTGACTTGATTTGGCTTGCCCTTGATAGCCTTGGTGAATGTCTGAAAACTCCGCCCAGGTGATCTGGCTGACCCAGGAGGCGTACGACAAGCTCAGGATGGAGCTGGATTACCTTTCTGGGCCGGGCCGTGCTGCGGTCACCGCCAAGATCGCCGCTGCGCGCGAAGAAGGTGACCTTAGTGAGAACGGGGGCTACCACGCCGCGCGGGAGGAGCAGGCACACCAGGAGGCACGGATTCGCCAGCTCATCGACATGCTCAATCGAGCGCAAGTGGGTGAGGCCCCAGCGAACACTGACGAAGTCGCGCCAGGAACCCAGGTCACAATCGCCTTTGACGGAGATGAGTCCGATACGGACACATTCTTGCTGGGGTCCCGGGAGTTGCTGGGACTCGACGACAGCGTCGATTCCACCAATGTCTATAGCCCGCAGTCCCCGCTAGGCTCAGCCATCCTGGGCAAGAAGACCGGTGACGCTGTCTCCTACGTCGCCCCTAACGGTCGCTCGATCAACGTCACGGTTGTCAAAGTTGAGGCATTTCGGGGCTGACTGCTTAGCTCTCGACCGACGCTACTGAAGCCGGCTGATCAGCTCCTGGGCCTCTGCTGGAGTGAGCGCCCCAGAGGCTACCTCAGAAAGAACCTGATCTCTGGTCAAGGCGGCCTCGGGCTCCGCCGCCTCGCCCAGACCCAACTTCTCCAGCAACTCCGCGAAACGTAGCCGCGCGGTGGGATAGGAGACGCCAAGATACTTCTCCACCTCACGGAGATTGCCCCGAGAGGAGAGGAACACACGAAGCATCTCCGTCTCTTTCTCGTTGAGGGCACAGAATTCACAGGAGCGGAACAACCCGGCGAGTTCCGTGCCGCACGAGGCACAACCTAGCCGGATGACTGCGAGCTGATCACCGCACACCGGGCATTCGCTCGGTGCGCGGTGTCCACTTGGTTCCTGCGGCCTGCGCGACCGCTGCGTCATCCGACACCAGCTTCGCTGATCTGGTCGGAGCCGACTTGAACCTGGGCATGACCCATGACGACCTCAATGTCGAGCCTTGCACTGCCGCTGCCCATCACGACCTCATCGCCGGCGCCGCTGTGACCGCCCGCCCAGCTGATCTTGCCGAGCTGAGTCTCACCGGTGACAGTGACGTTGGAGTCATCAGCCAGGCTGATGGACAACGTTCCGGACTCGACGCGGACGCGGTTGCGGCCGGTTTTGATCGTGCCTTTGATCGTCGCCTGCCCGGCCTGTACAAGAGCATCGTTGATCTCAGCAACGTCCAACAGTTTGGCCGCTCCTGCCGTGACACGTACCTTGCCGAGATGCGGCACTCCCTCGGTGTTCAAGCTGCCCGCAGTCACTTCGACATCGACAATCAGATTTGGGTTGACACGAAGAAAGAGCTCCTTGCCGAGCCCCAAGGAACGGAAGTCATCGAGGCTGCGTGGCGCACTTCGCAGGATGCTGAACCCGTCGAGTGAAGCACCCAACTCACCATCGCTGGAGACCTCAAGGACCGAGCCGTTGCGACGCAGCACGTGGGGTCCGTCGGCGGACAGCGTTGCCACCGAGGTCTCGCCGAGAATGCGAACTCGTCGCCCGACGGCCCGGACGGAGATCCGTTCGACCCCGCCAAC
Organism: Propionibacteriaceae bacterium; assembly: GCA_036377435.1. Taxonomy (GTDB): domain Bacteria; phylum Actinomycetota; class Actinomycetes; order Propionibacteriales; family Propionibacteriaceae; genus Microlunatus. The sequence goes on from DASUYM010000187.1 coordinate 13,791, forward strand.
GTTGACCGCCTTTGCGTGAATCGGCTCTTCGGCCGAGGTCTCGGGCTGTGGGGTGCTGGAACCGTAGCCTGCCTCGGGGCGGTCAGTGGCGGCCGCCCAGGGGTCCGTGTCAGCTTCCGATCCAGCTAGCTGCTCGTTAGTTGGTTCAGACGGCGACGTCTCTGACGTCGACTGCGACGCCTTCAAAGTGTCGATCCGGCGGGCCGCCTCGGCGGGGTCAATGCGTCCTGCGGCTAGTTCCTCGAGGATCGCTTTCATGTCAGGAGTGCTCATGTTGCGAATGTAAACCGGATCTTTCCACAAGAGAAGGCCCGCTTTTCATTTTCAGGGCTGCCTAAGGTCCTCCCCCCATTCGCGCCAGTGGCGAGCCCATTTCAATTGTGTGTAGCATGCAAGTAGTTATATGCTTGGTGCATGCAAGCTTCTGCGGAGTCCCTATCCGCCTCACGAACTGCATCAGCCGAATCACTCATGCACGCGTTGTTGGGCATCGGGCGACTGATGCGACAGCGAGGCCAAGGCGACACGCTCGACACGGGGTCATTCTGGTTGCTGAAATCCTTGGCTTCATCCGGACCGCTACGCGTCACCGACCTAGCCGTCTGCGCAAACCTCGATGCCTCCACCGTTTCCCGGCATGTCGCCCAACTGCATCATGCAGGTCTGATCGAACGGACGCCTGATCCCCTTGACGGGCGCGCCCACCGCGTCAAGTTGAGCGATGCAGGCAGCGCACGCATCGATGCCGCCCTGCGCTCTCGCCGGGCTCTGCTCGAAAAGTCACTCGAGTCATGGAATCCCCGTGATCTTGAAGAACTTGAACGGCTACTGACACGCTTCGCCGCCGATGTTGAGGCTCTGACGCAAACCATGGAGAGAGCATGACCAAGCACCAGCCGCATCGCGCGCTGAAGGAGGATGAGACCTCGACAGGATCGGCTGCAGGCACAGCGACAGCAGCGTCTAAGCCCGGTACGCGTGCAGCAAACGCGCCAGCCGTCCCCGCCAGCCCTGGCGGTGACTACCTGAGCCATCGCCAGATTCTGGTGGTCATGGGCGGGTTGATGGCCGGCATGTTCCTTGCCGCACTCGACCAGAGCATTGTTGCTGTTGCCTTGCCCAAGATCACCTCCGAGCTGGGCGGGCTCGACAAGCTCTCCTGGGTTGTCACCGCGTACCTGCTGACGTCGACTGCGGCCACTCCGCTCTGGGGCAAAATCTCCGACTTGCGCGGTCGGCGGCCGATCTTTCAGGCCGCGATCGTCGTCTTCTTGATCGGCTCTCTGATCTGCGGCTTCTCTCCGGAGATCGCCGATCTCCTGACCGTCTCGGGAATCAACGTCATGATCGCGGGCCGAGCCGTTCAGGGCCTCGGTGCCGGCGGCCTCATGTCACTGGCACTTGCTGTCATCGGTGATGTGATCCCCCCTCGCGAGCGCGGCAAGTATCAAGGACTCTTCGCTGCAGTGTTCGGCGTCTCGTCGGTGGCCGGTCCGCTGCTGGGCGGCTGGTTCACCGACAACCTCGGCTGGGAATGGATCTTCTTCATCAACATTCCGATCGGGGCTGCTGCGCTGGTCGTCACCTCACTTGCTCTCAAGCTGCATCACGTACGCCGCCAAGCCTCGGTCGACTACCTCGGGGCGGCGACCATCGTTGGTTCGGTGACCAGCCTCGTGCTGTATCTCAGTTGGGCAGGTCCGGACAAGGGCTGGGCCTCAGCGACCGGTATCTGGCTCCTCGTCGGGGCTGTCGGACTAGCGGTGTTTTTTGTGCTCGTCGAGTCCAGGGCCAAGGAGCCAATCATCCCCCTGGAACTCTTCAAGCATTGGACTTTTACGTCCAACATCATCTTCGCCATGATCATGGGTATCGGTATGTTTGGCGGCTTGATCTTTTTGCCGATCTACCTGCAGGTCGTCAAAGGGCTGAGCGCGACTCACTCCGGGCTCGCGATCTTGCCCCTCGTCATCGGCATCTTCACTACCTCCATTGGGGGCGGACAGATCATGGTGCGAACTGGCCGCTACAAATGGATGCCGATCACCGGTGCGCTGGTCGTCGGAGCAGCGCTCTTCGCGTTCTCAAGGCTCCAGGTCGATACTCCGTATTCCGTGCTGGCGTTGATCATGTACGCGTTCGGCATGGGACTTGGTTTCACCATGCAGGTTGTAGTCACGGCCGTACAGAACAGCGTCGATCGGCGGCACATGGGTGTGGCCACCGCCTCAGTGACCTTCTTCCGCTCCATGGGCGGCGCCATCGGCACCGCGTTGCTGGGCGCCATCCTGACCATACGGCTGAAGCACCACCTGAGCGAGATTACGGGAGCAGCGCAGAGTCATCGAGCCGGCGCACCGATCAATACCAACGATGTGACCGCGATCCAAGCTCTTCCTGAACCGGTGAAGAGTTGGGTGCTCGAGGCGTTCACCCGCTCCATGGATGACGTGTTCCTCGTGGCCGTGCCCTTCATGGCCGTCGCCTTCGTCATCGCTCTCACTATGCGCGAGAAGCCGTTGAGAGGCCGGGCGCAAAATACCGATTCTGCAACACCCAGCGCGTCGGCCGAGACCGACCTCGTGTCGACGGGTCACTAGGTCGATTATGAGAACGTCATCCGCGGATGGCACATTGGTTACTCAGTCGGTGCGCCGGCCTCGTTGAACGAGGTCAGACAGAAGGACGTCTATGCCAACCAGGAGAATGCGCACGCTGGCCGGGGCCGCCGGGGTGGTCCTGCTGGCAACCATCCTGGCTGCATGCGGCGGAACTCCGACCAAGCCGTCGGCCGGAACCGTCTCACAGCCGGGCACGTCCGCCTCGACCCAGCCCCCGATACCGCCGCTTCCGAAACCCAACTCGGTCACCTTCAAACCGAACGTCAAGGACGGCGCAAGCAACATCAAGGTCGACACTCTGATCACTGTCTCGGCCAACTGGGGGACTCTGACGAAGGTAAAACTGACCTACACCAATAAAGATCGCCAGGGACGTACGCAGCACGGCACGGTCGCGGGCAAGATCAGCAAGGACCACACGAGATGGACCGCCAGCGATCGGCTCGAGCCGGCGGCCGCGTACAAATTGGTCTCAGTGGGCAAGAACCACGTCAACCAGTCCAACACCGACACCACGACCTTCCGTACCCAAAAGTTGACGTTGGATCAGCAGACCTATCCGACCCTCTATCCCCTCAAAGGCTGGCATGTCGGTGTCGGCATGCCGGTCGTCTTGACCTTCGATGTCCCGGTGAGGAACAAACGAGAGTTCGAGAAGAATCTGGACGTCAAGTCCTCCCCAGCTCAAGTTGGCACTTGGCATTGGTACTCCAGCAAGGAGGTGCGGTACCGGCCCAAGAACTACTGGAAGCCGGGCACCAAGGTATCCGTGACAGCCAATCTCAATGGCCTCTACGCCGGCGGAGGCATTTACGGCCAGAACTCGACCAAAACCCACTTCACCGTCGGGAGATCACAGGTCACCAAGATCAACTTGTCCTCCGATGTTGCCAGGGTCTATCGCAACGGCAAGTTGGCCCGCCGCATCTATGTCAGCGGTGGAAAGCCCGGCTGGCAGACCCGGAGTGGCACAAAGCTGATCATGGACAAGCTCTACGTCACCCGGATGACCAACGAGATGATCGGGGCCCGCGAGGACTACAGCCTGAGAGTGAAGTACGCGATGCGGATCACAATATCGGGCGAGTTCCTCCATGCCGCGCCGTGGAATGCTGCGCATCTCGGCCGCCGGAACGCCAGCCATGGGTGCGTCGGCATGAGCACGGCGGACGCGGCCTGGTTGTTCAACCGCAGCCTGATCGGGGACCCAGTGGTGACTACTGGCAGCAGCCGCGGCATCGAATACGGTAACGGCTACAGCGACTGGAACATGTCCTACGCCAAGTACAAGAAGGGTTCGGCGCTTTAGTGCTCTAGTGCGCTGCCCGGCCCGCCCGCGATAGCTGCGGGCGACGGATTGGCAGTGCGGGTGGGTGCACCCTGCCCAACGGTGGCTCCGCCCCTCCTGTCAGAGACAGCACAAACGACTTGGTGAAGGCCAGCAGCGGTACGGCCATCAATGCGCCCACGATGCCACCCACGATGATGCCGATCGCTATCGAGATCAGCACAGCCAGCGGATGCAACTTCACTGCCCGTCCTAGAAGGAACGGCTGCAACACGTGCCCTTCCAGCTGCATCACCAGGATGACGCCGCCCAGCATGATCAGCGCCTGGACCCAGCCAAGCGCGACCAAGGCGACCAGCACCGCAACGAAACCGGAGACCAGCGCTCCGACGATCGGGACGAAGGCGCCGAGGAAGACCAGAGCCGCCAGTGCGGGAGCAACTGGGACACCAAGGATCAGCGCCACAATGAGCACACCAATGCTGTCGACCAGCGCGACCAGAATCGTTGCTCGTACGTAAGACGACAGCGAGTGCCAGCCCCGCACCGCGGCTTGATCCACGCGATCCCGCGAAGCGCGCGGAATGAATTTCAGCAAGAAGCTGAAGATGCCACGGCCGTCGTAGATGAAATAGAAGAGAGAGAAGAGGGCGAGGGCGAGACCAGCAAGGAAGTGCCCGACCGAGGCGCCGAATTCGGCCGCATAGCCCGCGATCGTGCTGCCGCTTGCCCTCATGAAGTCGGTGATCCTGGCCACCCAAGTCGAAGAATCAAGCCAGGCTGCGTTCAGATGCAGCGGGCCATTGCGAAGCCACTCGGTTAGTGGGCCATTGTTGAGCCAGTTGCTCAACTGGTTGAAGCCGTTTACGACGTTGGTTGAAAGTTCCGAGCCCTGCCCAGCAATCTGTCCACCGATCACGATCAGAACGGCGACGATCGACGCGACCGCGCCGATCACTGTAACGGCGGTCGCCGCTGCTCTTGGCAACCCCCATCTCCCTTTCCTGAGCGCGTTGGCCACCGGCAACATCAGTGCAGTCAGCAGAATCGCAACCGCCACCGGAATGAAGACCTCGGAGAGATAGCGCACGAGCCAGGCAATCCCCCAGAGCAGGATGACGACGAGGATTACCCGCCAGGACCAAGCGGCCGCGACCTGCAGACCGCGAGGCACGCCGGCACTTACCTCAGCTGGGTCCGCGGTAGCCACCACAGTCTCGGCTGGCGGCGCTGGCTCTGCAGCCGCTGGGGTTGCATGATCATCGGCGGGAAGCGCCGGCAGAGTGCGGCGCGTGCGGCGTGCCGATGCTCGCGGCCCGTTCCGGGCCGATGATCCCATTCGACTCCTCCTGGCTTTGATCTCGAGTCCCCAACCCTAGTACTCCTGGCAGACTGTCCCGGTGGGCAGGCTGGGGGCCGCGCGAGCACGGCTCGGTGGGCGACGTTCGCTCCCCCGTGAGGTCTACGTGCTGGGCCTCGTCGCGTTTTGTGTCGCGGTGGGCTTTGGAGTCCTGGTGCCCGTGCTGCCCGTCTTCGCCCGAAGCTTTGGCGTCGGAAATGCCGAAGTCGGTGCGGTCATTTCCGCGTTCGCCCTGATGCGCCTGGTCTCCAGCCCTTTGTGCGGGTGGCTGATCAAGATCTTCAGTGAGCGAATCATCATGGCCACCGGCATCTTCATCGTGGCAATCTCGAGCGGCTTGGCCGGGATCTCCCGCAGTTACCTCCAGCTGCTGACCCTTCGCGGCGTCGGGGGAATCGGCTCGGCGATGTTCACCGTTTCTGCCTTCACCTTGCTGCTCACCTCGGTGGAGGCCGGTGTACGCGGGCGTGCTGCAGGCTTCTTCCAAGCCGGCTTCCTGATCGGCGGCATAACCGGCCCAGCCATTGGCGGCGTCTTGTCGGCCATTTCCCTCACCGCCCCATTCTTCTTTTACGCCGCGACACTTGTCGTGGCCGGAACCGTCGGACTGGTGCTGCTACGCGGCCGGAGCGCGAAGCCCGAGGACGAGACCGCCGCGTCGCTCGTGCCGTTTCGTACCGTGATACGCGACTCCCGTTACCAGGCGGCATGCTTCAGCAACCTCGCTCAGGGCTGGACCTCATTTGGCGTCCGGTCGTCACTGGTGCCTGTATTGGTTGTGGAACTGCTGCATCGGCCGGCCTCGTGGACCGGCATTGCGTTCGCTATTGCCGCAGTGGCGCAAACTGTCAGCGTCGGTCCGGCCGGACGCTTCACCGACACCGTGGGCAGGCGGCCTGCCATGATCCTCGGGGGCACGGTCGCAGCGGTATCGATCATGGCCGTCCCGTTTGCACCGAACATCTGGCTCTTGATCGTGGTGCTGTCCCTATACGGCGTCGCTTCAGCCTTCCTCGGCACGGCACCCGCAGCGGCGGTCGGTGATGCTGCGGGGAGTCGAGGCGGAACTGCTGTGGCGGTCTTCTCGATGTGTTCTGATATTGGAGCGATCATCGGACCGCTGGTTGCCGGCCTGCTGGCCGACACCGTGTCGTATCCGGCAGCATTCGGTGTCGGAGC
>DASUYM010000188.1:0-9429 GCA_036377435.1 Propionibacteriaceae bacterium
TCGAGCTCTACGACGTAGAGATCGCGATCGATTTCTACGCCAGGCTCCGCGGCCAGGTGAAGTACGCAGGTAGGGAGGCGTTGATCCGGCAGATGCATGTCGATGTTGAGCAGGCTCGGCACCTCTTACACGCGGCCTGAGCGGCATGGTGAACGGGCCATTGGCTTGTCGAGGAGCTGATCTTGGAGCGCTCTGACCTGCTCCCAAAGTTGTGTTGATCTTGACCTGTTCCCGGCCGGGTGATGACAGCCCTGCTCCCGGCTGTGGGAGTGTGGCGTCGTCCTCGCCGGCGTCAAGGCCAAGCCCTACGGGTGGCAATGCCGCGGAGTTAGCGGGTTCGGGTGCGTGTCAAGGAAGACGCGTGATCGCGTGTCGGGGACGGCGTGGCGTGGAAGAAGTGCAGCGGAGCCCCGGTAGAGCAAGGACTGTCGAGATCCCACTTCCCCAGGAGCTCCGCGCATGTCTGAGTCTGCCACCGTTACTGTCACGCGTTCCGTCACGGCTGCTGCGGGTGTCTATGCGCCCGGTCACCTCGGCGAGCTGACCCAACACCTTCCGTTCGAGCTGGTCGATGACGTGCTGTCACAAACCAAGAGGGTCCAACGTCGGCTGCGGGAGCTGCCCTCCCGCGTCGGGGTGTACTTCGTGCTCGCGCTGATGCTGTTCCCGCGGCTCGGCTATGCGCGGGTGTGGCGGAAGCTGACCACCGGCCTGGTGGGCCTGGTGCTGCCGAACCCGTCGGAGAAGGCGTTGCGTGAGCTCCGCCGACGACTCGGCGCCGCGCCGTTCAAAACACTATTCGAGGTCGTCGCCGGGCCGCTTGGGCAGCCCCACACGCCCGGCGTCTGCTACCGCGGCATGCGGACCGTCGCCTTCGATGGTTGCAACTCGCTGAGGGTGCCCGACACCGAGAGCAACCGATGCTGGCTGGGCCGCATCCGCTACCGGATGGGCTTCGCCGGCTACCCCACGATCCGCCTGATGGCCCTGATCGAGACGGGAACCCGAGCCATGCTCGGCGCCGTCTTGGGGTCCGCGGGAGACCGAGACGAAGCCACCCTGGCCCGACGCCTGCTTCCGCTGCTGCAGCCCAGCATGCTTGTCCTGCTAGACCGGGCCTTCGACGCCGCCAGGTTCCTCAACGAGCTGCACGGCACCGGTGCGAAGTTCTTGGTACGCAGCAGATCGACCCGCAGACCACCGGTGCTGACCCATCTCCCCGATGGGTCGTTCCTATCCGAGCTTGATGGGCTTGCCGTGCGGATCATCAACGCCGAACTCACCATCACCGGCACCGACGGCAGCCGGGTCCGCGACCGGTACCGATTGATCACCACGCTGCTGGATCATGACCACCATCCGGCGGCCGAACTGGTCAGGCTTTACCACGAACGCTGGGAGATCGAGATCGCCTACCTTGCCTTGCGGCACACCATCCTCGACGGCCACGTGCTGCGCTCCCATGACCGAGCTGGCCTGGAACAGGAGATTTGGGCCCTCCTCACCCTCTACCAGCTTCTTCGGATGGCCATGGTCACCGCAGTCGAGTCACGGCCAGACATCAACCCCGACCGGGCCAGCTTCACAACTGCTCTGCAGGCCGCCCGGGACCAACTCGTCGCCGCCGATGGGATTCTCCCGGCCCAGGAACTCGACCTCCTTGGAGTCATCGGCCGCGCCGTCTTGGGCACCCTGCTGCCACCACGCCGACCCCGCTGGAGCGCCCGGAAGGTCAAGAACGCGACCTCACGCTACCTCAACCGCGACGATAGGCGTCCAGACCTGCCGACCACTATCAGTGCGATCGACATCACCCTGCACACACCTACCGTCGATGCGTCGTGGCGTCCACGGACTCGCAAACCAACCAACCCACACGCTGGACCCACCAGACGACAGCGGGTCACCGAAGTCATGAAAGGCGACCTACCGCGACCCTGGAGCGGGCGCGCGCTGGCTGAGCATCTCGGTGTCAAACCCCGCAACATGCTCACTCAACTCGCGGAATGGACCCGCCTAGGCTTCCTGACCCGCACAAGTGCCGGCACCTACACGTTGCCGACACGCCGCGACACCGCGAGTCCTTGACCGACACTCCCGGCTCCTAACTCCGCGGCATTGCCACCCGCAGGGTCCCGGCCTTGACACCGGCGAGGACGGCGCCACAATCACCAGCCGGGATGCCGGACACCCCCAGAAATGCAACGATGTCCCGAGACACCTGCTAACGGTGTCCCGAGACATCACATAGGTGCGCCGCGAGGGAATCGAACCCCCAACCCGCTGATTAAGAGTCAGCTGCTCTGCCAGTTGAGCTAGCGGCGCGCGCGAGGAGCAACAGTATCAGGATCCCTCAGCTTCAAGCACGGCCATTGCGGCGTTGTGCCCGCCGAGGCCGCTCACCGCGCCGCCTCGTACCGCTCCCGAGCCGCACAACAAGATGCCGGGATAACCGGTTGCCACGCCCCACCGCTCGGCGGCGGTCGTAGGGGATCCGTATTCGGCTAACCACGGCCAGGCAAGATCACCATGGAAAATGTGGCCGCCAGGCATCCGAAGTTCGGCTTCGATGTCGAGGGGTGTCATCACCTCGATGCATGGCTCGCCACGTCGATCGCGGGCCAGGCAGGGCTCCAGTGGTTCAGCGAGCACTGTCCGAAGAGAGCGCAGCGCTGAATCCTTCGCCCGTTCCCGCGAACCCGCTGGATCCGCCGTGAACAGGCTGGCTGGCGTGTGCATTCCGAACAGTGTAAGAGTGTGGTAGCCCGCAGCCCGCAACTCGGGATCCAGGATCGAGCCGTCGGTCAGGGTGTGGCAATAGATCTCGCACGGCAAAGGATCCGGGATCTGACCGGCCAGCGCCTCCTCGTATGCCTCCTGCAACCTGGCATAGCCCTGGCTGAGATGCAGTGTGCCGGCGAAGCCGATAGCTGGATCAATCCCGGAACGGAAGCGGGGGAGCCGTCGCATCACAATGTTGATCTTGATCTGACTGCCGATCGGCGCTGGGTACGGCTTTCCGAGCAGCCCATGCAGCGTTGCTGGTGCGCAGTTCACCAAGATCGTGTCAGCGTTGATCGACTGCCCATTCGCCAGGTGCACCGTTCCACCGCCGTCCGGCAGTGGCTTGATGGCATCAACAGGGCAGCCCGTCTTGACCAAGACTTTCGCCTCCTGGGCCACGCGGGCCAGCTCGGCGGTCACAGTTCCCATGCCTCCGACCGGTACCTTCCACTCTCCATGGCCGTTGCCGATCATGTGGTAGAGGAAGCAACGGTTCTGCCGCAGCGATGGATCGTGCGCCGAGGCGAAAGTGCCGATCAGGGCGTCAGTCAGCACCACACCCCGTACGGTGTCGTCAGCGAACCTCGTCTCGATGAGCTGGCCGAGCGGCCGGTCAATCACTGACGACCAGAGTTCCCGATCGACCTGAGCACGCAGCTCCGCGGCACAGGGGAGGGGCTCAGTCAACGTCGGCGCTATCACCGCCGCCAGTTCCCGCAGTCCAGCCTCGAACGCCATCCACGCCTGGTATTCGCGATCATCGCCCGTCAGCGCCCGGAACCCTTCACGTGTGAGACGCCCCTCCTGACGCTCGATGAGGAGGCCACCCGGTCCGACCGGCGTGTAGGACCTGACCTGACGCGACCGCAACTCCAGTCGGAGTCCGAGCTCGTCGATGATCGAGGTCGGCAGCAACGAAACCAGATACGAGAAACGGGAGAGCCGAGCTGCTACTCCCTCGAACACTTCCCTGCTCGCGACGGCACCGCCGAGTTCGTTGCGCGCTTCGAAGACACGTACCTCACGTCCGGCCTGGGCTAGATAGGTGGCGGCGACCAACCCGTTGTGCCCGCCACCAATGACGACAATCTCGGAGTGACTACGAGTCATCGACCCCCACTACCGAGTGTCGTGCTGGCACTCTGGACAGCCCAATGGCCGCGTGCACTTAAACGGCGGACTCTCGCGAGCCGCTGCCTTCTGAGCTTGTCGATCTCGGGACGGACGAGCGGTGGTAGGTCGTGCCCCAGGGCCAGCGCCAGGACGTGGTCAGCGAGCGCGGGATTCCTCGCCAGAACCGGGCCATGGGGATAGGTGCCGATCACTGTCCCGGCGACCGCCCCTTCAGTGCCGTCGTTGCAGTTGCCGATTCCGATTTCCACCGTGGCAAGCGGCTTCACGCCGGGTCCTAGGTGGGTGTAGCCGCCATGATTCTCGAAGCCGGTCAACCACTGCTCTTGACCGCTTCGGCCGTTCCAGCGGCTGATGATCTCCCCAACCGCGCGCACCGGACCTCGGGTGGTGGTGACGTCGAGTAGCCCGAGGCCGGAAATCACCTCGTCCTTGTAGCCGACAGTGAAGCTCAGGCCAACGATCTGGTAACCGGCGCAGACCGCGAGCACGGCGGCGCCGCGGTCGACCGCCCGGTAAAGCCCGCCGTCGGCCTTGAGAGCCCGTACAGCCGAGACTTGCGCCGAATCCTCGCCTCCACCCAACAGGTAGATATGGCCGGTGTCGGGTAACGGATCGCCCGGCTCTACCACCGTCAGTACCGGCTCGTACCCTCGCCAGGCAAGGCGTTTGATGAGCACTGTCGCGTTGCCACGGTCGCCGTAAAGGCCGAGCAGCGACTGGTAGATCAAGACCACCTCGACGGGTTTGCCAGCGACCGGATTGCTCACCTTAGACCCTGCCCATCTTGCGTAGCCGTTGGAAGGGGGTGTACGTGGCGATCACGTCGACTGGTTCCGGATGGCCGGCGAGTGCATCGGCGAGATCAGGTATGCAGCGATAGTCGACCTCCGCGTACCTGAGGCGTACGGCCAGGTCCTGCGCGCGGCGACCGGTCGCGATCACTGACCGTCCGGCGAGGCGCTCATACTCCACGTCCCAGAGCCAGGACACGTCGCGACCATCGGCGGCGGCCGAGTCGATCGCCAGCACAACGGTCTGGGACTGCGCCAGCGGCAAGGCTTCGGCCCAACCAGCCGGGTTCTTGGCCAGCACGAGGCGCGCCGTTGTGTTGCCGAACTGTGCGGTGGCAAAACGACCGGCCGGCGACGTTACGGTACGCATCCCCGTTAGAGCCGTTCGAGTGTCGACGCCCATCAGATCGGCGGCCGCGAGCGCGCACGCTGCGTTGCTGATGTTGAAGGTGCCGGGCACGCTGAGTTGCGGATCCCACACCTGGCGTGCCCGGTCGACAATGGTGCCGCTCTCCACCCGGAGATCCCCCTTTGGCTGGGCGAGCCCGCAACCTGTGCAATACCAGTCACCTCTCTGACCTGAGATGTGGTCAGGCTGGGTGCGTACCAAGCTGGCGTCGCATTTCGGACAGAGCAAGGAATCCTGTGTCCAGGTCGTGGCTGTGTCTACCCAGATGACCTGCTTGGCAGCCAAAGCCGCCCAAACGATCAGCGGCTCGTCAGCGTTGGCGACGACGATGGGCCCAGCCTGACCCGCGTCAGCCAATGCCTGCCGCCAACCGCAGCCAAGACCCTTGATCTCGTGGTGCCGATCGAGCTGGTCGCGGCTGAAGTTCAGGAGCACCAACACCTCTGGCCGGCCCAGCCGAATCATGTCAGCGACCACTCGCTCGTCGGTCTCCAAGATCGCGATCTCAGCTTGCGGATGCCCGCTGAGCGCCGAGGCGAGACCGTGATGCAAGTTGGCACCGTCTGCGTTGTGCACTAATCGACTTCCATCATGGTTGAGAGACTCGCGCAACGCTGCTGCCAGGAAGTGTGTGGTCGTGGTCTTGCCATTCGTGCCGGACACCAGCGCGATGCGCTTTCCAACGAGGAGTTTGCCCAGTGCGTCGGGGTCAAGCTTCAGCATCACTTTCCCTTGGATCGATGCACCGGTACCTCGACGCGCGATCCGGGAGGCAGCCCCGGCCAGGCGCCCGGCCGCCGTGGCCGCCGTTAAACGAGCAGTCGACACAGCGCCAGTGAGGTGGGACGGGTAGTAGGTCATCGAACCTCCGCGACGATCGTTCCCCGATCCGGCCTGGCCCCTGGGGTGAGTGACGGGACTCGAACCCGCGACGTCCTGGACCACAACCAGGTGCTCTACCAGCTGAGCTACACCCACCATGCGAGAGGCTCCGGACAAGCTTTTCCGGACCACATCGCGCAGCGTGAAGTGTACCGGGCGGCGTCTTGGCTGGCGTAATCAGTTCTCGCCCGGGACGGCCCCTGTCAGCGCGCCCTGGTGGTGATCGGCAATCTCCTTCGACGCGGCGCTGTCCGGGCCAGGCAGTGGTACGAACACCGCCTCGCGGTAGTACCGCAGCTCCTCAATGGACTCTTGCACGTCGGCGAGCGCCCGATGATTGCCCGCCTTGGCCGGGGCCTGGTAGTAGACCCGTGGGTACCAGCGGCGTACCAGCTCCTTGATGCTGGAAACATCAACACTGCGGTAGTGAACGTGACGCTCGAATGTCGGCATATCCCGGGCCAGGAACGCCCGATCGGTGCCAATAGTGTTGCCGGCGAGGGGAGCCTTGCCGGGTTCTGCCACGAATGCCCGTACATAGTCGAGGACATTTTGCTCGGCCTCGGCCAGGGACAATCCGGAGTCCAGCAAGCTGAGCAGGCCGGAGGCGTCGTGCATGCCGCGTACGAAGTCGCCCATCTGCTCCAGCGCCCGGGTGCTCGGCTTGATCACCAAATCGACTCCGTCACCGAGCACGTTGAGATCAGCGTCGGTGACCAGCGCGGCCACCTCGATCAGCTCGTCGTTGATCAAGTCGAGTCCGGTCATCTCGCAGTCAACCCAGACCAGCAGGTCGTTTGTGGCCATCTCTAGGGTTCCTGTGCCTCTCGTCCTTGTCGTTGGTGACGTCGCTTGGGGGCGTATTTCGGCACCCACTTGATCAGCCAGCCCGAGCCGGCCCAGGTGAGCACACCCATCGTGACAGCCGCCACTGCCAGGGAAGCGAATGCGCTGACGGCACTGATCACGAGCGGGCCTGCGGCGTTGCCCAGATCGCTGCAAACCCTCCATCCGCCAAGGAACTGCGCACGATCCTCCGGCGGCGAGGCGTCGGCGCCAAGAGTCAGCACAATGCCGGCGGAGATGCCGTTTCCCAAACCCATGAGCGCAGCCACCAAGCCGACGCTAGTGGGCCCACTGGTCAGCGGCAACAGCACGAAGCCAAGCCCGAGGACGATCATGGTCGGCATGGCGACATACACCCGTCCGAAGCGGTCCATGATGGCGCCGCCCGGATAGAACAGCAGCATGTCGACCCCTGCAGAGATCCCGAAGATGACGGCGATTGTCGCGGCGTCCACGCCGATGGATTCTGCCCAAAGAGGCACGATCGACTGCCGGGTGGCGCGAGCGGCTGAGATGACCAGAACGCCGACACCAAGCGTCAGCAGGATGCGGCGATGCTCAGCAAGCACTGAGATGACGGATCGATGGCGCCGACCCTCGCGGGCTGCGGTGGTGTGGCGGTTTCTGGTGACATCGGGCAAGAAGGCAGTGAGGATGGCTGCGGCGATGCTCATGGTGGCCGCGAACGCGTACGCGGCGCCAATGTTCCATCGCGTGACGATCACGGCAGCGATAAATGGTCCGATGAACAGTCCGATCCGGAAGGTGCCGCCCAGTGTGGAGAGGGCGCGGGCGCGAAACGGTATCGGGATGGCCTCCGTGAGGTAGGCGTGCCGGGCCAGCCCGAAGACTGCATTGGCCAGGCCGGTGACGGTGATGGCAACCGCAAGCACGATTACGGATTGGGCTAAGAAGGCACCCAGCAACGCCACCGCATCAAGGACACATGCCGCGATCAGCGCTCGCTGCTCCCCGATGCGGGCAGCCAGTGCGCCCGCAGGAAGATCGCCAATGAGCTGCCCGAGACCAATCAGCGCGACAATGAGCGCCGCCGTACCCACGCTGGCGCCGAGTGCTCGGGCGGAGAGCGCCACCAGCGGAAGGATCGCACCTTGACCGATGGCCACCAGAATGGTTGGCCCGTATACAGGAACGACGATGCTGCGCAAACGAGCGAGCTCTGGGTTCCTTCCATGGAGCCCGGGCGTCAACCCGTCGCTGCTGCCCGTGACCTCGCTCACTCGAGCGAACCTACCTAGCGACCAAGGATCGCTAGGCGCTGGGCACAGCTCTTGATCACATGCGGTGTTCATTGCGTGCGACGACGCGAGCCAGATAGATCCGGCGCTACAGTGATGCGCGAGCCGGCCGTCCGGGACGGACGGCGCGCTTCTGGCCCCCGTAGCTCAGAGGATAGAGCAGCAGCCTTCTAATCTGTCGGTCGTAGGTTCGATTCCTACCGGGGGCGCAAAACATAGCTCTGACTAGGTGCTCCAGTTTTGAGATACGCGAACAGACGGCGTTGCTCCCCACATCGCTCCCCACATGTGGGATAGGTTGCCTCTGTGAGGAACCTTGAACTCGGCGAATCCGGGGACGTCTCGGTGACCGCGCAACACAAGAACAGTGCCGGACGGTGGGTTGCCGCGCGCAGGCCACAGAAGGCGACCCGATGGAAAGCTCGGGTCTACGTGCGCGGCCACGACGGAGTCCGTCAAGAGATCGTGCGATTCGGCCGGACGAGGCGCGAAGCTGAGAGCTCCCTCGAGGCGGCAGTGGCAGCGGTTCTTCGCGGAGCCGATGCCGTCATCAACCCGACCATGCCGCTACTCGAGGCGGGTGAGTGTTGGCTACGGCAGATCGCGCGACCAGACTCGGGGCTAAGCGCGCGGACAATCGCTGACTACTCCTGGACCTGGCAGAAGTACGTTGACTCCACGACGTCGTCGCTTCGCGGCCTCACACTCCAGCAAGCGAATGACCCGCAGCGCCTGCGCGGTTTCCTGCAGCGGGTTGCAGAGGCACACGGCTCCGCTTCGGCGAAGAAAGCCAAGAGCGTTCTGCATGGCGTGATCGGCTACGCCGTTGACAACGGTGTGTTGTCTAACGACGCGACGCGCCAGGTACGCACGGTCACTTCCACAGCAGCCAAGTCAAATGTGCGCGACCACACTCGGGCCATGACACGCAGCGAACGAGACCACGTTGTCCACGCAACACTTCTTGCGGCTCGTGAGCCGGGGTTGAATCCCCGCACACGACGCAAGCGACGCGCGACGGCAGATCTCATCGCGTTCCTGGCAGGAACGGGGGCCCGGATCGACGAAGCGCGGCGCGTCCGGTGGCAAGACATCAACCTTGAGCACGGGCGCGTCTACCTCCGTGGCACAAAGAGCGAAACGTCGGACCGGTGGCTGAACCTTCCTGTCTGGCTCGTGGAGCAGCTGGCTGCGCGCGCCGCCGACGGCGGCACCGAGGGCTACGTCTTCGCCGCGCCGGCCGAGCGCGACGCCGAGCGTCTGTGGGATCAAAGCAACAGCGCGGGTGCGGTTCGCGCTGCTCTGGACGCTTGCGGGCTGACCT
>DASUYM010000189.1:0-7595 GCA_036377435.1 Propionibacteriaceae bacterium
CAGCTGTCTTGTAAACAGCAGGTTAGGGGTTCGAGTCCCCTCGCCAGCTCTCTGACCAGGGCAGACACCACCACACGCCGTCGCGCCCGTCCCCGGCCCCACAGATTCCCCCACACTTTCGCCTGACGCCATCGGATCGACGCCCTCGAGTGCAGCCCGCCACGCGAGACTCCGGGCTCCTCCGGCCAAGTACACATCCTGAGTCATCGACACCCAGTGGCCCAGCGGTCCGCGATCGTGCGCGCCGTTGCACCAGCCTCATCCAATACCGTCGCCGTCGTCTTCCGCCAAGCGTGGAAGGTCATCCACTCCTCGAAGCCGTGCCGCTCGCGAGCCTCAACCAGCCATCGGGTCACCGTCTGAGGGTAACGGAATGTCCCATTCACCGTGCCAAAGACAGGCTCATCCGCGCCTACGCCGACCGCACGCCGCTTGTCCAGCAAGCTCACGCACCACTCCGGAAGCTGCAAGACCCGCTCGCCCGCCTGCGATTTCGTACCTTTCCACACCAATCCCCGCCCCGTGACCCTGATCAAGGTCGACGTCACGCGCAGCACACCCAGGTCAAGATCAACCTCGCGCCACAACACTGCCAACGCCTCCCCGATCCGCAGACCAGTCGCCAGCAGAAAGGCCGACAGATCGAACAAGTCCTGCCGCACTGCGATCTGACCACCCACCAGAGCCCGGAACCCTCGAGTGCGCTCCTCCTCGGACAATGCACGAGGCACACGCCGCGGCCGCGCCGACAGCCGCTCAAGCTTCCGCGTCGGATTCGCCGGCACTGCGCCGTGGCGCACCGCTAGGGCCATCACGCCTGAGATGATGCTGCGACACGTTCGACCCGTCGCCGGCCCTACATGTTCATGCACATCGTCACAACCGATCTACCAGCGGCGTCGTGACCTCCTGGAGCCGCAGCGCCCCAAGAGCCAGCAAACATGCGTGTTCAGCTGCCGCGAGTATGTCTCCACTCTTCCCGGCGACCGCTGCCCCAGCCTCGCCAATCGCTCCACCCACCCGCGGTCGCCGCAGCCGCGAAAGTGTCAGAGCCCCGAAGACTCCCTGCGCCCCGCCGAGCCCGCTCCGCCAAGGCGGCCTAAAGAGCGGTCCGGGCCCCCATTCCGTTCGCGCGTCCCGCTCGACCATCCGACGTACACCATCGAAGTCGCGAAACCACGCGGGCGCTCGGTACAGCGACCCGCCCGGGCGACTTCGACACTGACACTTCACCCCACTCCCCTGGGCTCAGCCGACGGCGCGGCATCGCTGGGCCACAGGCCGAGTCATCCGGTCCAGCCAGGCGAACACGTCCGACTCGCGAAATCGAAGGTGCTTTCCAAGCCGAAAGCCCGGCGGGCCATAGCCTCGCGTCCGCCAGTCACAGATCGTCTGCACGGAACACTCAAGAACGCGGCGACATCCGCTGTCGTCCACAACGGGTCATACCGGGAGCACATCGCCCACCTTTCCGACTCCTCCGGCGTCACCGACTCGCCGGATCGCTCGGTCCTCGCCTCAACCGCTTCTGCCGCCGCGCTTTCGGCTGCGACGTGGCGGATCGAGGCGACCGATATGTGCCGCGAGCGGCCGATCTTGATCGTCTCCAGCTGCCTTGTTGCGATCAGCCGGTACACCCAGCTGTGACTCACCCGGAGCATGTCGGGCGCCTCGGCGGCAGCCATGAGCGGTTCCATGATCGTGTTACTTTCCTGCCTGGTCGGGTTCCTCCGGAGGCGCGGATCAAAATCTCAGCGGCGGCGACACCTGCCTGGAGAGTCTGACCCTGGAGGACAACCAAGATCAGCAGGAGGAGGTGCCCGCCGCGGCGGTATTCATCATGATCGGCGCCAAACCCCACACCGACTGGCTGGCCCCCCGCCCTCAGCCGCGACAAGGACGGCTTCGTGCTGACCGGCCGCGATATACCCGGTACCAACTGGGCGCTGGAGCGTGAGCCCTATCCATTCGAGACGAGTCGCCCGACGTGTTCGCCGCCGGCGACGTTCGCCACGGCTCGGCCAAACGAGTTGCCGGTGCGGTCGGCGAAGGATCCGTCGCAGTGGGATCCGTCCACCGCTACCTGGCCGCGCCCGCCCCATTCGAAGGACAGGCCACGCCGTGACGGCCTCGACCGACACAAGCTGGGCCGATCTCGGGATGCGGAGCCACGCTGTGCGGCGTGGGCCGCCACCGGGCACCAGGCGACATCTCACGAGAGATGGTCCAGACGTGTCCCTTATCGGCGCTGGTCGGTCATCGTTGGCGGCGGGATCTGGAAGTCGAACTGAGCCGCGACGCGTGAGGGAGTACCGCCATACCAGCGGTTTTTTCGCGCCAGGCGCTCCGCATCCGCGGCGGGGCCTGACCTGTTGACGCCAGCCTGAGGGCTAGGCAAGTGGTCGGGAGGTCCGCACCGCCGCGACGACATCGCGTATCGCCTGGCTGGCTGCGGCGGCGTCGGTTTCGTTTAGTACAAGCGAGGCGTGCGTGGCCTCGGCGACAACATCGTGGCGGCTGTTGGTCGACAGGGTGGCCAACTTGTCCTGCGCCGCCATCGAGGCGGCGTCATGTTCGCGGCCAGCCGTGACGACGATGAGCGGCTTACCGGCAAAGTCGACAAGTGATGCGGCTTGGTGCGTCGACCTCGATCCCACAAAGAATTCGTCGAGGTAGCTTCCGACGGAGTGGGCGGTTGAGACAGTGGCGCGCGCTTCGTTCCGGGAGCGTGGGGGCAGGCTGTCGTAGGAGTCACCGATCAGATGGGCGGCACCTAGGTGAGCTACGGCTGGCAGCAACGCGGAGATGCGACCGACGAGGTCGTAGGACCCGGCCTTGGTTGGGGGGACCGGACCGGGTACCGGTGCGGTGGAGTCCAGCAGCACCAGGCCGGCAACCTGGTCGGGATAGGTGGCGGCGAAGGTGAGGACGTAGAGGCCGCCGAAGGAGTGACCGGCGAGCACGTACGGCCCGGGAATGTGTCCACGATCCAGCAGTGTGTGCAGATCGGCGGCTGTTTGGGCGGCGTCCTGTGGCCCGTCGGCAGGATCGCTCCATCCTCGACCCGCACGGTCGTACACGCAAACCCTGGTGTCACGCCCGACGACTGGCGCTATCCACCCCATCGCCGGGGAGACCTCACCCAGGCCTGGCTCCAAGACCACGGTGGGGCTGCCGGAGCCGGTGCAGTTCAGGTGCAGCCGATGCCCGCCCACATCGATGAGCTGGCCGGGCGGGGGGTAGGCCGTCGCGTCGATTGACTCCCGGACGGTTTCGTAGCCGCCACCGATCGAGGCCAGCGCCAGTAGCGTCAGGAGCGGGTAGACAATCCACCGCCGGCTTCGGCTGCGCAGCTGCCGGCGAGCCCGAATGATCATCCACACGACGAGCCCAAGCAGCAGCGGCGGCCACACCCAGCCAAACACCTTCTGCACAACAGAGCCGGTCGGAAGGAGCGAGATCAGACCGGCCACGGCGAAGAACACGGCGGGCGCAACTGCCCAGCGCTGCGGTTGATCGGTGAACCGTACCGACAACACGGCCAGCAACGCCCAACCGAAGGCAAAGCCGAGCAGCACCACGCCGGTAAGAACACCTTCTCTCGCCGGGATGAATGGGGCGGCGACAAGCGCCAGAGCCGCAACCAGTCCAGCGGCCAACGATCCAGCGACGATCAACCCGATGCGTCCCCCAGGCGTCCGCGGCAGATGTTCAGACTGCGGAAGATCATGGTCCGGGGTGGTCGCCATGAGTGCCTCGATTCGATGAGAGAGACAGATGGAGTGCGATCAGTCAGTCACAGCTGGGAGATCTGATGACCGGTGGCGTGTTCCTCAACACCCCAGCATGGACGCAACCGATGCTGCTCGCTCCGGCATATCCCAGGTTTGGCTACCTCACACCGACGGCGCAGAGGTCTGCATGGTCGGGGCGGTTTAAGAAACCTCGGTGGCACAGATACTGGATGCGCCTACACCAGCGACTACCAAAGTAGCCGCCAAGGGGGCTGTCAACCGCGCCACGGCCACCGCCGAGCGCGCGGGCAGCGAGGGCGCATCGGTCCGGGAGGCCCCGGCTAGGCGCGGCGCCTGCAGCGGCGGCCGGTGCCCGCTTGTCATCAACTGCGACGAGAACGCATCAACCGCGATCACGAAAGTCGCTCCCGACGGCGTCGATCTCGACTAGCGCGCAGCTCAATATCGATGTCGTCAAGCACGAAACAGCCGAAGCGAGTAATTCCACGCCCGGACCGTCGACCATTTCGCGGGCCGTGACCATCGTTCAGTTGCCGTCGTACTTTGCTGTTCGTCGAGGGTCCGCGCGGCTACCGCGTAGAAAGTGGCGATCGGTCCGGCGGCCATCACCACCACCCCGTCACCGTGCTGGACTCCGACACCACTTTCGCCATCGACCTACCGTTCCCGACGACGTGGCAGGTTCTGCCATTACCTGGATCAGCAGGGTCTCCCATCACGGCCGCGGCTGGTGTCTTGTTGACTAGATCCGCCCACCACCCGCAGATCGGAAAATCAAATGCCCACTTGGCTCATCACCGGATGCTCCACCGGACTAGGTCGCGCCCTGGCCGAGGCCGTCATTGCCGCAGGTCACAACGCAATCGTTACCGCCCGCGACGTCGGAAAGCTCACCGACCTCCGCGTCGACAACACAGACCGTGTCCTCGCCCTTTCCCTCGACGTCACTGACACCGCCCAGATCACCAACGCGGTCAGTCAGGCCGAGGAGAACTTCGGCGGCATCGACGTTCTTGTCAACAACGCCGGCTACGGCTACCGCGCGGCCGTCGAGGAGGGTGACGACTCAGATATCCGCGCTCTGTTCGAGACGCAATTCTTCGGTGCGGTCGCGATGATCAAGGCGGTGCTCCCCGGGATGCGTGCCCACCGCTCAGGTGCGATCGTCAATATTTCCACCATCGGTGTCCAGATCATGCCCGCTGGCTCCGGCTATTACGCTGCGTCCAAGGCCGCGCTCGAAGCCATGTCAGGCGCGCTACACGGCGAGCTGAAGCCACTCGGCATCTCCGTCACGGTCGTTGAGCCTGGCGCGTTCCGCACCGACTTCGCGGGTCGCTCGCTGACTCAGTCGAGCACCGTCATTGACGACTATGCCGAAACCGCCGGCAAACGCCGTAAGGAACACGACACGATGCACGGCACCCAGCCCGGCGATCCGGCTAAGGCTGCTCAGGCCATCATCGCCGCGGTCGAGTCCGATGAGCCGCCCGCGTTCCTGCTTCTGGGCAACGATGCGCTCAGTACTTACCGCCGGCTCGCCGCGGCCAGGCTCGACACCATCGAAGCTTGGGAGTACCTGACCACAAGCACGGATATCGACGCTTGAACTGAACCACCTAGGCGCTCCCGAACCATGGAGCGGTGGGCTCGCGAACCCGACCGTGCTAGCGCTCGCTCGTGAAACGCGTTGGCAATCGCGTCTAGCACGCCGGTGCGCAAGACGAGGCCGATCTTACTTCGGAGCGAGTTCGCCGAACCGGTAAGCGGCGGTGACTCCGCCGTCCATGAGGAAGTCGCTGCCGGTGATGAACCCGCCGTCAGGTCCCATCAGTAGCGCCCCAACGGTTCCAACCTCGTCTGGCGTGCCTCCGCGGCCGGCCGGGCAAAGCTCAATCATGCGCCGGTAGCCCTCTCCGCGGGGCCCCGTCAGTTCGTCCTTTGCCAACGGGGTAAAGATGATGCCGGGACTGATGGTGTTGACGCGCGCACCACGCTTGCCCCACCGCACAGCCTCGGCCATCACCCGCAGCGCGTTCCCGCGTTTGGACAGTTGGTACGCGTGCAGCGAGTCCTTCACCTGGTCTGGCTGAAGCATCGGCAGGGCGAGCAACTCGTCGGCAGGGGTCATCGCGAGAGCGGCGTCTTCCTCGGCCGTCAGCGCGCCCAGGCGGTGCCCGGACTGCGAGGCGATCACGACGCCGGCACCACCTGGGGCGATGACGTTACCGAACTCCTCGAGCACCAATGCGGTGCCGTACAGATCGACCGAGAGGATTGTTGTCGGGGACGCCTGGCTGGGCGAGACGCCGGCGGCGTGGATGACGCCGGTGACGTCCCCGAGCGCGGTGGCGGTCTGGACGAGCGCGTGCACCGACTCTCGCGACGACACGTCGACGGTCGCAGTGCCCACCTCGAATCCTGCATTGCTCAATACCTCGGCCGCAGCGTCGGCGTTCTGCTGCCGCAGGTCAGCCAGCAGGACGTGCTTGCCCGCGCTCACCCGCCGCGCGATCGCTTGGCCAATCGACCCGGGTCCGATGACGACAACGACGTTAGTCATGACGATGCCCTTTCCTGCTCTGCCCGCCCGAACACTTCCCCTCGTGATCCAAGTCCACACCACTCCTGGACTCATCGAAAGCCGCATGAGTCCGAACTCACATGCACACTGATGCCGACCTGCGGCCGGTCCCCTCGCCAGCTCTCTGGTCAGGTCGCGAAATCCCGCGGAGTTCTGTGCCAGAGGATGAATGAACTCCAAAGGGCCACCAGCTCGCCAAAGACGATGAGGACGCGTGGGGACGCCTCCCGGGGCAGGCAGCTGGCGCCGATACGATGCGTACTCATTGCCTCTGTTGTGTGCCACCTTGAGGAAAGGGAGTACGTCATGAGCTCCTACCAGCCGCCGCCCGCAGGGCCGCCGGCTCAGGATCCGGGTCGGACGATGGGGATAGTCGGGCTCATCTTGGCGATTTTCTGCAGTCTGATTGGCTTGATTGTGAGCGCGATCGCGTACAACACGTCGAAGAAGGCTGGATACCAGAACAATTTTGCGCTCGCGGGGATTATAGTCGGCGCCGTATCCCTGGTGCTCGGCGTGGTGATCAACTTCACCGTCGGGTTCCCGTTCATGAACCGGGGCTAACAAGGCTCCGACTTGGCACTCCCCGGGTCACGCCTGCGGAATGCCGACAAGGGGATCAGGTGGGACGTGTCGGCTCATGCTTGGCTTGCCGCAGCACCGACACGAAGGAGAGAATCACCTTCAAGCAGAGGAGGATGCTCCGCGTGTTCATCTTGCACTCGCCGGCGTTTGAAGACGGCCAGGAGATGTATCAGAAGTATGGAAAGAAGGCGCAGAACGTCTCGCCTCCATTGGAGTGGGAGGGCGCGCCCGAGGGGACCGGATCTTTCGCGCTCGCCTTCGTCGACATTCATCCGGTCGCCAGAGACTACGTGCATTGGTTGGTCGCCGACATCAGCCCGCAGCTCAACTCGCTGCCAGAAGGGGCCGGGGGCGGCAGGAGTTCAGGCTTTGTCGAGATAAAGCCCTACATTGGCCCTTTCCCGCCGTCTGGAACGCACGATTACGAATTCACGCTGTACGCCCTGAGGACCGACAGGCTCGGCGTACAGCCAGGCGCCGCGTTGCAGCAGTTCAGGCAGGCTGCAGAGCAGAACTCGCTCGGCACTGCCACGCTGATCGGAAAGTTCACGAAGTTCAGGTAAACGTCGGCGTTAGAGCCACCGGCAGAAGCTCACGAACTCCACTTCTCGCCCGTGAGCCTCTCAAAGATCTCCACATAACGAGCGCGTGTCTCCCCCACCACCTCCGGC
>DASUYM010000190.1:0-20241 GCA_036377435.1 Propionibacteriaceae bacterium
CGGCGGGCTAGCTCGGTGCTGGCATTGCCGAGAAGCCGGCACGCGTTGCTGACCACCTCGGCGAACCTGGCCGGCGAGACCTCAGTGAAGCGGGGCCAGGTCACGAGCACAGTGGGGTGGGTGTCGGGGCCACTGTTCTTGATTAGCTCGACCAGCAGGCTCGAGCCCGGCGCGATGTTGCCGCGTGCAAGCTGAACGCGCTTCATGTCAAGCCCCTGTCCGGGGCTGCGGTTGGGATGGTGACTGCGCCGATGGGCGCGGCTAGATTCGTCATCAGCGGCGCTCCCTTCCGTGGGGTGTGCCGTTAGGCCTCGGCCGGTGTGACGAGCCCCGCGCTCGTCGTGTGTGTTCAGAACTGGTGCGCCTGCGGGGTTAGAGAGGGAACGGATACGGGCAATCTCAGGACGTGTCGCAAAGCGCAATACCTCAAGATCACCGCTTGGCCGTCATTTGGCCGTCAGACGTTGCAAACTGGCGTCAGACGCTGCAAG
This sequence comes from Propionibacteriaceae bacterium, assembly GCA_036377435.1. Lineage (GTDB taxonomy): Bacteria > Actinomycetota > Actinomycetes > Propionibacteriales > Propionibacteriaceae > Microlunatus. The sequence goes on from DASUYM010000190.1 coordinate 492, forward strand.
GTGCTGCGGGGTGCTTTTACCTCGTCAGAGCGGGTTTGATCGTTTTCCACGCCTGGCAGAGACCCCCGGACTCAGTACGGTGTCAACAGCAGGCATTATCCCAATGTGCCACGCTCAGCATGAAGCGGCGATGGGGGAGAGCACCCGGCTTCCCCCGAAAGGGTGGAGGCGTGGATCACCTATCGCGGCTAGCAGCCTCCCCGTTTCCCGGTGACACAGGCGCCCCGTCTGCTGAGATCCGTCGTCTGATCGCAGCCGCGGCGGCCGAGGCCACTCCACTCTCCTACCTGCGAGCCATAGCTGCGCTCTGTGGCGACCGGTTGCTCGTTCCGATCGTGGCCACTGCCACGCGTTCGGGGGAGACGGTCGCCGGGCTGGCATCAGACAAGGAGGCGGAGATGTCCGTGGTAACACTCCAGGCGCAAGACGGGCGTCGAGCGCTGCTGGCCTTCACCGGCCTGGATGCGCTCCAGAGCTGGCAGCCAGATGCTCGGCCCGTACCGGTGACCGTTGACCTCGCGGCACAAGCCGCGAGGAATGAGGATCTGACAGCCGTCCTCATCGATGTGGCGGGACCGCATGCGCTCGTGATCGAAGGCGACGTTCTTGGAGAGCTCGCTGCCGGCCACCGCCTTGTGGAGTTTGCCGACGGGCAGTTCGGCTGGGTCATGCCCGCCACTGAGTGAAGGCTGCGCTGGGATCTCGTTACCTCGGGAATAGGTCCTCGAAACCGGATGTTTCTCGAGCGTCGAGGTGATTCCATGTGGCCAATCCGGCCCGCGGTGATATCTTGACTGCGACCGATTCAGTCGTGCACTGAATCCGCAAGTGGAGACCTGATCTCCCACCCGCACAGCGTCAGCCAACGATAGTTGTCGGGTCGGTCTGCGAGGATTGGGATGCCTGCCGTCCTCGTGGGTTTCGGGGTCTTCGCATGCGCGGAGACCCTTATCGTTTGGGTCGCCGGCTGTGGATTCGGTGCCGCCTGGTTGGTCAACTCACCACAACCAACTGGAGGACATATCAGCACCGAACCGCGAATCAACGATCGAATTCGCGTCTCTGAGGTCCGACTCGTCGGACCGGCCGGGGAGCAGGTCGGCATCGTACGTATCGAGGACGCTCTGCGCCTAGCGCGGGAAGCCGAACTTGACCTGGTAGAAGTTGCGCCAATGGCGCGACCGCCAGTCGCCAAGCTCATGGACTACGGCAAGTTCAAGTACGAGAACGCCCAGAAGGCGCGGGAGAGCCGACGCCACCAAACCAACACAGTGATCAAGGAAATGAAACTACGGCCGAAGATCGACAGCCATGACTACGAGACCAAGAAGGGTCACGTAGTTCGCTTCCTGAAAGCCGGCGACAAAGTCAAGATCACGATCATGTTCCGAGGACGTGAGCAGTCGCGGCCCGAGCTCGGCTACAACTTGTTGAAAAGGTTGGCCTCCGATGTCGACGAGTACGGCTACGTCGAGTCCTCGCCCAAGCAAGACGGCCGCAACATGCTGATGGTTCTCGGTCCACTCAAGAAGAAGACCGAGGCCCGCGCCGAGGCCAAGGCTGAGCGAGATCGTCGTGCCGCCGAACGGCAGGCGGACGCAGAGGCCGAGCGGACCGAACAGGCAGATCGTCGGGCGCAGGCTGCCGCCCAGCCGGCGGCGAAGAAGCGTCGCGGACCGGTCGACAATCTTGATCCCGACATCGACCTGAGCTAAATCATTCGCCAGCGCTGTACAGAGCGAACGAGAGGAATGGATCCATATGCCGAAGATGAAGTCGCACTCCGGTGCCAAGAAGCGGTTCAAGTTCACCGGAACGGGCAAGCTCATGCACCGCAAGGCAGGCAAGATGCACCTGAACGAGCACAAGCCCAGCACCCGCACCCGACGCCTCGATGGCGACGCCGTTCTCGCGCCTGGCGACGCCGCCAAGGCTAAGAAGCTGCTGGGCAAGAGCGCCTGAGCCTCATTGCGCTGGGCAGAGCAAGGGGACGACCCCCTTGGACCCCCGAGGCGTGCGGCCACACGCCCAAGAACATTAAGGAGTAAATGCGATGGCACGCGTCAAGCGCTCCGTCAATGCACACAAGAAGCGTCGTGAGGTTCTCGGTCAGGCGTCCGGCTACCGGGGTCAGCGCTCACGCGTGTACCGCAAGGCGAAGGAGCAAATCACCCATTCGCTGGTGTACGCCTACCGGGACCGCCGCGCGCGGAAGGGCGACTTCCGCAAGCTGTGGATCCAACGGATCAACGCCGCTGCGCGCGCGGAAGGAATGACGTACAACCGCTTCATCTCCGGCCTCAAGGCAGCTGGGATCGACGTCGACCGCAAGATCCTGGCTGATCTCGCCGTGACCGATCCAGCAGCGTTCGCTGCTCTGGTTGAGGTGGCTAAAGCAAACCTGCCGGCCAACGACGCCACGGCCGCCTGAGGCCATACTGTCTCAAGACGGCATCGTTGCGTCGGGCGCGGAGGCTTTGAGCCGACACGGGCCGATTCTCAACGAGGCGATCGATCTCGCCGCCGCATCCCAAGGGACGCTGCGGTCGGCTCGCCGGCTGTTGCGACATAAAGAGCGCCAGTCGGTCCGACGCTTCCTTGCGCAGGGTCGCCAGGCCATCTCAGAAGCACTTCGCCGCCCCGGCACCGTGCTCGAGCTCATAGTCGCCGACGAAAGCGTTCGCCGCCACCACGATCTGCTGACCACCGCGTCCAGCACAGGCGTCCGGATGTCAGCTGCGCCCGCTCGTGCCATGACCGAGTTGGCGGGGACAGCGACACCCCAAGGTGTGGTCGCGGTGTGCCAGATGGTCGATGTCCCTGCCGACGAAGCTCTCGAGGGCAATCCCCGGCTGGTCGTGCTCTGTGATCAGGTTCGCGATCCGGGCAACCTCGGCACGGTGATCAGGTGTGCCGATGTGTTCGGAGCGGATGCAGTCCTCGTCAGCCGGGACTCTGTCGATGTCTACAACGCAAAGACCGTACGGGCGACAACTGGAAGCCTATTTCATCTGCCGCTCGCGATCGCAGTCGACCTTGCGGACGCAGTCACCCTGGCTCGCAATGCTGGCCTGCAGATTTTCGGTACCGATGCCGGCGGACCCTCCACCGTCGACGACCTGGCACGATCAGGGGAACTGGCCCAACCAACGCTGTGGGTGATGGGCAATGAAGCATGGGGATTGCGGCCCGAGCATGTCACCCTGCTGGACAGGCTGGTCGCTCTGCCGATCTACGGTCGCGCCGAGAGCCTCAACCTCTCGACCGCGGCCGCCGTGTTCCTGTACGCCTCCGCCACCGCCCAACACGCCGACTTGTCAGAACACAGTTGACCTATAGCTCAACTGTGTTCTGACAAGTCGGCCTCAAGAGGTCCACTCCCTAAACGCGATGGCAGCGTGTGGACATCATTCCTAGACTGTCCCAGGCGCATCCTGCGTCACAGTCCACCCGCGAGGGGAGCCATGTCCGCGCCGAACAGCAGCTACGACCCCGTTCAGGTCACGCCGCTCAATGCCGAGAGCGTTGACGCTATGGTCGCGGAGGCCCTGGCGGCGTTTGCGGCTGCGACCTCGATGGCCGATCTCAAGCAGGCCCGACTGGCATACGCCGCCGACCGTTCGCCGATCGCGCTCGCCAATCGGGAAATCGGCGCATTACCGCCCCAGGCCCGCAAAGAGGTTGGTGCCCGTGTGGGCCGGGCCCGCGGCCGGATCAATGAGGCGCTGAAGGCACGCGAGGAGCAGATCAAGGCGGACGAGCTTGCCCGCATTCTGGTCGAGGAGCAGGTCGATGTCACCCTTCCCGTCCAAACGCAGCCTTATGGTGCCGTTCATCCGATCCCCGCGTTGATGGCGCTGATGGAGGATGTCTTCGTCGCGATGGGTTGGGAGGTAGCCGAAGGCCCGGAGCTCGAGGCGGAGTGGCTTAACTTCGACGCTCTCAACTTCATCCCTGATCATCCTGCGCGAACCATGCAGGACACGCTGTTCGTCGAGCCGGAGGACGGCGGCATCGTGCTGCGGACACACACGTCGCCGGTACAGGTGCGGGCATTGCTCACTCGCGAGTTGCCGGTCTACGTCGTCTGTCCCGGCAGGGTGTACCGGTCCGATGAGTACGACGCCACGCATCTCCCCGTCTTCCACCAGATCGAGGGACTGGCCGTAGACAAGGGCATCACACTCGGTCACCTGCGCGGAACCCTTGATCATTTTGCGCGCGCCATGTTCGGCGAGACGCGTACCCGGATGAGGCCCAACTATTTCCCCTTCACCGAGCCCTCGGCCGAGGTCGACTTGGAGTGCTTTGTGTGCCACGGCGCCTCAGTCGGTGATCCCGACAATCCCTGTCGTACCTGCAAGAGCGAGGGCTGGATCGAATGGGGTGGCTGCGGTGTCGTCAACCCGCGCGTCCTCCAGGCCTGCGGCGTCGACATTGACGTCTACTCCGGCTTCGCCTTTGGCATGGGCGTGGACCGCACTCTGATGTTCCGTAACAACGCCGAGGACATGCGCGACATGATCGAAGGCGACGTCCGCTTCAGCCGATCCTTGATTGGAACGGCAAGATGAGGGCGCCGCTGAGCTGGCTCCGCGAGTACGCCGCACTGCCTGATGATCTTGACGGCCGCACTGTCGCTGAGGCGCTGATCAGGGCTGGGCTGGAGGTTGAGACGGTCGAACAGGTCGGCGCCGATGTCACCGGTCCCTTGGCGATCGGCAAGGTGCTGGCGTACGAGGTCGAGGTCCACTCCAACGGCAAATCGATCCGCTGGTGCCAGGTGGATGTTGGTCGTCACAATGACAGTTCCGGTTCGCGCAGTGTGGTGTGCGGTGCCCACAACTTTGAGGTTGGCGACTTCGTCGTGGTTGCACTGCCCGGCGCGGTGCTGCCCCGGCGCTTCGGGATCTCCGCGCGCAAGACCTACGGCCACGTCTCCGACGGCATGATCTGCTCGGCGAAGGAGCTGGGTCTGGGCGATGATCACACCGGGATCCTGGTGCTTGACGAACCAGATCTGGAGCCGGGCAGCGACGCTGCCCCGATCCTCCACCTGCGCGAGGAAGTGCTCGACATTGCCGTCACTCCGGACCGCGGCTACTGCCTCTCGATCCGGGGTATTGCCCGCGAGGCTGCGCAAGCTCTTGGGGTCGCCTTCTCCGATCCCGTGGACCGTCCGGTGCCGGTTGAAAGCACGAACGGCTATCCGGTCGAGTTGCAATCCGAGGCTTGCCCGCTGTTTGTTGCCCTCACCGTCACCGGGATCGATCCCCGTCGCCCCAGCCCTCGCTGGCTTGCCCGCCGCGTCCAGCTCGCTGGGATGCGCTCCATCTCTGTGGCGGTCGATATCACCAACTACGTGATGTTGGAGACCGGCCAGCCGATCCATGCCTACGACGCCGACCTGCTCGACGGCTCGATCGTCGTGCGCAAGGCGGCCGAAGGCGAGAAGCTGACCACTCTGGACGACGTGGTGCGCCCATTGCATCCCGACGACTTGTTGATCACCGATGCCTCCGGACCCATCGGCCTCGCCGGTGTGATGGGCGGAGCCACAACCGAGCTTTCCCTGAGCACCCGCAATGTGGTCATCGAGGCTGCTCACTTCGATGCAATGACGATCGCGCGTACATCGCGACGCCACAAGCTGTCATCGGAGGCGTCCCGGCGGTTCGAGCGGGGCGTTGACCCCGAGGCAAGCTACGCCGCCGCACATCGAGTGGCAGAGCTTCTCGTCGCGCAAACGGGTGGCACGTCGCTGCAGGAGGAGACCGTAAGCGGCGCGGTACCACCGCGGCCCAGCACCACCATCGCCGACACGCTGCCTGCGCGGATTCTTGGCAGCGATATCGACCATTCCGCGGTCGTACGGCTGCTGGAGGCCATTGGAGCTACCGTGATCGACAATGGCGACAGTTTGACGATCACTCCACCGAGCTGGCGACCGGACCTCAACGATCCATATGACTATGTCGAAGAGGTAGGCCGGCAGATCGGCTTCGACACCATCGAGCCGGTCGTTCCCACCGCGCCGGTCGGCCGTGGCCTCACCAGAAGCCAGCGGGCACGGCGCGCGATCAATGTCGCGCTGGCCGCTCGCGGATTTGTCGAAGTACTCAGCTTCCCGTTTGCATCGGCGACCGACCTGGATCTGATGGGTGTGCCGGCCGATGATCAGCGTCGCCGGTTGAACAAGATCGTCAACCCGCTCTCGGAGGCCAGTCCCTACCTGCGTACCTCGATGCTGCCGGGGCTCTTCGCGGCCGTCGCCAGGAATCGCAGTCGCGGCAACGACGACCTCGCTCTCTTCGAGGCGGGCTCGGTGTTCTTCGCCAATGATCCGCCGCTTGCTGCGCCACGACCACCGGTGACGCAGCGACCGTCCGCGGAGGAGCTTGCGGCGCTGGATCGTGCGCTCGGTCAGCAACCTCGACACCTCGGAGCGGTGCTCACCGGTCAGTGGATTCCAGAGGGCTGGGACGGACCAGGGATCCCGGCAGGATGGCAGCAGGCAAGCGCCTTCGTCCAGGCAGCGGCATCTGCGATCGGATTGCAGCTGGAGCGCCACGCGGCAGCGTATCCACCGTGGCATCCGGGGCGGTGCGCACAGTTCACGTTGCCGACGGGCGAGGGGATCGGGTACGCCGGCGAGTTGCACCCGGAGGTCTGTGCGGCGTTTGGGCTGCCCCCACGCGCCGCTGCAGCGGAGATCGATCTTGATGCGCTGATTGCCGCGGCGCCGGCCGTAGGCGACGTTCCGATGATCTCCGGTTTCCCCGTAGCCAAAGAGGATGTGGCCCTGATCGTCGATGAAGACGTGCCTGCCGCCGCCGTAGAACGTGCGCTGTCGACGGGGGCCGGATCGTTGCTGGAATCCATTTGGCTATTCGATGTCTACACCGGTCCGCAGGTCGGAGAGGGCAAGAAATCGTTGGCGTACGCTCTTCGGTTCCGGGCTCCGGATCGCACACTCACTGATGCTGAGGCCGCCGAGGCGCGGGACGCCGCCGTCGCCGTCGCCGTCGAGCGTACGGGCGCCGTCCAGCGAACGCTCTAGCGCAGGCGATGAGTTCGGACTCCGAGTGTGGTCTAAGCACCGACGAGGTCTCAGTCATCAAGAGAAGAGGAGAGTTTGCTGTGGGTGAGAGTCCGATCATCGAAACCAGGATGGATCAGCCATACGCGGCGATCCCTGTAAAGGTGCGGATGGAGGAACTTGGTTCGGTGGTTCCTCCGCTGACGGGCCAGGTTTACGGCTGGCTGGCTGCCCGAGGCATCACCCCGTCGGGCCCACCCTTCTGGAGATACATCGTCGTCGACATGGACAACGAACTTGAGCTCGAGACCGGAGTCTCGGTCGCGAGCCCGGTCGAGGCTAACGGGGAGATCAGGGCCGGCGTGCTGCCTGCCGGCCGCTACGCCACAGTGCTGCACACGGGCCATCCGGACACTCTGGTGACTGCGACGCGTGACCTGCTGGAATGGGCCGCGGAACGCGGCTTGGAGTGGGACTCCGATGGCACCACGTGGGGTTGCCGCCTCGAGGAATACCTCAGCGATCCGCAGGAAGTGCCTGACATGCGGGAATGGCAGACCAGGTTGGCGTTCCGGCTGCGCGACTAGGCTTAGCCGCCGATTGTCCGAGGTGGCTGTCGTCAGCACGGCCGGTTACGGGCACGTCGAACGCCATTGTGAATCGAGCTCTTGAGACGCAAGATGCATGAAGTTGCCAGTCATGGCATACTCATGCGGGTGATTGTGAGGGCTGCGGTGGCAGGCGCCACTGGCTATGCGGGCGGAGAGCTGCTCCGACTGTTGCTTGCGCATCCCCAGGTGGAGATCGGGGCCGTGACGGCTAGCTCCAATGCAGGAACGCTCCTCGGCCAGCACCATCCGCAACTGACTCCCTTGGCAGATCGGCTGGTGGCGGAGACCTCTGCGGAGGTGCTTGCTGATCACGACGTTGTCTTCCTCGCTCTGCCGCATGGGGCTTCTGGTGAAGTGGCTGCGCACCTGCATCCCGACACTCTGGTCATCGATTGTGGCGCCGACTTCCGACTCTCGGAGCCTGAGGCGTGGCAGAGGTTCTACCAGTCGGCACATGCCGGCACCTGGCCGTACGGGTTGCCTGAGCTTCCCGGCCAGCGGGGCAAGCTGGCAGGCGCCCGAGCAATCGCCGTGCCCGGGTGTTACCCGACGACCGCCACCCTGGCGCTGCTGCCGGCGATCACGCACGGCTTAACGACCGCCCGGGACGTCGTCATTGTCGCAGCCAGTGGTCCATCAGGTGCCGGCCGCTCGCTCAAGCCGCATCTGCTCGGCGCGGAGCTGATGGGTTCGGCGAGTGCATACGCCGTGGGTGGGGTGCATCGTCATACCCCGGAGCTGCTGCAAAACTTAGCGGCGTGCGGTGCGTCCGAGCCATCGGTGTCATTCACACCCGTGCTGGTCCCGATGTCTCGTGGAATCCTCGCCACGTGCACGGCCCCGCTGGCGGAGCCGGGGATCTCTTCGGAGCGGACCTACGCCGCGTACGCCGAGGCGTACGCTGACGAACCCTTTGTCCATCTGCTGCCAGAAGGCCAGTGGCCGCAGACCAAGTCAGTGCTCGGATCGAACGCGATTCATGTCCAGGTCGCCGTTGATCGCGACGCAGGTCGGCTGGTCGCCGTCGCCGCTTTGGACAACCTGACCAAGGGCACGGCGGGCGCCGCGGTGCAATGCATGAATCTGGCACTTGGCTTGCCGGAGACGACGGGTCTATCGACGGTGGGCGTGGCGCCGTGAGTGTCACCAGGGCCGCAGGCTTCCTGGCATCCGGGTTGTCCGCGGGTTTGAAGAGCAGTGGTGGACGGGATTTGGCGCTGGTGCTGAATACCGGGCCGGACCATGCGGCTGCGGGTGTTTTCACCAGCAATCGAGTCAAGGCGGCGCCCGTGATCTGGTCCCAGCAAGTGCTGAGCGACGGCCGGCTGCGAGCGGTGATCTTGAACTCCGGCGGAGCCAACGCCTGCACCGGGCCGGAAGGCTTCGCCGACACGCATCGCACAGCCGAGCTGGTTGCAGATGCCGTCGGAGTAGGCGCCATTGATATCGCGGTCTGTTCGACGGGCCTGATTGGAATGCGGCTGCCAATGGACAAACTGACGGCCGGCATCAACAACATGGTTCCGCTGCTCAGCGACGACGGCGGCGGGCTGGCCGCCGAGGCGATCATGACAACAGATTCGGTGCCAAAACAGGCGAGCTTCGCAGACGACGGCTGGTCGATTGGCGGCATGGCCAAGGGCGCCGGCATGTTGGCACCGGGACTGGCCACGATGCTCGTGATACTGACCACCGACGCCATCGTCGATCAAGACCTGCTTCATGATCAGCTGGCGGGCGCATGCAGCCGCAGTTTTGATCGGATAGACAGCGACGGCTGCATGTCAACCAACGACGCGGTGATCTTGATGAGCAGCGGCGCTTCGGGGGTGCGGCCCACCGCATCGGATTTCGAAGCCGCGCTCAGCGAGACCTGTCATGATCTTGCCCTGCAGCTGCTAGCCGACGCCGAGGGCGCTGCTCACAGCATCGCCATCGAGGTGCGGCATGCAGCGTCTGAGGAGGATGCGGTGCAGGTGGGTCGAGCAATCGCCCGCAGCAACCTCTTCAAGTGCGCTGTCTTCGGCCAGGATCCCAACTGGGGACGTGTGCTTGCTGCCATTGGAACCACCGCCGCCGACTTCGAGCCGGACCGCATCGACGTCGCATTCAACGGCGTGCAGGTCTGCCGAGACGGCTCCATCGGTGATCCGCGCGAACACGTCGACCTGAGCGGGCATGACGTGCACGTAGAGGTCGATCTGCGCAATGGCCGCCACGACGCCACCATTTGGACCAACGATCTCACCTACGACTACGTCAAAGAGAACGCGGAGTACTCGACATGAACTCCCAACCGCAGTCGCAGCACGCTGCAACCCGGCCACTGTCGCTGGTGGAGAAGGCGTCGATACTCACCGAAACACTGCCCTGGCTGGAGACCTATGCAGGCAAAATCGTCGTGATCAAGTATGGCGGAAACGCCATGATCGATGATGAGCTCAAACGGGCATTCGCCCAGGACATCGTGTTCATGAAGCGGTGCGGCATCCATCCAGTTGTGGTCCACGGAGGCGGGCCTCAGATCTCATCGATGCTCTCCAGACTTGGGATCGCTTCGGAATTCCGGGGTGGGCTTCGGGTGACCAGCCCTGAGGCCATAGAGGTGGTTCGCATGGTGCTGGTCGGTCAGGTCGGAAGGGAGCTGGTCGGACTGATCAACACCCACAGCACGGTGGCGGTCGGGCTGTCCGGGGAGGATGGTGGATTGTTCATCGCGGAGCGGCGGGGCGCTGTGGTCGACGGCCAGGAAGTCGATCTTGGCCTTGTCGGGGATGTTGTCTCAGTGCGTACCGAAGCCGTCGAAGGTCTGATCAGCTCAGGCAGCGTACCGGTGGTCGCCAGCATCGCACCAAACGCTAACGGCGTCGTTCACAACGTCAATGCTGATACCGCGGCCGCTGCGTTGGCGGTAGCGCTCAACGCGGAGCGGCTGGTCGTGCTGACCGACGTGGAAGGGCTCTACCGTGACTGGCCGAACAGCAGCGAGGTGATCACCGAGCTATCAGCAACCGAGCTGCGTGATCTGATGCCGAGTCTGGAATCGGGCATGGTGCCGAAGATGGAGGCCTGCCTGCGGGCTATCGAGGGCGGGCTGACGCGAGCCACCGTGGTCGACGGCCGGGTTCCGCATGCGCTGCTTCTGGAGATCTTCACCAACGTCGGCATCGGCACCATGGTCACCCAAGACGGATTGGTTCGCCTGGGCAGCCGCGTGTTCTCCCGCGACGAAGGCATCCCGCCACAGGAATACGACAACGGGGAGTTTGGCGCTGTGTCAATTAGCAAGGGGGGCGACCCCCTTGGACCCCCGCCCCGCGCACCCGAAGAGGCAGGAGCGCGCGTAGGCGGCCCTGTTGAACCGCCCAATGGAGCGCAGTCATGACGGCCGACCCGATAACGGTCAGCCGAGAGTTGTCGGGCTTGGCATCCTCGGCCGCGGTGCTGGACGCGTACTCGGAGTCTGTGATGAACACTTTCGGTGCTCCGAAGCGCGTGTTCGTCCGCGGCGAGGCCTGCTACCTCTGGGACGCCGAGGGGCGTCGGTATCTTGACCTGCTCTCCGGCCTAGCGGTCAATGCGCTCGGCCACGCGCATCCGACTGTGCTGTCTGCGGTGACCGGCCAGATTGCCACTCTCGGGCACGTCTCGAACTTCTTCGCCACCCCGGCCCAGGTCGCCCTTGCCGACCGGTTGAGCAGCATGGTCGGCGCAGCCGAGGCGCGGGTCTTCTTCACCAACTCCGGAACCGAAGCCAACGAGGCAGCATTCAAGATCACCCGGATGACCGGGCGCAGCAAGATCATCTCGACCGAGGGTGCGTTTCATGGACGCTCCATGGGCGCGCTCGCACTGACTCACAATGAGAAGTACCGCATACCCTTCGAGCCGCTGCCCGGCGAGGTGATCTTCGTCCCGTACGGCGACGCTGCGGCGTTGGCCTCCGTAGTGGACGACACGGTAGCGGCCGTCGTGCTCGAGCCCATCCAGGGCGAGAACGGCGTTGTGGTGCCTCCGGAGGGTTACCTTGCGCAGGCCCGGGAGATCTGCGATCAGCATGGCGCCCTGCTGTGGATGGATGAGGTCCAGACCGGGATGGGCCGCTGCGGCAGCTGGCTAGTCCACGTGGACGAGGGAGTCGCGGCCGACATCGTGACCGTGGCGAAGGGCTTGGGCAACGGGTTTCCGGTGGGGGCCTGTATCGCAACTGGAGCGACTTCGCGAGTTCTGGGTCCAGGCAGCCACGGCAGCACTTTCGGTGGCAACCCAGTTGCCGCCATCGCGGGACTGGCTGTGATCGCGGTCATCGAGCGCGATGGTCTCCTCGATCATGCGAAGGCACTCGGTGATCATCTCACGGAAGCGATCCTGGGGCTGGATCATCGATTGATCACCGGCGTACGCGGGCGAGGTCTGCTGCAGGCCGTGAGATTGGCCGAGCCGATCGCGGCGGCTGTGGTCGATGCTGCGCTGGCATCGGGCTTTGTGATCAACGCCCCACGACCCGATGTCCTACGGATCGCGCCGCCGCTGATCATCAGCGCCGCCGAGCTCGACAGCTTCGTCGGCGTGCTGCCGGCCCTACTCGACCAAGTTGCGGAGACGTCGGAATGAGACACTTCCTGATCGACGACGATCTCAGCGGATCCGAGCAGCTCGCGATCTTGGATCTCGCCGACATGCTCAAGGCCGAGCCGTACCGGCTGCGCCCGTTCGCCGGACCGCGGACGGTTGCGGTTCTCTTCGACAAAGCCTCGACGCGGACCAGAATCTCTTTCGAGACCGGGATTGCCGAGCTCGGTGGCCATCCGATGATCATGGACGCGAGCATCTCGCAGCTGGGTCGCGGCGAGTCGATCAGCGATACCGCACGTGTGCTCGGCCGCCATGTGGCCGCTATCGTGTGGCGCACCTCAGGCCAGGAGCGCCTGCAGGAAATGGCGGACTCCGCGGGCGTTCCGGTGATCAACGGGCTGACTGATCAGTATCACCCGTGTCAGGTGCTTGCGGATCTGCAGACCATCCGAGAGCGCAAGCGCCAGCTGGCTGGATTGACGCTGGCCTATCTCGGGGACGGTGCCAACAACATGGCGCATTCCTACCTGCTCGGCGGGAGCGTGGCGGGTATGCATGTCCGGATCGGTGCGCCACCTGGGTTTCAGCCCGATCCCGAGGTCCTTGTCCGAGCACAGGAGTTGGCGAACAGCTCCGGGGGCAGCGTGCAGGTGCACGAAGAGGCCCAGGAAGCGGTGGCGAATGCGGATGCGGTCGCCACTGACACCTGGATCTCGATGGGTCAGGAGGGCTCCCGAGGCGATCGGGAAGCGATCTTCGTGCCGTACGCGCTCACCACGGCCCTGCTGGGCATCGCCGACAAGGATGCCATCGTGCTGCACTGCCTGCCCGCCTATCGCGGCAAGGAGATCGATGCTGCGGTGATCGACGGACCACAGTCTGCGGTGTGGGACGAGGCCGAGAACCGCAGACACGTGCAGAAGGCTCTCCTGGCCTTCCTCGATGAGCAGGCAAGGGTGGTGTAGCAGATATGACAACGTACGCCCGCGCAGCTCTCACGAAGGCCGCCCGACACGCCAAGATCATCACATTGCTGGAGCAGCGGGAGGTGCGATCGCAGAGCGAGCTGGCCGAGCTGTTGGCCGAGGACGGCGTGCAGGTCACCCAGGGCACGCTCTCTCGCGATCTTGTCGAAATAGGCGCTCTGCGGATACGCAGCTCGGGTGGGCACCTTGTCTATGCGGTGCCGGGCGAGGGCGGCGACCGGACCCCGCACGTTGGCGAATTCGCCGGCTTTGAGGCACGGCTGGCGCGGTTGTGCGGAGATGTCCTGGTCTCCGCTGAGGCATCGGCGAACCTTGTCGTGCTCCGCACGCCTCCCGGTGCGGCGCAGTACTTTGCCTCGGCCGTTGATCGGGTCGGCTGGGAGTCCATCCTCGGCAGCATCGCCGGTGACGACACCGTCTTGCTGATCACTCGAAGTCCCAGCGGCGGCAGCGCCATCGCACAACAGTTTTTGATCATGAGCCGAACCGGCAAGCCGGTCGATGGCGCAGCACCGCTCCATCCCCACCAAAGTGAGAAGGACGAAATCAAATGAGTGATCGGATTGCCCTGGCGTACTCCGGTGGCCTCGACACCAGTGTGTGTATCGGTTGGCTGGCCGAGGAGACAGGCCGAGAAGTGGTGGCGGTGGCCGTCGACGTCGGCCAGGGCGGGGAGGACATGGAGGTCATCCGCCAACGCGCTCTGGATTGTGGGGCGGTCGACGCTGTCGTGGTCGATGCCAAGGACGAGTTCGCCGAGGACTTCTGCCGGCCAGCGCTGCGCGCCAACGCGCTCTACATGGATCGCTACCCACTAGTCAGTGCTTTATCCCGACCACTGATCGTGCGGCATCTTGCGGAAGCGGCGAGGGTCTACGGGGCAACGGTGGTCTCGCATGGTTGCACTGGCAAGGGCAATGACCAGGTGCGCTTCGAGGTCGGCATAGCCAACCTGGCACCAGAGCTGGCAGTGATCGCTCCCGTTCGCGACTACGCGTGGACCCGCGAAAAGGCAATCGCGTACGCCGAGGAGAAGGGGCTGCCCATCCAGCAGAGCAAGTCCTCGCCGTACTCGGTCGACCAGAACGTCTGGGGCCGCGCCGTGGAGACCGGCTTCCTCGAGGACATCTGGAATGCACCCATCGAGGACGTTTACGCCTACACCGCGAACCCTGCCACCCCGCGCGAGCCCGACGAGGTGATGATCACGTTCGAGGCGGGCAACCCGATCGCGATCGACAATGAGAAGGTCTCCATGCTGCAGGCCATCCAGATTCTCAACGAGCGCGCGGGTGCGCACGGCGTGGGCCGACTGGACATGGTGGAGGACCGGCTCGTGGGGATCAAGAGCCGTGAGGTCTACGAAGCGCCGGGTGCGATCACCCTGATCACTGCTCACATGGAGCTGGAAAACGTGACGGTCGAGCGTGAGCTCGCACGCTACAAGCGTGGCATAGACCAGCGCTGGGGCGAGCTGGTCTACGACGGGCAGTGGTACTCACCACTCAAGCGGGCGCTGGACACCTTCATCGACGAGGCGCAGCAGCCTGTTAGTGGTGAGATCCGGATGACCTTGCACGCGGGAAGGGCCACCGTGACCGGTCGCCGCAGCGACACCAGCCTTTATGACTTCAATCTCGCCACCTACGACGAGGGCGACAGGTTCGACCAGTCCCAGGCACGCGGCTTCATCGGGCTCTATGGGATGTCGAGCACGCTGGCGGCGCGCCGGGACGCCGGCCTGTCTTGATCACTGCACCGGACTCACCCGGAAAGGATCACAGCGGGCGGCTGTGGGGAGGCAGGTTTGGGGCCAGCCCGGCTGAAGCGCTGGCGACGCTGAGCCGCTCGACGCACTTCGACTGGCGGCTGGCGGCCTACGACCTGGCAGGGTCACGGGCGCATGCCAGGGCCTTGCACAGAGCTGGATTGCTGACCGACAAGGAGCTCACCGCGATGCTTGACGGCCTCGAGCTGCTGTCGTCCGAGGTCACCTCTGGAGTCTTGCGGCCGACAGAATCCGATGAGGACGTGCATGGCGCGCTTGAGCGGCGCCTGGTTGAACTGGTCGGCGCGGAATTGGGTGGCCGCCTGCGGGCCGGTCGCTCTCGCAATGACCAGATTGCGACCTTGATCAGGATGTACCTGCGAGACGCGCTCCGGGCAGTGACTCTGGGGCTCCGCGATGTTGTCGGCGCACTGCACGACCAGGCACGTGATCATCTTGGTGTTGCCATGCCAGGCCGTACCCACCTGCAGCACGCTCAGCCTGTGCTGCTCTCGCACCACCTGCTGGCACACGCGTGGCCGCTGCTGCGGGACTGCGATCGGATTAGTGATCTTGACCGCCGGCTTGCGGTCAGCCCGTACGGGTCGGGCGCATTGGCTGGTACATCGCTGGGACTGGACCCAAAGGCCGTGGCGACCGAGCTCGGTTTCGAGGCCAGTGTCGCGAATTCAATTGACGGCACTTCTTCGCGAGATCTCGTGGCCGAGGCGGCGTACGTCTGCGCTCAGATTGCAGTCGATCTCTCCCGGTTGAGTGAGGACGTGATCATCTGGGTGACGCACGAGTTCGGATTCGCAACCCTGGCCGAGGAGTGGTCCACCGGGTCGAGCATCATGCCGCAGAAGAAGAACCCCGACGTCGCCGAGCTGACTCGAGGCAAGGCGGGACGGTTGATCGGCAACCTGACTGGGCTGCTGGCGACTCTCAAAGGGTTGCCGCTGGCGTACAACCGTGATCTGCAAGAGGACAAGGAGCCGATCTTCGACTCGATTGACCAACTGCTGATCGTCTTGCCGGCTGTCGCCGGGATGGTTTCGACCCTGTCTTTCAATCATGAACGGCTCGAGCGACTTGCTCCCCTGGGCTTCTCGCTGGCCACCGACATCGCCGATTGGCTGGTACGCCAGCGAGTGCCGTTCGCCGAGGCGCATCGGATTGCTGGCGCTTGCGTGCGGCGTTGCGAGGCTGACGGTATGGAGCTCACCGACCTCACCCCCGACGACCTGGTGATGATCTCGCCCCATCTCACCTCGGAGGTCCGCTCGGTGCTCACCGTCCCGGGCTCGGTCAATAGCCGCGCCGGTCGCGGCGGCACTGCGCTGGTACGGGTCCGGGAACAACTCGATGAGGTTAGAGATGCCATGAGTTCAGTCGACGCATGGCTCGACGGGCCATAACTTACGGTCAGCATGGTGGCTGTCCGCAGCCGGCAGCCAGTGCATAGCCTGCTTCTGTAATGGTCGATCTCGTCGCCGGCCTATCCGGGCACGAGCCATTGGTGCGCGCCTGTGTGGATCAGCGTGGCAGGTTCCAGCACACCTCGATGCCGAGGTGCTCGCCGCTCTAGGACGGTTGAAGCGAGCAGGCAGGCTCGACGCCGTCGATGCGGCTGGACGGTCTCCCTGCGCTTTCGGCGTTGGCGATCGAACGGCACGCGGTATCACCTCTGGTGCTCGGCGCGTGGACCTTGCGTCGTGAGCTGCGCCTGGTCGACGGCGTCAATGTAGAGCTTGCCCGGCAGATGGGCGTGCGACTGATCACGACCGATCAGCGCCTTGCGTGGGCTACGCCGATCGGCGAGGCCATCAGCTAGTCCACCGGCGCTACTGTGGTGCCCCGTGAACACGGTGCTTGACGAATTGAAGTGGCGTGGCCTGCTTGTGGAGTCCACGGACGAGGAGGCTCTTGCCGGCCATCTCGCTGCTGGTGCGGTCACGTTCTACGTCGGATTCGATCCAACTGCTCCCAGCATCCATATCGGCAACCTTGTGCAGCTCATGGTGGCCAGGATCCTGCAGCGAGCTGGTCACAAGCCGCTGATATTGGTGGGAGGGTCGACTGGGATGATTGGCGATCCCAAAGCGACCAGCGAGCGTGTGCTCAATAGCCCGGATACCGTCGCCCAATGGGTCGAACGAATCCGGGCACAAGTTGAGAAGTATGTCGACTTCAGCGGCGACAATGCAGCGCGGATTGTCAACAACCTCGACTGGACTGGCCCGATGTCGGTGCTCGATTTCCTGCGCGAGATCGGCAAGCACTTTCCGGTCAACCGCATGCTCGCTCGCGAGGTGGTACGCCACCGCCTCGAGGAGGGCATCTCGTACACCGAGTTCTCCTACGTGCTTCTTCAATCGCTCGACTACCTCGAGCTTTATCGGTCCTGCGGCTGCACCTTGCAGTTCGGTGGCAGCGATCAGTGGGGCAATATCACCGCGGGGGTTGAGCTCATCCGGCGTGTCGAAGGAGCGCGCGTGCACGCCATGGCGACGCCGCTGATCACCAAGGCGGACGGCAGCAAGTTCGGCAAGACCGAGAGCGGAACTATCTGGCTCGACCCGGCGATGACCTCTCCGTACGCCTTGCATCAGTTCTTTCTGAACGCGGAGGACGAGAAGGTCGTGGAGTACCTCAAGGTGTTCAGTGATCGCAGCCTGGAGGAGATCGCCGAGCTTGACCGGCAAACCCGCGAGGCGCCGCAGCGCCGCGCCGCGCAAAAGGCGCTAGCCGACGACGTCACGGCGCTGGTCCATGGGCCGGCGGAGCGGGATGCCGCTGTCCAGGCCGCCGACGCGATCTTCGGCCGCTCCGATCTCCGCGAACTGCCGGAGTCGGTTCTCAATGACGTCGCTGCCGAGATTGGTGGTGTGCAGCTGGAGGCCAACGGTGATCTGCCTACAGTGGTGGATGTGCTGGCTGCCGGCGGCGTCGTGCCCAGCAAGTCGGCCGCTAGACGCGCGATCACCGAGGGCGGGGCGTACGTCAACAACCAGCGCGTCACCGATCCCGAAGCCCGGCTTGCGGAATATGACCTGCTGCACGGGCGTTATGTCATCGTCCGCCGTGGCAAGCGAACAGTCGGCGCCGTGAGCATTCGGCGCAGCTGAGGTCGCAGCAGCACGGCTGCCATTGACCTACCGGCCTTGGGGGAGTAAAGTTCTCTAGGCCTTGGCGAGGTGCGGGACGCGGTAGCAGCGAGCTACAGCGGCCGACTCGCAGGAAACCAACCGCCACGAATCCACCGGGCGCCTCCAGAGGCTCACCCGGCCGGGTTCATGTCGGTCCAGGGAGCGCGACACGCCGATTTGACTCGGGGTGATCGCACTTCTAATGTGGATGAGTTGCCCCAAGCCGGGTCGAAAGTGATCTGGCGCGGTGTGCTCCCGAAACTTGAGAACTCAACAGCGTGCTAAAAGTCAATGCCAAATAATGCACAAAAACCCCGTACTTGGGCTGGCGATGCCAGTTCCGAGTTCGGTTCCTTTGATTGATTGACAGATAGATCCAGCATTGGGTCTTTTGATCAGCGATCGAACGAGTTGAGACACACAAGCCGACGCTCGCAAAGCGGCGTCGGATTTTGTATAGATTTCAACGGAGAGTTTGATCCTGGCTCAGGACGAACGCTGGCGGCGTGCTTAACACATGCAAGTCGAACGGTAAGGCCCCTTCGGGGGTACACGAGTGGCGAACGGGTGAGTAACACGTGAGCAACCTGCCCTTGACTCTGGGATAACAGTTGGAAACAGCTGCTAATACCGGATACGACCCTCGATGACATCATCTGGGGTGGAAAGCGCTTTAGCGGTCAAGGATGGGCTCGCGGCCTATCAGCTTGTTGGTGAGGTAACGGCTCACCAAGGCTTCGACGGGTAGCCGGCCTGAGAGGGCGACCGGCCACACTGGGACTGAGATACGGCCCAGACTCCTACGGGAGGCAGCAGTGGGGAATATTGCACAATGGGCGCAAGCCTGATGCAGCAACGCCGCGTGCGGGATGACGGCCTTCGGGTTGTAAACCGCTTTCAGTTCCGACGAAGCGCAAGTGACGGTAGGAACAGAAGAAGGACCGGCCAACTACGTGCCAGCAGCCGCGGTGATACGTAGGGTCCGAGCGTTGTCCGGAATTATTGGGCGTAAAGGGCTTGTAGGCGGTTTGTTGCGTCGGAAGTGAAAACTCAGGGCTTAACCCTGAGCCTGCTTCCGATACGGGCAAACTAGAGGGATGCAGGGGAGAATGGAATTCCTGGTGGAGCGGTGGAATGCGCAGATATCAGGAGGAACACCGGTGGCGAAGGCGGTTCTCTGGGCATTTCCTGACGCTGAGAAGCGAAAGCGTGGGGAGCAAACAGGCTTAGATACCCTGGTAGTCCACGCCGTAAACGGTGGGCACTAGGTGTGGGGAACATTCCACGTTCTCCGTGCCGAAGCTAACGCATTAAGTGCCCCGCCTGGGGAGTACGGCCGCAAGGCTAAAACTCAAAGGAATTGACGGGGGCCCGCACAAGCGGCGGAGCATGCGGATTAATTCGATGCAACGCGAAGAACCTTACCTGGGTTTGACATATACCGGAAAGCTGCAGAGATGTAGCCCCCGCAAGGTCGGTATACAGGTGGTGCATGGCTGTCGTCAGCTCGTGTCGTGAGATGTTGGGTTAAGTCCCGCAACGAGCGCAACCCTCGTCCTATGTTGCCAGCGGATAATGCCGGGGACTCATAGGAGACTGCCGGGGTCAACTCGGAGGAAGGT
>DASUYM010000191.1:0-38432 GCA_036377435.1 Propionibacteriaceae bacterium
GTCGGGGCGGTGAGCGTTCAGCGGTTCTTCTTCGGCCCGCCTGGGGTGGGGCATTTTCACTCCATCGAGGGGCGTGATGCCTATGTCGATGCCTATCGACGTGGGATGTCGGCGCTGCCGGCACCGACGGTGACCTACGACGTGGTGACGGATCTCGGCACGGTGCGCGCCTATGAGTGGAGCTCGCCCAAGGTGACAGACACAGTTCCGGTCGTCCTGGTCCCTGGCAGGGCGTCAGGCGTGCCGATGTGGTCGGAGAACCTTCCGGGTTTCTTAGAGGACCATCGAGTGATCGCCTTCGACGCGCTCGGGGACGCGGGGCTGTCGGTGCAGGGCGCGCCCATAAAATCGTTCGAGGACGAGGCGCTGTGGATAGAGCAGGTCCTCGCCGAACTCGCCCCCTACGGAGCCCACCTCGTCGGCCACTCCTTCGGAGGCGCGACTGCCGCCACGTACGCGCATCGCTTCCCCGACCGTGTGGTCTCGCTGACGCTCCTCGAACCGGTATTCACCTTCGCGTACCCTCCTGCGCGCCTCCTGGGGTGGGCGATGCTCTCGTCTCTGCCGGGTCTACCTGACCGTGTGCGCAACTACGCCCTAGGCAAGGTCGGCGGAGTCGAGTACGACCCGAACGACGACATGGCGAAAATGATCGCCGCTGGCTCGGAACATTTCTCGGCAACACTTCCTCAACCGGCCAGGCTGGACGACGACGAGCTGCAGGAACTCACGATGCCCACCTACGTCGCCATCGCGGACCGCGACTCCTTCGCTGGAGGCAATGCAGCCGCTGATCGGGCGCGACTTCTACCGCAAGGGACGGTCGAAGTGTTGTCCGACACCACTCACTCACTCCCCATGCAGGCGAAGGACAGACTTAACTCACATCTGAAATCCTTCTGGGCCGCTTCAGAACCAGGTGCGTGAGCGGTCCACCTGTCGCTGCCCCTCAACGTCGGCCGCCTGGGCGACTGACGTCGATCGGAATTGCTTTCTCCCGCGGTGGGGTCGGCTCAGCGGGCGTGGCTGAGTACGGAGGCAGATCTGACAGCTCGGACGTCGGTGGCCAGGGCCCGACGGATGCCCTCCTCACTGAGCAGCGGGAACCGGGCCAATCCCGCCAGCAGAGCATCCCTTACGCGCAGAGCCGTGACGCGCTCGATGCCACACAGGCGTTGAAGCAGCTCCGCCGTCATCTGCACGCGCCGGGCGAGTGGACGCCGACGCTTGTCGTACCCCGCCAGGGCATCCGTCACCGATGGCGCCGTGGCGAGTTCCTCGGCCAGGATCACGCCGTCGACCAGAGCGCTGTTCGCTCCCTGGCCCAGGTTCGGGGGCATGGCATGGGCGGAATCGCCGAGCAAAACCAGACGGCCGGAGAACCAGCGCCGACAGTCGACGCTGCGGACGGTATTGACCAGCAGGTCGTCGAAAGACGACACCCGCTCCAAGAGGTCTGCTGTGACAGGAAGTACCCGTCGCCACTCCTGGCGGAAGGCCCCAAGGTCGCGTCGAGACACCGCGTCAGCCGCTGCGCCCATATGGGCGGCAGCCCAAAAGTAGACGAGGTCGCCACCCAGCGGTGCGTGTCCGAAGGATCCCAGAGGAGTCCAGTACTCCTCCAACCACGGGCCTGCAGCTCGACCCCTCACAATCGTGCGTACATAGCTGCTCCCCGACGACACCCGGCTCTCGAAGCCACCCGTGCTACGCACGGCCGAATTGACTCCGTCTGCACCCACGATGACGTCGGCGCGCAGGCTCATCGAGTCGAAGTCCGGGCCGTTCTCCGCGGTGGAGGTGATCGTTACTGCTCCGCTCGGGTCGGCGCTCACCGCGGCGTACCCAAAACGTGTGTCGACGGAGGCCACGCCGGCAACGGCCTCAAGCAACAGCCGGTGAAGGTCGGTTCGACGGACGGCGATCGCGTGATCAAGCCCGGCGCCCAGATCAGGCATCCTGGCCGTCAGCAGCCTCCGGCCGGTAACGCTTCGAATGTCCATCCTGTCAATTCGCGCGCTTATAGGCCCCACAGCCCTTAGCAGTCCGAGACGTTCCAGAACCGCGATGCCGTTCGGTTGCAAAGCCAAGGCGGCGCCAACCTCAGACGGTCGCTCCGCCCGCTCCACAAGCGTCACCCGCGCCGCAACCCGGCTAAGCAGCAAGCTGGCCGTCAGTCCGCCAATTCCAGCTCCCACCACCACGACGTGGTCCACGGTTCACACCGTAGATGCAGTCGATGACCACGAAACCGGCAGTCGTCGTCCCCGACTGTGCGGACCTCGGCATGAATGAGGAGCAGCCGAGCCGGCGGGGAATTCTCTTGCGCCACGACGCAAGCATTTGCGGTTCCATAGACGTTTCCGCTTGTTACCGCCGTTCCCACCGGTGACCGTTCCATAGACCGGCCCGACGAGAAAATCTGTTCCGACGTGGAGCACGTTCAGCAGCGCAGCCTGTCGAGGCAGGCTCAGCGCCAGCCGAGCTCTGGGGCTAGGTAGCGCAGCACACTTTCGATCAAGTTCGCGTTGTAGTCGACGCCGAGTTGGTTCGGCACCGTGAGAAGCAGTGTGTCAGCGGCCTCGATCGCCTCGTCCTCTGCGAGTTCCTTTACGAGCCGATCTGGCTCCCCGGCGTACGTCTTGCCGAAGCGGGCCGGGCCGCCATCCAGGTAACCGACTTGGTCCTGGCTATCGGCGGCGGCACCGAAGTATGCACGATCCAGATCGCTGACGACCGGGAAGATGCTGCGACTGACCGAGACTCGTGGCTCGCGCTGATGACCGGCGGTCTTCCAGGCGTCACGGAACCGCTGGATCTGCTCTGCCTGGAGCTGGTGGAATAGCACGCCGGTGTCCTCGGTGAGCAGGGTCGAGCTCATCAGGTTCATGCCCTGCTCCGCGGTCCACTGGGCCGTCTGGCGGGATCCGGCTCCCCACCAGATCCGGTCGCGAAGCCCCGCCGAGTGCGGCTCTAGCCGCAGCAGGCCGGGTGGGTTCGGGAACATCGGCCGAGGGTTGGGCTCCGCGAACCCCTCTCCTTTGATCACCTCGAGGAAGACCGCGGTGTGCTGACGGGCCATGTCCGCGTGGTCGGCGCCCTCCTCAGGCGCGTACCCGAAGTAGCGAAACCCGTCGATCACCTGTTCCGGTGACCCCCGGCTGATGCCCAGCTGAAGCCGTCCGCCGGAGATCAGGTCAGCCGCACCAGCGTCTTCGGCCATGTAGAGCGGGTTTTCATAGCGCATGTCGATCACGCCGGTCCCGATCTCGATCCGGCTGGTCCTGGCCCCGACGGCAGCGAGCAGCGGGAAGGGAGAGGAGAGCTGGCGTGCGAAGTGGTGCACCCGAAAGTAGGCGCCTGCGGCCCCGACCTCCTCGGCTGCGACCGCGAGCTCGATGGACTGAAGCAATGCGTCGGAGGCTGAGCGTGTCTGCGACTGCGGCGATGGCGTCCAGTGGCCGAAGGAGAGGAATCCGATCTTCTTCATGCCCTTATGCAACAACAGCGAGGGGTTAGGCTTCCTGGCTACCCCGATCGGAGCCTTCTTGAGTTGGCTTCGCTGGCGGGTAGCTGAGTCCGTGACTGTTCCTATAGTCCGAGAGCAGGCCGTCGATAACACGGGCCGTTCTGATCGCGCTATGTCCGTTGCTGGGCGACTCGCCATGCCCGGTCAGCGCATCGACCACGGCCTGGATGAGGGGCAGTTGAACGGTCGCGGGATAGGGCGCTTTGATCTGTTCCAGTCCGCGAGCAGTGAGCAGCCGCAAGGGCTCATCGGCGAAGCAGGAGAAGCGCAGGGCTCCCGCCGTTCCGATGATCTCAATCTGATCTTTGTCCTGGAACGAGTCGTAGTTCCAGACACCGACACCTTCTACCCCGGAACGAAAGCTGAAGACACCGGTGACCAGGTCTTCGGCTGGGTAGCGTCCACCGCGGTTGGTAGCGATTCCGGCCGCATGGGTCACCGGACCAAGGAGCCAGTCCAACAAATCGAGGATGTGGGAGCCGAGGTCGACGAAGTGGCCACCGCCGGAGATCTTGGGATCTACCCTCCACCCCGCGCGGTCAGCCTCACCTACTTCGCCGGGCCGCTCATTGCGGATGCTGACCGTCCGGAGCTGACCGATCCGGCCACTGTCCAATACGTCTTTGACCGTGAAAAACCGCGGCATGGCGCGACGGTAGTAGGCCACGAACAAACCCACCCCCGCCTCCTCGCAGGCCGAAATCATGTCTTCACACTCCAGTGCCGTGCGAGCCATCGGCTTCTCGACATAGACAGGCTTGCCCCCCTGTGCGGCACGGACCACGTACTCCCGATGTGAGTCAGGTGGCGTTGCGACGTAGACGGCGTCGACCTCGGGATCGTTGATCAGCTCGTCGGCATCGTCGTACCAATGCGGGACGTGGTGTCGTCGAGCGTAGTCAGCGGCGAGATCGCCATTTCGGCGCATGACGGCAACCAATTCGGATCGTTCAGCCTGCTGAAAACCCGGCCCGCTCTTGCCTTCAGTGACATTCCCGACGCCGATAATTCCCCACCGCACCCGCTCCACGGTCGGCAGCGTAATCGAACCGGACCTGCCCGACCATGGCAATGTCGCCCGTCAATCGCCCAGGGCAGGCCGTGCCAGTCGGCCCTTCAGGCCTGCATCTCCCTAGGGGCACAATTCAACGGTGGGCGACGCGACGAGCAAAGCAGCGATCATCCTCATCAGCGACGCGCTCGTAGCGGGTCGGGCAAGGTGATCAGCATGAC
This sequence comes from Propionibacteriaceae bacterium, assembly GCA_036377435.1. Taxonomy (GTDB): domain Bacteria; phylum Actinomycetota; class Actinomycetes; order Propionibacteriales; family Propionibacteriaceae; genus Microlunatus. The sequence goes on from DASUYM010000191.1 coordinate 4,763, forward strand.
GGCCGCTGTGCCGAGCGGGCCGCGCCCTCCAGGGCCGGCTGGTACCCCAGGGGGCTTCTATCGGTGAGCGTGCCTGGCCTGCTTGCACAATCCGCGCGATCGCTGGGTGTGAACGTGGCACTGATGCGTGCGTTCCGCCGTTCACCGATGGACTTCCTCGACGTATTGGTGGCCAGCGGCGCCAGCACGGTCCCGTTGCGGATGGGGCCCGAGCGAGTGCTGCTCGTTGACGACGCCGCGCAGATTTGGGAGCTGCTGACCACGCACGCTCGGCGTACGGGAAAGGGCCGCGGGCTCGTACGCGCTCGACTGCTGCTCGGCGAGGGCCTGCTCACCAGTGAGGGTGAGAAGCATCTACGCCACCGCCGTGCCCTGCAGCCGGCGTTCCACTCGCGGCGAATTGCCGACTACCTGGCGCACTTCGCCCGCGCCGCGCGGCGCACCGCCGACCAGTGGTCCGACGGTGGCGAGATCGACCTAGTCGCGGAGATGTCGGCCATGACGCTGGAGGGCGCGGGGGCGGCGCTGTTCGGCTCCGACCTCCGCGGGCCGGCTCCGCAGATCACGCGTGCGCTAACCGATCTGCTTGCGGGCTTCCGGCTCGCCATGGCTCCAGGAGGTCCGACGCTGCTCCACTCCCCGCTGCCGGTCGCGATCCGAGTGCGCTCAGCCAAGGCCGAGCTCGAGAACGTCGTCGACGATCTCATGCGCGGACGTTGGGCCGGTGAGTCTCGGCCCGGACCGGTGCTAGACCTGCTGGCATCTCACCCGGAACTTACCAAAGGGGAGGTCCGGGACGAGGTGATGACGTTGCTGCTGGCGGGGCATGAGACGACGGCCATGGCCCTCACCTGGGCGCTCGCGGCGATAGACCAGGCGCCGGCGGTGCATGCCGATCTGGAGGCCGAGTGGGACGCCAAGCGGGGGGCAATTCCGGTGGATGAGCCGGCGGAGGCGCTGCCCCTGACCATGGCCGTACTCGCCGAGACCTTACGGCTGTGGCCGCCGTCCTGGATGTTCAGCCGCCGGATCCTCGAGCCGGTCGTACTCGGTGGGCGCACCGTGCAGGTGGGGACGATGTGCCTGATTAGTCCGGCTTTGCTGCATCGCGACCCGCGGTGGTGGGCCGAGCCCGAACAGTTCCGGCCAGAGCGGTGGCTGCGGCGCGTCCCGGGGAAGGCCGTCCGCTTCGACTCCAAATCTCCAGGCCAACCACGCGGCGCCTATCTGCCCTTCGGTGCCGGACCCAGAATGTGTATCGGTGAGCAGTTTGCCTGGTCGGAGGCCGCGACCATGCTGGCCGAGCTGGGTCGAGCCTGGCGCCTGCACGTTCATGGGTCTCCGCTGGTCGCGGGCCGATCCTCGATGACGTTGCGGCCAAACGGTGCCGTGCTGGCGACGACGTCGCAGCGAGCGTCGTGATCTGTCCGGACAGCTCACCCTTGCCAAGAGGAACACACTGGATCCACCCTTGAAGGTGTTAACGGGCCACAACGGATCGGTCCTGCGCTGGCCCCAAGGGCCCTGCACGCCGTCGATGAGGAGGCCACTTGACGGATCTTCAACATTTGGTTGGCTGGCTCCTCGTCATCGGGCTGTTCATCGTCCTCCCTCTTCTCAGCAGACGCTCCGTCCGGAATTTCCTCATCCCACCGATGATTCGGCTCGGGAGCTGGACCTTGGCCCAACTCAGCCCGGATGGCGACCCTGATGAAGAGGACGACGATCTGTCGAAGGTGCTCCGACGGCAGCAGCTGTACGCCGAGGTCCAGCGGCTTCAGCGAATCCTCGTCACCGATAGTTCCATGTCAGCGACTCGCCAAATCGCCAACCGCCTTGCCTACAAACAGTTGTTGCGCGAGCTCGAAAACACCCCTGATGGCTACGGGGCGATGTCTGGTCACGTCACCGCGACCAGGTGGAACCCGTCAATCCCTTATCCGAGGACGGAGCGTTCTCAACCTGCGCCGGCAGTTGAGATTATGGAGATCGGAGGGCGGCGCCACCGGACCATGAGGCTTCGCACGACCGCAGGGATGACTACGCGGGACCGAACGTAGCTGCGTGTTGCTTCAGATCCCATCGTGGCTGCGGCTCAGAGGGAGCCGCCCAGCTTCTCGTCGATGTGCGCGATGAGATGAAGCGGCCGCAGTGCGGCACGACCTTCGGCTTGTCTACGGTTCGTTCGCCCGTCGGTGGGCGGTCCTAGCATCATCTGGGTGATCAGAGCGAGCCAAGCCGGTGGTCGTTGTGGTTGACGCCGCCGATGTCCGGCGGATCGCGATGAGCCTTCCGCACACGGTGGAGATTGACAGCGACGGTTTCGACTTCCGAGTGGGCAACAACGGCTTCGTCTGGTCATACCCCGAGCACGTGCCGGGTCGCAGGCGAGTCATCCGTACCGATATCGCCGTCCTGTATGTGGGTGACGAGGCGGAGAAGCAGGCGCTGCTACTGAGCGAACCGGAAGTGTTCTTCACTACCTCCACCTACGACTGGTCGCCACTGGTGATGGTCCGGCTGGAGGCCATCGACATCACCCGGCTGCGCGAGCTGATTGCCGACGCCTGGCACATGCGGGCGCCCGCCGAGTTGAAGGTTGAACATCCGCTCGTCTGCGGCGAGGGCGACAGCTGAGTTGAGGGCGATAGTGGATGGCGGTGCCGGTTACAGCCTGATATGCCCGGGACGTTGCTGAGCGGCACGCCTTGCCCTTCCGCTGGCAGACCGTAGCTCTGCAGTCTCACTGCAAACCGGACGAAGAGTGTCACGCCGACTTCGCAGGGCTCGACCATGGGTTGCCGATCCGCCGTACTGGCGCCCTGGTTTCTGCCAGCCGTTCCAATAGGTCGGCGGCCGCGCTTGCGCCGCCCAGTTGATCAAGCTCAGAACCGATCTGCCGGGCGCGCTCGCGATAACTCCGGTTGGCCAGCGCTTCCCGTACGGCGTTCGCGGACCGCACCGGGTTTCGGCCGGCGCTTACGCACGTTGATGCCAGCGCCACAGCGCGCGATTCGGGCGGCGATCTCCGGCTTGTCGGCGGCGCTCTCGGGAGCAACCACCCAAAGGGACACCGGCGGCGAGGCTCGCCAGGACGCCTCCCCAGCCGCCGTTAGTCACGAATACGGCAGCCTTCGGGAGGACGGACGCGAAGTCGATGAGGTCGACGACGCGGGCGTTGGCCGGTGGCGCGACGCCCACATCAGTTTGACCGCGACGCCCGCTTGTCGCGATCACCTCAACCTCAAGGTCGGCCAACCCCTTGAGCGAGGGCTCGATGAGGTCGGCGGGGTCCACGTCCTGTGTACCTTGGGTTACCACGACGGGCGGTCGCATCGACGCACGATGGCCCGCTCCGCTCGGCAGTACCGCTCCGGCGGGGTCCAGTCGCCCTACGAAGTGCACCTAGTCCGGGAGGTCCAGTCGCCCTACGAAGTGCACCTAGTCCGGGAGGTCCAGTCGCGGGACGTCCAGGTTGGGACAGCCGGTGGCGAGCACGAGCCACTCCGAGAACAGCACACTTCCGTAGGGCCGCCGATCACGTGGCAGCCCGATCTCAGCTCGAGCCTGGTTGTAGGCGCGTTTCAATGGATACCAGACGGCGCGTGCCCCAAGGTTGTCCTCGTCGAAGCCCTGCGCGGCCGACCATGTCACCACCGTCGCACCCAAGTCGGTAAAGGGCTGCCGGTAGCGTGAACCGGTGTACACCCGCACGTCATGTCCGCGGCTGACCAACTCGGCCACCAAACCCGAGATCGGGCCCACGTGTCCCGCCAAGGGCACGACCGCGATCATCGCCTTCACACCCGAAATGATCCACCCAATCGGGGCGGGTGTGACTTTCCCTTCATCGACCCGGCAATAGCCGGCCGGAGTTTCGCGGGGCGGATGCGGTCTTCGAACGCCTTGTCGCACAACTCCCGCCGATGCCAGTCCAAGTAACGGCTGCGGAGTGGAGCTAGTTCGGCCTGTCCAGTGTCGGCAACCAGGCACGGGCGGTCGCCGACGGCCCTCTGGGCGAGACCATCGAGGCGCGGCTCAGTCGCCGAGTCCAGCGGACCGCGCCCGTATGATGGCCTCCGCGCGGCTGGCCACCTGCAACTTGGCGAAGATGTTCGAGATGTGGTTGCCGACGGTGTTGGTCGCCAAGCCAAGCCGACTGGCGATTGCGGCGTTGCTCAGCCCGCTCGCGATCAACGTCAGCACCTCCCGCTCACGAGGTGTGAGTTCGGGAAACACCGTAGGGTCAGTGCGCGGCGTGCTGAAGTAGCTGAGCGCCCGCGTGGCGACACCAGAACCGAAGATCGCCTCACCGCCGGCCACGACCGCGATGGCCCTGATCATGCTCTCGGGCGCGGCACCCTTGAGGACGTAACCGAGCGCTCCGGCTCGCATCGCCGCGAACACCGACTCGTCGTCGTCGAACATCGTCAACATCAGCACGGCTACCGTGGGCGCCACCCGACGGATCTCCCGGGTCGCCTGGATTCCGGTCATGTCAGGCATCTGGATGTCCATCACCAACACGTCCGGACGCAACGTGACCGCCGCCTTCACTGCCTCGGCGCCGGTCGCTGCAGTGCCCACAAGCTCGTACCCCTCGACCGCCGACAGCAGGGAGCGCAGACCTTCTCGGACGACGGAGTGGTCGTCGGCTACCACGATCCGCAGTGTCACGGCTGCTGCACCGCGTCACTGATCGCGGTGCGCTCCGGGAGTAGCGCCGGAGAGCCGCAGGGCAGTTCGACGTCGACCCGGCCGCCGGTGCGGTCGTGCTCGATCCGGCATCCTCCGCCCAGCTCGGCGGCCCGCTCGCGAATCGAAGTCAGCCCAACACCGGCCTGCCAGCCGGCACCGAGGTTGATCCCGTCGTCATGCACGGAGATCTGTAGTACTCCTGCCGTCACGGTCAGCGTTACGACGGCCGCCGACGCGCTCGAGTGCCGTACCACGTTGGTCAGCGCCTCGGTGACGATGCGGTAGGCGGCGACCTCCACAGCGGCGGGCAGTTCGGGTAGTTGCCTGGGTGCCTCGACGCTGACCCGCAACGGTCCGGCATTCTCTCGCTTCCCCATGACGGCGGCCTGCTCGCGCAGCGCCTCCACAAGGCCCAGGCTGTCCAGCGCCGGGGGCCGGAGGTCATAGACCAGTCGGCGGATGTCCTCCAGCGCCCCGGTCGCCTGATCACGAAGCTCAACCAGCAGATCTGCGGTCTGGGCCGGCTCACTGGCCAGGCGCCGGAGCGCCGCCTCGGCGTTGAGTACGACGCCAGTGAGCACCGGTCCGAGCCCGTCGTGCAGATCCCGCCGGAGCCGCCGACGCTCCTCCTCCCGGGCGGTGATCACCTGCTCGCGGGAGGAACGAAGCTGCTCCGCGAGCGCAACCGCCTGTACGGCGGCCGCTATCGGCGCGCTGACCAGGTCCAGGACCCTGGCGTCGCCGGGGTCGAGCCGGGCCTCTCCTGGGCGCAACCCGACGATCAGCTCGCCGACGACCTCACCACCCTGGCGCAAAGCCGTGGCGTGCCGGGCGGCCGGCGGATTGCCATAGGAGGCAATCTCCGCGCCGTTGACTACCACTGCTGCCCACGGGAAGCGCATCACGGTGGCCAGCGCCTGCAAGACACCCGGAAGTCCCGCGCTGTCGGCACCACCCACCTCGCCGAGCTGCGCCCCGACCGCCGCCATCGCTTCAGCGGGATCACGGCGAGCACCGTAGATCAACCGTTCGACCTTGCGCTGCAACCAGACCCGGACCGGGTTGAAGGCAACCGCAACCAGCAGCGTGGCCAGTACGGAGGTCCCAAGCCCTAGCTCGGTTCGAAGCACCGCATCCAAGACGGCGACGATCACCAGATACGCGCCGACGACTGCCGCGGTGAGGAGGACATACAGCACCGATCGGGACAACACAAGCCGGATGTCGAGCAGTTGGTAGCGCAGCACGGCCACCGTGATCGACAGCGGAATGAGCGCAATCGACAAGATCGACAAGAGGCTGTCCGGCAGTATCGGGTCGAGCGCGAAGATGACCACCACGATGAGGAGGGCCAGCAGCACCCAGGACAGCTGCCGCCGGACCTGATCGCTCGCGCGGTAGAAGCGCACCACAAGCGCTGCCAGTGCCAGCCCGTACGAGCTCAGAACCGTCACGCCGAGCACCGCCATCGGCCAGGACAAGGCGTTGACTTCGGGCCAGCCGAGGTAGCCAGAGACGCCGACCGCCATGCTGAAGTTGGAGAGCACGCCAAGGGCAGCAAGAGCCAGCCCATTGAAGGCCAGAAGTGGGAGCGCCCAGCGCCACCGTCGGCCTGGCAGGCGGCCGTCCGGCAGCAGCAGCAACGCCAGCGGCAGGCAGACCGTCAGGGCCCACGTCCAACCCATGTTCGTGACTGTCGCCACGAGTCGCCAGAACCAACCCTCGAGATTATGGGAGTCGGCCCACGACAGCAGCGCAATTCCGGCGCCGGTGGACGCCCAGCAGCACCCGCCGGCGAGCAGCGACCAGCCGATCAGGTTTCGCGGTCGATAGACGGCGATCGGCCAGCCGGCCATCGCGAGCACTAGCCCGAGAATGGCGTTGCTGACGACGAGCAGATCGACCAGTTCGGCCCAGCTCAGCGTCGAGAGAAACCCGAACACGATCGCTGTCGTGACCTCGACTGCGGCAAGGCCGAAGAGGATCCCAGCTGCCACGCCGGCTCGGGATCGTGCGCCAACCACACGGTCATACTTGTCGTGAGCTGCGCCAACCACATGGTCATTCTCGTCGTGGCCACCCCTAGGTGAGTAGTGCCGGAACCCCAGTCGGACCGGAAATCCCCAGACTTCTCGGCCGAGCGACCCCTGCCGTTCGGGAGGAGTTCGGACAGACCCTGGGACTGAGAGCAAGATCATCAACGAGTAGGAGTCGACCGTGTCCTACACCAGCCTGCGAGCCCACAGCGTTCAGAGTGCGACCTCGAGCACGACCGCGCCGCGGCGCCGCGACACCCGCACCTTCTGGCGACTCGTGCTCGCCATCGTGGCACCGCTGCCCATGCTGTGCATGGGAACCGTCTACGTGCTCAAACCCTTTGAAGGTGATGCGCCGATCGCCGACACCGTGGCCGACATCGCCGCGCACCAACAGCTGTACGAGGTGATCATATGGCTGGGGTTGCCGTTCCTGGTGGGCTTGATTCCAGCCGTCATTGCCGTGGCCTGGGTGACCAGACGTCGAACCCCGCTGCTCACCACCGTCGGTGCGGTCTGGACGCTGCTCGGATGCTTGAGCGCGCTTCCGCTCTTGGTTCCCGACGACCTGCTGGCCTATCTGGCTGTGACCGAAGGGCTCGATGTGGCGACCGTCGCCGCGCTGGACGAGGCGTGGTGGGCGCTTCCGACGACCGGAGCTGCAGCCCTGCTGTTCATCTCCGGCATCGTGGTCGGACTTCCATTGCTGGGCATCGCGCTGTGGCGAAGCGGTGTGGCGCCGAGGTGGATGGCGATCGCCTTGATCATCGGCGGAGCCACCCACCCGTTCCTGCCGAACCATGTGGTGGCGGGCATCGGGCTACTGGTTGCCGGTATCGGGTTCGCCGGTGCCACCCGAGCCTTGCTGCGTATGACCAACGACGACTTCGATCTGCCTCCGGTGACAAATGTGCGCTGAGCTTGTCGAAGCGCGCACCTTGTGCCCTTCGACAAGCTCTGGCACCTGTAGCGACGTAATCCAGCCACATTCAGTCGAGAGGAAGTCATGATGAAGCGGCTCTATCGGGGCCTGGCGTACCTGATCGCAGCAGGCGTCGTCTTGCAGGCTGCTGCCATTGCCTATGCCGTGTTCGGCATGTTCGAGTGGGTCGCCGCAGGCGGCACCATCGACAAGGCGCTCATTGAGAGCGAGGATCCCCAGATCGGCGGGATCACGGGCTTCAACCTGCACCAGCTGGTCGGCGTGACCGTCCTTCCGCTGCTGGCGCTGCTGTTCGTGATCAGCTCCCTCGTCGCCCGGATCCCCGGTGGGATCAGATGGGGCCTGATCGTCTTCGCCGCCACGCTGGTGCAGAGCCTCCTCGGCATCTACGCGCACCACAGCTCGGCAGTCGGCTGGCTGCATGGTGCCATGGCGCTGATCCTGTTCACCTGCGCGGTCGTCTCCGGGATCCGGGTCAACCGTGCACTGGCGAACCGGGCTCCCGCTGGCGCTCAGCAGGAGTCGACGACTGCGGGATCTTGGCGCTGACCGCTTGGGGCATGGAGTCTCGCCCCGGTCAGGAATTTCCCTCGAAACGTCACTCCAGATGAACTTGAGCTTCTCGTCTCAGGCGTGAACCGAGCGAGGAGGCTGCATCCCGGGTGAAGTTTCCGGGGTGGCAGCGCCGAGCCTCGGCCGGAAGTATCGAAAGGTCAGTTCATCCGAGCGCCGACCAGGCGACGTCTTAGGAACCCGCATTCGGGTACTCGCTCTGCGACTGATCTCGGTGGCTGACCAGGGCGTGGGCCTGTCGTTTCGGATGTGGCGGAGATGGTTATGGGGGTGGGCAACCGAACTCGAGGAGGAGGAACGTGCCCGCTGCAGATGTTGTCGAGTTGATCAAGAATGACCATCGCGAAGTCGAGCGCTTGTTTGACCTGCTGAAGAAGCAGCCGGCAACGAGGGGTCTGAACTTCCCAGTGCTGTGCGCTTTGCTCATTGCGCATTCCCGAGCCGAGGAGGTTGAGGTCTACCCGGTTGCCAAGGACGAGGCTGGAGAGACTGACGAAGTCGCGCATAGCCAGGGCGAGCACGCCGAGGCCGAGCACATGCTCGAACAGATGACAGCGATGGACCCGGAGTCGGCCGAGTTCGAGAAGGCCCTCGATGAGTTGATCAAGGCGGTGAACCATCACGTCGAGGAGGAGGAGAGTCGCGTCCTGCCTGGGATACAGCAGCGGCTGAGTGAGGCACGGCGGGCCGAGCTTGCTGAGGCATTCGTCACCGCACGTACCGAGCACCTCGGCGACCGGCCTGGACAGGCGAGTCGTGACGACCTTGAGCAGGCAGCCCGCAACGCTGGCCTCAGCGGTGTGAGCTCCAGCTCCAAAGAGGAGATCAAGAAAGATCTCCTTGAGCATGCTCAGCAGAGCGGTGAGTAGCCGGAATACAAGGAGTGATCATGAGTGAAATGTCCAAGGCGCAGGGGCCCGTAGGCGGACATGTCGACGCCAATCCAACCGACGATATGGTGCCCCCCGCAGCCCAGTCACAGCGAGACCCCGACTCTCCGCAGGACCGCTCTGACTACGACGGCTCTGAGGATGTCGGGCCCCAGGACTACGGTGCTGAGGATGTAAGCCCTCAGGACTACGGCCGCGAGGACACCAATGAGCCGCCCTACCCTCCTGGAGTTCCGCTGCCGAGGACCGGCGACACCGGCGGTGAGGAAAGTTCACCTCGAGCGCGATCCTCCTCAGACCCGATGCCCGATGCGGCGGGGGAGAATTAGGCGCGCTGGACGCAGCACGAAACGCACCCCGTCGAAAACTCGGGCCGGCCGCGCGTTCCGCAGCTTAGGACCGGCCGCGCTCCGCGGCCACCAGAGCTCGGACGGCCGGCACGACCTCCTCGGCGAAGCGAGGAAGCTGATCCTCGCCTTCTCCCCAGAACATGAACGTGTCGAAGCCGTATCCGACCGCCAGGTCCGTGAGCTCGTCGACCCACTGGTCGACCGGACCGCGCAGTAGGCCGAGACGGGTTCCATCAGTGATCTGCCCGTTCACGTTGACCACGCGACGGATCTCAGCCGGGTCGCGGCCCGCTCCGGCTGCTGCCTCGTCGAGGCGGGCCGAGCCCTCGCTCAACCGCGTGATCTCGCCGCGCAGGGACGGTACCCACCCGTCCGCGAGTCGGCCGAGGAGCCGCAGTGCCCGCGGGCCGTACACGCCCAGCCAGATACCGATCGGGTGGACCGGTACCGGCCCGGAGTGTGCACCGGCCAGGCGGTAGTGCTCGCCGGTGAAGCGCAGGTTGCGCTCGCCGCTCCACATCAGACGGATGACCTGGATCGCCTCCTCGAGGGCGGCGAGCGCGTCACCGGGCTGCCGCCGCGGCCCGCCGTACGCCTCGATGGCATCCCAGAAGCCGCCGGCACCCAGCGCCAGCTCGAAGCGGCCGCCGCTCAGCACGTCGAGGCTGGCCGCTGCCTTGGCCATCACGGCTGGCGGACGCAGCGGGAGGTTGGCCACGTCGGGGAACATCCCCACCCGGGTGGTGACGGCCGCGATCGCAGCGAGCAGGGTCCAAGTGTCTACGAAGCGCCGCTGGTACGGATGATCTTGAATGCCGATCCACTCCAGCCCGCGGGCCTCGATCTCGCGGGCGGTGTCCAGCAGCGGATCGGCGGCGTTGGGAATGAGAAAATATCCGAACGTCACGTCGCGGCCGTAGTCGGGCACCGTCACACGCTATCCTGCGGGGCCGGGCGCACGACCCGCAGCGCTACCCAGCAGACTGTTAGCCAAACAGGAGGAAGCGGTCCGGACAGGAGAACGCCTATGGGACTGCTGCAAACCGTCCGCTTTGCACTGCAGCGGGTACGCGGGAAGCCAGCGGTGCAATGCGCGCACCTTGATCAGATTCGCGAAGTGACGCCGTCGTCAACGGGCTGCCAGCAGTGTCTTGAGCTCGGCGACAACTGGGTCCACTTGCGGATGTGCATGACCGACGGCCTTGTGCTCTGCTGCGACTCCTCGAAGAACAAGCACGCCAGCCGCCACGCCCGCGAGCACGCCCCAGACCATCAGATCGTCCGCTCGATGGAACCCGGCGAGGACTGGCTTTGGTGCTACACCGATGAGACCCTCGTGCAAGCACCACGCCCGAAAGGTGCCGGACAGACACCCGGTATGGAATAACCAGCGCGGCGAGGGCGCCTCCGCAGTCCAGCAAGTCCACCGCTATCTCGCCACGCTCTGAGCCGTGCGGCTCAGCGCCAGAATCCATCCGCACCCAACAAGCACCAGTGCAGCGGCCACGCCGAACGCGAACGGGATCCCGCTGGCCTGCGCAGCCAGGCCGAGCAGGATCGGCCCGCCGGCTATCCCCAGGTCGAGGAACACACTGGCGGTGCCAGAGGCGGCGCCCCGCTCGCTCGGCTTTGCGGTAGCGAAGATCGCGGAGAAGAGCGCTGGCGTACTGAGTGTGACCCCGAGGCCCATGACCGCCGCTCCGAGCGCCATCCCGATCGGTGTGCTCCATAGCGCCATGATCAGCAAGCCGCCACCGATGATTGCCAAGGCCACAGCACCCAAGAGCAGGGCTGGGAACCGGTCGAGAACTCGGGCAAGCAGGAGCCTGCCAGCCACTACGACCAGGCCGTACACAAACAGTGGTGTGCTCACCGGCATTAGTCCCACGGCGTCGGCCTGCAGTGAACCGAAAGCGAAGAATGCTCCCATGGCGACCACGGAAGCGAAGAACCCGAGCGCGGGCGGGATCGCTTTCCAATGGATCAATTTCGCCCGGCCGGCTGTCGACGCAGATCGTGATCCGACGTCCTCGATCCCGACGGCGATCACGACTGCGATCAGCGAGAGCACGGCGGCGCCATACCAAGCGGCAGTGAAGCCCGCCATTCTCACAAGCAGCTCACCAAGCGGCGGCCCGAACGCCAAGCCGAGATAGAGGCCGAGTGAGTTGTAGCTAATGGCCTCACTCATCCGGCTCGGCGGCGCTAGATCGGCGAGCGCTGCCAGCGAGGCCACGAAGAAGGCGGCCTCGGCTACTCCGAACAACAGACGCAGCAGGACGACCAGTACCAGGTTGTCGGCGTACGCGGTGCCGAGGCTCACCAGCGCACTGAGCAGCGCGCCGCCGACAAGCAACGGACGGCGCCCGCGGGTGTCGGCCAGGCGGCCGGCGACAGGCCGGAGGATCAAGGCACTGACCGCGAAGGCTCCGAACGCGAGCCCGGCACCAGACTTGTCGGACCCGATCGGCCCGGTTACCCAGAGCGGCAGGGTGTAGATCGCGATCCCGGCTGAGGTGAAGTACGCGAGGTCGGCAACCGCCAACCGGATGAATGCGGGGGTGACCAGGCGCTCCCGGTTATCGGGTCGTACGCGGGCTGTGGAGAGCATCACACCAGCAGTGTGAGCGCGCGGCTGCCGCCTGGGCATGGGCAGAATTACCTAGATTGATCAAGCAGCCCGTGCTGCATCGCGAACATGGCGGCCCCTGCGCGAGTGGAGGCGCCGATCTTGAGATAGATGTCCTGAACGTGGTGCTCGACGGTGCGTCGGGAAAGCACCAGCCGGTCCGCAATCTCTGCATTGGACAGCCCTCGCGACACGAGCCGCAGCACCTCCACTTGCCGTTCAGTGAGATCCGCGGGGCGACTGCGTCGAGCTGCGCGGCGAAGACCCGCCGCCTCGATGACAGCCGAAGCTGCGTCGTGGTCAAGCCGGCCAGCCCGAGCCTCCGATTCCAGTCGATCGGCGGCTCGTGCCGGAACGAGCGCTCGCCGGTACGGACGGTCCTCGATCAATCGTCGGTATGCGTCGGCGCAGGCCAGCACACGAGAGGCCATCGACAGCTGGGCTGCGGTGGAGCCTCGGTGATAGCCGCTGCCGTCGCAGCGCTCATGGTGTTGACCGGCGAGCTTGGCCAAGCCCGTCAGCGGAGGGATCCGAGCGAGGATCCGTTCGCTGTGATACGCGTGCAGCCGCGCCTGGTCCCGTTCGATTCCGCTCAACGGCCCGGCCTTGTCCCAGATCGCGCTCGACACGCCAACCCTTCCGAGATCGTGCAGGTAGCCCGCGATGCGTACGGCGTCGACGTCGTCGCGTAGACCGAGCATTCCCGAAGCTGCGGCGGCAAGATCGCCCACTCCGGCGGAGTGGCCATGCAGCCAGGGACTCTTCAGATCAACGAGGTTGCCGAAGGTTCGTGCCACGTCGGTCAGTTGATTCTTCTCCACCCGGCGTACCAGCTCCGGCTCGATGCCGAGTACGGCCTGATAGGCGTCAATCTCATTAAGGTCGGCAAGCAGCTCGTCGGCGCGCTCGACCAGCAGCTCGGCAAGATTGGGGTCAAGCTGCGTGCCGGCGCGCCGCCGCACCTCCGCCACGGCGACATCGATATTTGCGTGAGAGGCGAACATCACTGCGGTCAAGGCGACCTGCATCAGCCGCGCGGCGAGCGGGATCTCCTCGCCTGCGGTGCGAGGGAATCCCTTGCCGTTCCACATCGCAAACATGTGTGAGAGGCCGACCTGGACTGGCTCGGGGAGCCCAAGCCCGTGTGATGCTGCTCGGGCTACCTCGCAGGTCGCTGCGGTACCCTCCGCATCCATTCGTCGGGCGGTGACGACTGTGGTCGCCAGCGCCCTAGCCTTCGACCGGCCCGTCGCCTTGGCAATTTCGGGGATCCAGAGCCGCCAGATGTCCTTGAGCTCACCCGAGCTGCTGAGGAAGCTCACCCGCGCCGTGATGACGTCATCGCCCCACACCCGGGCGGCCTCGTGTGAATACGCCGTACAGCCGAGGTGCTGCAGCAGCGCGGTATAGAGCACATCGCTGACTTCGGCGTCGGTGCAGCCGATCATGCGGGCCAGGCGGGTTGCGACGAGGCAGCGCTTGAGTGACTCCTCCAGAGGTGATCCTGTGCCCAGGTCGGTCACCAAGGAGAGTCCACCCAGGAGTTCCAGCATGCGGAACACGCGATCAGCATTTCACAGGTCGTCATGCGCCCTGGGCTTGTCGTTGTGCGCCCCCTGGCTCTCGCCTGCGCCGCCCCCTGAGCCTGTCGTGATGCGCAGAGCTGTTGAAGGGCGGGGTTGCGGGGCTTCGACGAGCTCAGCCCGCATCTGCCGCGGCCTGATCGGCCGTCGAGATCAGCCCGATGATCAGCTGGGCGGCTTCTGTGTCCGCCAGGCCCTGCTGGGCCAGCGACTGCCAGGTCTCGAAGGCGACGCCGTGGCCGACAGCGGCCCGGCGCAGTCGGGATCGATGCGGCCAGCCGGCGTCCAGCAGATCGGCGACGGTCCGCGGATAGGAGTCGATTCCGGCACGGACGGCGGGTGGCAGCACTGCGAGGCTTCATCGAGCTGGCCGAGGCGACTGCGGCCGCTGGCCGTCGGCCGGACCCGTCAGTCACCGCACCAATCGCGGAACGTTTCGGGCTCACATTCGATTTCGCCGAGGTGCCCGAGCTCGTCGCCCGCCACGGTCTGCGACCGTTCGGGTGACGTAGCACCTGGTCCTGCGGGGGTATGGAGCCGTTTTCGCGGCTGTGATGCGAAACGCATGCTTTCAGCCGCAAAATCCGACCGTTCTTGCGGCTGTGATGAGAAACGTAACCGGGCTGCACTCAAACCCTGACCACTGGGAGCGTCGGGAATCGCGGGTTCTCAGTTCGATGCGCGAGCTCTGAACCAGGAAGAGAATTCACCACATGGGGACTGAGTGCTGGATCGAGTACTGGCCGGTGGCTCGCGGACACGGCGTCCTAGAGATGTTCGTACCCGCATGCTGGAGATGAGCCTGGTCGGGCGTGACGACGCCCTGGCCCAGGTTGTCGCATTGCGCACTTGTGCCCGCGACGGCTCGTTCGCCGCCGTCGTGGTCGAGGGTGAGGCCGGCATCGGCAAGTTCCGGGGTTTACCGTCAAGGCAGCAGAGAGGTAAGCCCGCACGAGGAATGACGCGTATGGCTGAGCCAGCCGGAATCGTCAACCGATATGGGCCCAAAGACGACCGGGCATTCCGGCAAATCGTCGCAGGTGCTCCACCAGAAATCCAGGAGCTTGCGCACGCGGTACGCAGCATGGTTTACGACGTCCTGCCACAGACGATCGAGGTGATTTGGCCCAAGCAGGGTTCGGTCGGATGGGGTACCGGGCCGAAAAAATTCAGCGAGCAGTTCGCCTACCTGATGCCTTTCAAACAGCACGTCACACTCGGCTTCTATTACGGCGGTGAACTTCCCGACCCGGCAGGGCTGCTGCCCACCGCTGGAGGGCGGCAGGCGTCGGGCCGGCTCGCCATGCGAAGCATGAAACTCACCACCCCCGAGCAGGTCCGCCAACCCGCACTTCGCACGTTGCTGCACGACGCCGTGCGTCACAAAGTCCCCGCACCGGCCAGCAAGTAGCTAGGCGCTACGTGGGGGTCGAGTCACGCCAGTCGGTCGTTTTGGTGGTGATGCGTCCGGATACAAGGCGATGCGCGAGCAGCTGAAGAACAGCTGCGGGCGTCGGGAATCGCCCGCCGCCGCACGGAGCAGGCTGGCGCGCCGCTGTCCTGGACGAGCGAGCGAGCAGACACGTCTTTCGTCTGCGAGTGAGTGAGGAAGGCAGCGGCTCACAAGCGCCAGCCTCAGCGAGCGGAGCGAGCAATGTACTAGGAGTGAGCGGAGGCGTTCTTTCCTCTGCGAGTGACGACGACGGCGGCTCCTGAGCGCGATGCGCGAGCAGCTGAAGAGCTGAAGAGCACAGCTGCGAGCGGCGATCCGGTGTGAGCGACGACGACGGCGGCGGATTCAAAGCGCGATGGGCGAGCAGCGCTGAACTATTGGCGCGAGAATGCAGCCCATGACCGAACGCTGGACCGCGTACTGGACGATGGCACCCCGGCACGGCGTTCTGCGGACCGAACCTGCCCGCGCCCCTGGCAACGACGAGGCGCTGGTGCGCACTATCTGCTCGGGCATCAGTCACGGCACCGAGATGCTCGTGCACGCAGGCCGGGTTCCTCCGGAGGTTGCCGAGTCCATGCGCGCCCCCTTTCAGGTGGGGAGCTTGCCCAGCCCGGTCAAGTACGGCTACCTGTCAGTCGGCGTGGTGGAGGAGGGCCCAACGTCGCTGAAGGGCACCCGGGTGTTCTGCTTGCACCCGCATCAAGATCGTTACGTGGTGCCGGTGAGCTCCCTGACACCAGTGCCTGAAGGAGTGCCGAGTGATCGCGCAGTCCTGGCCGGCACGATGGAGACCGGCATCAACGCGCTTTGGGACGCGGGACCGCGGATTGGTGACCGCGTCGCCGTCGTGGGTGCCGGCATGGTGGGCGGCGCAGTCGCCGCACTGCTGCGGACCTTCCCACTCGATCGGCTGCAGATCGTCGATGTGAACCCGTCCAGATCAGCGCTCGCTGCCGCGTTGGGTGTCGAGCTGGTGCACCCAGACGATGCCGCCGAGGACAATGATCTTGTCTTTCACTGCTCGGCCACCGAAGCGGGCCTTGCCCGCAGCCTGCAGTTGCTGGGCGATGAGGCCGACTTGATCGAGCTCTCCTGGTACGGGACGGTGCAGCCGCGGGTGCCCCTCGGTGCGGCATTCCATTCCCGGCGCCTGGCGATCCGGGCTAGCCAGGTCGGCGCCGTCGCAGCGGCACGGCGCGCGCGGCGAACCACGAGCGACCGGCTGGCGCTCGCGATGCGAATGCTTCACGATCCCGTGTTCGATGTGTTCATCACCGGCCACGCGCCGTTCAGCGCGCTCCCTCAAACCATGGAATCGATCTTCGACGACGGTACTGACACACTGTGCCAGGTGATCGACTATCCGCGCGACGAGGAGGCCTGATCATGTTCCACCTGACAGTTCGTGATCATGTCATGATCGCCCACAGCCTGCCGCACCCGTCATTCGGCCCAGCTCAGAACCTGCATGGCGCCACTTACGTCGTCGAGCTGACACTCTGGCGCGAGACGCTCAGGCCGGAATCGATCGTGATCGACATCGGTGAGGCGGCCGATGTCTTGAGCAACGCCTTGAGCGACCTCAACTACCGCAACCTGGACGAGCACCCGGACCTCGCGGGCACTCTTACAACCACCGAAGCCGTCGCACAGCTGATTGCGGAGCGGGTTGCGAGCGCGCTCCCAGATCGTGGACTCACGAAGGTGGACGTGACGTTGCGGGAGCATCCGGACGCCTGGGCGGGGTACACCATGACTCTTGACTGAGCTGCCGGCGGTTGCGGTGACCGAGCTGGGCTTCGTGACCTGGGATCGAGACGATCCCACCGGCGGCAATGTCTACAACCGGGCCCTTGTCACCGAATTGCGAGGCCACGGCGTCGAGGTCCGGCTGCATAGGCTCCCCGGACCCTGGCCGGACGGAGACGCCTCCACCCATGCCGAGCTCTCGCGGGCTCTGCGGACAGCACCTGCCTGTCTGGTCGACGGGATCGTGGCCTGCGGCTCACCAGATGTCGTGGCCGCGGCGGTTGAGTCCGGCCACGCGGTCACGATCGTGGTTCATCTGCCGATCGGCGACGAGCTCGGCCTCGACCGCGCACGACAGAAGCGATACGCCGTACTAGAGGCCCAAGCGATACGTGCAGCGTCCGGGGTGCTGTGCTCGAGCCGCTGGTCCGCTGCCGAGCTGACCCGCCGGTACGGTCGGCGCGATGTCGGCGTGGCGGTTCCCGGGGTGGCGCCAGCATCCGAGGCAAATGGCAGCAGCGAAGCGGGCGGCACACCGCGCTTTCTCACGATTGCCACGCTGACACCAACCAAGGACCAGCTCACCCTGGTACGCGCCCTTGCGCAGATCACGGACCTTCGCTGGACAGCTGACCTGATCGGCTCGGCACGAGCTGACAGAGACTACGCCGATCGATTGCGTGCCGAGATCGCCGAAGTCGGGTTGGCGGACCGCGTCACGGTGGCTGGGTCGCTGGTCGGCCGCGAGCTCGACCAGAGATGGGATGCCGCCGACCTGCTGGTGCTCCCGTCCCGAACCGAGACGTACGGCCTGGTCGTCGTCGAGGCGCTGGCTCGCGGAATCCCAGCAGTTGTCACCGAAGGCACCGGCGCCGTCGAGGCTCTTCAGCAAGGTGCAACGACGCAGAGCACTGCAACACCAGGCACGGCAGTCCCGACCGGCAACCCGACGAGTCTGGCAGCGGTTCTACGCAGCTGGCTCACCGAACCGATGCTGCGGCGCGCCTGGCGCCACGCGGCGCTCGCCCGGCGAGATACTCTGCCCGGATGGCAGCAGACGGCAGAGGCGGTAATGGCTTATCTGGATCGCCCGGGCACCCAACGGTCGACGCAAATTGGCTTGCCGCACGGGCCGCCGCCGACACCTCCGCCCGCGCCGCCACCCTCAGCGGCCTCCTCCCCGAGCTGATCAACTATCTGACCGACACCTGTGGTCGCGACGGCGCCTTGAAGATCCTCGACCTCGGTGCCGGCACGGGTGCTAACCAGCGGTGGCTCGCGCCGCGCCTCCCGTTTCCGCAGCGTTGGATCCATCTTGATCATGATCCGGTCATCAGCCGATCGCGGCCACTGCCGGACGACACCATGATCATCGACGCTGGTGTTGAGACGCTCGGACGGCTCCTGGCCAGCGGCAGCACTGATCAACGGCTTATCACCTGCTCGGCCCTGCTGGACGTCCTGACCATGGATCAGCTCGACGCGGTATGCCAGGCTGTGATCGACAACCAGGTGCCCGCTCTCTTCAGCCTCACCGTTACCGGAACCCTGAGCCTCACACCAGCAGATCAGCATGATCAACTTTTGCTGCATGCGTTCAATGATCATCAAAGGCGCGCCAGCCGACCTGGTCCACATGCCGCCACGCTGGCAGTCAACACCTTGTGCGCGGGCGGAGTCCTGGTACGCACACAAGAGACGTCGTGGCAGTTGAACGCCTCCAGTGATTCGGCATTTGTCCACCAGCTTCTCCAGGAGCGGCTCGAGGCCGCCGTGGCGCACGACCCGACCCTCGCGTCGATCGCGGCCGCCTGGTTCGAGCTACGACGCTCCCAGCTCGCGCTCGGGATTCTGCGGATCGAGGTTGGGCATCTCGACATCCTGACCCTGCCGCGAGGATGGTTGGCCAGCCGCCGCGAAGTCGAACACGGTGCAGATGTCGGGGCCGAGGCTGAACCGGCGCACCGAAGCGGTCAGGGCATCCGAGAGCATGTCGGCGCCCGCGAACCGTACGCCGGGAATACCATCCCCAACCAGGATCGGAGCCGTGGTCAGATAGAGCCGGTCGAGCAGGCCCGCCGCCAGGAAGTCTGAGACGGTTCGGCCACCCCCCTCGATCAGTACTCTGCCCAGACCGCGTGCCCACAGCATGCCGAGCAGCGTCTTGGGCGGAAACTGCCCTCCCTCAAGTTTGAGGGTGACTAGCTCGACGTGCGCCGCCAGCTCTGAGCGCGGCCCAAACTCAGATGCCACGCACCAGAGGGTCTTGGCGCTGCCGTCGGTCAGCACTCGGGCATCAGGAGGGATCCGGCCGCCGGGGTCGATGATCACGCGAACCGGAGAAGGTCCGGGCACTGCGCGGGTCGTCAGCTGCGGGTCGTCGGCTGCCACTGTCTGGGCGCCGACCACTACGGCATCCACCAGCGCACGCAGCCGGTGCAAGTGCTCGCGGTCCTCTTCACCAGAAACGTAATTGGCGTCGCCGGTCCGGGAGGCGATGAAGCCGTCGGCGCTTTGAGCTAGTTGGGCGATGGTGATCGTCGGGCCGGCAGCGACCAGCGGCCCGTACCGGTCGAGCAGCACCGCGTCCAAGCCGGCCGCCGCATGATGTGGCACGCGGCCTTGCAGCAACTCGCCCCACACATCGGGCAACCTGCGGGTGCTGTCGTGGCCCATCCGGTTGCGCTTGGTGGCCAGGTAGAAAGCGTTCTCGGCGCGCTCGGTCACCAGCAGCGGAAGCCTGGCAGTCACCTCGATGCCAAGATCACTGAGCCGAGCGCTCTTGGTCGGGTTCGCCGACAATAGCCGAATCCGCCGGACACCAAGATCATTCAGGATGGCGGCGGCCGCGCCGTAATCGCGTGCGTCGATCGGGAGTCCCAAGCGGAGGTTCGCGTCAACCGTGTCCAGGCCGGCGTCCTGGAGCGCGTACGCGTGCAGCTTGGCGTACAGGCCGATGCCGCGGCCCTCGTGCCCGCGGAGGTAGATCACTACGCCGAGACCCTCGCGGCCGATCTCCCGCATCGCGGCGTCCAGCTGCTCGCCGCAATCGCAGCGCCAAGACCCGAAGGCGTCGCCGGTGAGGCACTCGGAGTGAACCCGAACCAGTGGCACATGGCCGTTGCTTCCGGCGTGGTCGAGATCACCCAGCACCAGTGCGACATGCTCCCAGCCCGGTTCTACCGCGTACCCGTGAAGCTGGAAGGTGCCATGTGCGGTCGGCAGCACCGTCGACACGACTCGGCGCACCAGCTGAGGTTCGGTCATCCCGCAAGCCTTCCACAGCGAGGAAAGTCTGCTCGATGCCGGCACTCCGCATTAGCTGCTTGGACGGCGCACTATCTGCCGATGCTACGCAGTCCAAGCAAGTGGTGCGGAGTTCAAGTCAAGAGGCTCGGGCAGGAGGCGCGGGAGTTGGAATCCTGCCCCAGCTGCAGATGCTGCGGAGTCCAAGCACGTGCTGCGGAGCGGAGTCAGGCGTAGGGGATTCACCCATGTGGCCCATCCGCAGGTTGGGTATCTGACCCGACGCGACCCAAGGCCTGTCCTCCGTAGCGTCCTCGGCATGGCAAGCGTGGCAGTTCTCGCGGGAATGGTCTCGACCGTCCTCTTCGCAGTGAGCACCCTGCCCATGCTGATCAAGGCAGCACGAACCAAGGAGCTCGCATCCTACAGCCGAGGCAACCTCGTGCTGGCCAACATCGGCAACGCTGTCCACAGCATCTATGTGGTGCAGCTACCAGCTGGCCCGATCTGGGCTCTGCACAGCTTCTACGTCCTCACGTCGGGGTTGATGCTCATCTGGCATCTGCGTTACGCCAAGGCATCGCCCCGGTCAAACGGCGTCCCAATCCCTACCGGAGGTTCCCATGACGATCGAACACATCGAAACCGCGATCATCGGCGCCGGCCAGGCCGGCCTGGCGACCGCCTACCACCTGCAGCGACGAGGCCATCAGTGCGTGATCCTCGACCGCAACCAGCGAGTTGGCGACAACTGGCGAGCCCATTGGGACTCGCTGCGGCTCTTCACCCCGGCAGCCGCCAACGGTCTGCCAGGGCTACCCTTCCCCGGTCCGCGATGGTCCTTCCCGACCAAGGACGAGGTCGCCGACTACCTCGCAGCGTACGCCGAACGGTTTTCCCTCCCGGTGCGAACACTCGCACGTGTCGACCGGCTGCAAGCCATCGATGGGAAGTACGTGCTCCGGCTCGGAGCTGACAGCATCGTCGCCGATAACGTCGTTGTGGCGACCGGGACGTTCGGTCGCACCCCGAGCATTCCTGACTTCGCCTTGGATCTCGACCCGTCGATTCGACAGCTGCACTCCAGTGAGTACCGCAGGCCGGCGCAGCTCAAGCCTGGCTCGGTGCTCGTGGTCGGCGCTTCACACTCTGGCACCGACATCGCGTTCGAGGTTGCATCCACCCATCCGACCGTCCTGGCCGGTCGCGACACCGGTCAGGTGCCGGTACGGCTCGACCATTGGAGTGCGCGGGTGGTCTTGCCGGCCATTGGGTTTCTCGGAAAGCACGTGATCACCCGGCGCACGCCCATCGGCAGCAAAGCGATGGACGAGGTCCGGTTCCACGGCCTACCGATGTTGCGGGTGAAGCGGTCCGATCTCCAAGCACGCGGTGTGGACCGAATCCTGGGGCGGGTGACTGGCGTTCACGACGGACGACCGGTGGTTGACGGCGTCGGAGCGCTCGACGTGGCGAATGTGGTGTGGTGCACCGGCTTCCGCCAGGTGTTCGACTGGATCGACTTGCCCATCTTCGGGGCCGACGGCTGGCCACGGGAGATGCGCGGCGTGGTGTCGGCCGCTCCGGGCCTGTTCTTCTGCGGGCTCGCGTTCCAGTACGCGGCCGCCTCAACGGTTTTGCCAGGAGTTGGCAGAGATGCCGACTACGTCGCGAAGCAGATCGGCACCCGAGTCGGGAGGTCGCTCGCCCTCGCAGCCTGAGTCGTTGGCGCGTACCCTCTGAGCGGGAGGCTGCGCAGTGAACGTCGAGCGGGACAAGACGATCGATGAGTTGTTGGAGGCTCGCGAGGCGTACGCCCGCCGGGACTGGGCAGTGGCGTTGGACAGACTGCGCGGCATGGGCAGTCTCGGCCCCGACGACACCTTTGCCCTGGCGACATCTGCCTATCTGCTGGGCAACGTCGATGCGGCTATCCGGGCTTTGCAGTCCGGATATCAGGAAAGGATCCGGAACGGGGATTCGCTTGGAGCCGCCCGCTTCGCCTCATGGCTCGGTCTGCTGCTGAACGTCCGAGGGGAGTTCGCAGTTGGTGGCGGTTGGGTCGCGCGAGCGCGGCGGCTGCTCGAGACTGAGCCCGAAGACGTGGTCGAGCGTGGGTACCTCCTCGCTCACGAATTCTTCCAGCACCTCGGCCGCGGGGATTTTGCCAGGGCGGGCGAGACGGCCGCTCGCATCGTCGAGACCGGTCGCCGCTTCTCCGAACCAGACCTGGTAGCTCAAGGTTTGATGATGCAGGGCCGGATCATGATCTACTCCGGTCGGGTGCCGGCGGGGCTTGCCCTGCTCGATGAGGCGATGGTCGGGATCTCGGCTGGAGAGGTCTCGCCCATCATTGCCGGAATGGTCTACTGCTCGATGATCGAGGCGTGCCAAGAGGTGTCAGACTTCTCGCGCGCGGCCTCGTGGACCAGTGCCTTGACCAGATGGTGCGAGGCGCAGCCCGGACTGGTTCCGTACACCGGTCAGTGCTCGTTGCACCGTGGCCAAATCATGCGGCTGCGCGGTGCCTACGACGAAGCACTTGCTGAATATGAGCTCGCCCAGCGCCGATACGAGCTGGAGGGTACGACGGCGCCGGCCGCGCTGGCCCTAACCGAGCAGGGCGACGTACTACGCATCCGAGGCAAACTCGATGAGGCCGATGCGGCCTACCGGCAAGCAGCCGAGTTCGGCTTTGAGCCCCAACCGGGGTTGGCGTTGTCGTGGCTTGCTCGCGGTCGGACCACGGCGGCCATCTCGGCGATCCACCGGCTGCTCGCCGAGGCAGGAGGGCCGGTTCAGCGATCTCGGCTGCTCCCAGCTGCCGTCGAGATCTTGGTGACGGCCCGACTGCTTGACGAGGCTCGCGGGCATGCGGACGAGCTTTCCGAGATTGCGTCGGCGTTCGGCAACTCCGCGCTCCGGGCGGTGGGGGCGTACGCGGCCGGGGCGGTCGAGCTGGCATCTGGGGAGACAGAGAAAGCACTCGGCCATGGCCGTGAATCGTGTCGCCTCTGGAGCGAGATCGGGTCGCCGTACGAGGCTAGCCGGGCGCGGGTGCTGGTCGCGCGTGCTCTGCGCGAGCTGGGTGATGAGGATTCAGCGGCAGCCGAACTGGCGGTTGCCCGCCACGGCTTTGCCGACGTGAGTGCGGCGCCGGGAGTCCAGCAGGTCGACAAGCTGCTGGGACGAGCGCGGCCCGGCGGCCTCACCGAACGCGAAATTGAGGTCCTGAGACTGGTTGCCGAGGGGCGCAGCAATCCTGACATTGCGCGCGCGCTGGTACTGAGCCACAAGACGGTCGAGCGACATCTGAGTAACATCTTCACCAAGCTGGACGTGCCGTCTCGAACTGCCGCGGCAGCGTACGCGCATGAGCACGGACTTACCTAAAGGGCACCGATCTTATTGATCAGTCTCCCGACAAATGGGCGGCTTTTGGGTCACATAAGCGTGGTGAATTCACCTAATCCGCGATCGATTTGTAAACCTGCTGCTATTTACTTCTCGCTAACACAACCCGCACGTTAAAAGTGACTGTCCGAGACCGCCGGCCGCCAATTTCTCGCGGCACTCCAGCCGGCGCTCGAGGGGGGCGCTCGACATCGATCGAAGGAGATGGTCGTGCGCACAGTACGCCTAGTGGCCGCAGCAATGATCCTCAGCCTCGCGCTCGCTGGCTGCTCGAGAGTCCGACCAACCAAAGGATCCCAACATCCTCACCGTCTGGACCACCGAGCCAGGCTGAACGCGTGGAGGCGCAGCAGAGGATTATGGAGGGTTCGGCGGCCAAGACCGGGTCCAGGGTGAAATTGGTGGCGGTCGGGGAGGACCAGTTGGTCACCGTGCTCACGGCGTCGGCAGCCGCCAACGATCTCCCGGACCTGATCGGTGCCCTGTCGTTGAACGGCATGAGCCAATTGCTCACCGACGAGCTGCTGGACACCGACGCCGCAGCCCGGATCGTCACCGACCTCGGAGCCGACACGTTCTCC
This sequence comes from Propionibacteriaceae bacterium, assembly GCA_036377435.1. GTDB lineage: Bacteria > Actinomycetota > Actinomycetes > Propionibacteriales > Propionibacteriaceae > Microlunatus. The sequence continues at coordinate 28,911 of DASUYM010000191.1, forward strand.
AAGCGGGCCCTGGAATTGACCAGTGCCGGCGGCCGCCAATTGGCCGTGCCCAGCGACGGATTCGCCCAGCTGCTGTTCTACCGCAAGGATTTATTAGCATCAGCCGGTCTGCCGGAGCCGAAGACGTACGCCGACATCCAGCAGGCGGCTACCACCCTGAACCCAGGGACCCACGGCCGGCATCGTGGCCGCCACGGCACCCAGCGACTCCTTCACTCAACAGACCTTCGAACAGGTTGCTTCGGCCAACAACTGCCAGCTTGTCAACGACCAAGGTGACATCACGTTGACCAGCCCTCAGTGCCAGGAATCGTTCGACTTCTATGCCAACTTGATCAAGAACGCTTCGGTGCCGGGCAACCAGGACGCCGACACAACCCGGGCCACGTACTTCGCCGGCGACGCGGCGATGACGATTTGGTCCTCGTTCCTGCTCGACGAGCTGGCCGGGTTGCGGGACGACGCACTGCCCACCTGTGACCAGTGCAGGGACAACCCCACCTGGTTGGCCAAGAACACCGGCATCCTCACCACCATGCAAGGGCCACGTGTTGGACGCTATCGCTGACAGCCCGAACACCTTCCAGCGCTTGGGCTTCGATCAGGGCCAAGGGCAGTTGGCCGCCGTGGTGGCTGGTCAGTACGTCGTCCCGCAGTCTCTGGCCCTCATGATCAATTCCGACACCAGCGCAGCGGATGCCACCGAGGAGGCCCAGGTGGCCGCCGAGACGGTGAAGGCCGACCTCGGCGTCTAGCCAGCACGCTCTGGCCGACGAAGGAGACCGACCGTGGCTGTAGCTATTGAGAAACAACTTCAAGAAGCGACCGCCCCGCCGGGCAAGCGACGGACGCTGCGGCAGCGCGAGGCCCGGCTTGGCCTGTACCTGATGTCGCCGACGCTGATCATCGTGCTGGTCATCGTGGTGTTCCCGCTGCTGTGGTCGATCTTGATCTCCTTCCAGCGATTGCGGCTGATCGAGGTCGGCACGGCCAGCTTTTTTCAACCGCTGACGCTCGCCAACTACCAGCGGGTGCTGAGTTCGGGCGCCTTCTGGAACAGCATGGTCATTACCTTCATCTACACCGTCGGATCGGTGGTGCTGGCCATCGGTCTGGGGCTGTTGGCCGTGATCGCCTTGCGCAAGCCGTTCCGCGGGCGGACCCTCGTCCGTGCATCCATGCTGCTCCCGTACGTCGCCCCGGTGGTGGCCGTCACCTTCATCTGGCGCACGATGCTGAACCCCCAGTTCGGCATCGTCAACGAATTCGGCCAGCGCTTCCTCGGATGGGAACGGCCCATTCCTTTTCTCTCCCAGGCGCGCGGTGAGATAAGCCTGTTCGGCCTGGAGATCCCCGTCCCGACCGCGTTGCTGACCGCCATCGTCTTCGAGGGTTGGCGCTACTTCCCATTCGCCTTCTTGTTCTTGATGGCGCGGCTGGAGGCAATGTCCTACGAGCCGGAGGAGGCGTCGCTAGTTGATGGGGCAACACCGCGGCAGAACTTCTGGCACATCGTCTTCCCCCAGTTGGTGCCGATCATCGGCCTACTGGCCATGCTGCGCACAATCTGGACATTCAACGAGTTCGACGACATCTTCCTGCTGACCGGTGGCGCGGCAGGGACCGGCGTCGCCAGCGTGAAGATCTATACCTTCCTCACGGTGCAACGCAATGTTGGTGCCGCCGCCGCCGCCCAGTCCGTACTCATGGCTTTGGTGCTGGTGGCTCTGCTGGCGATCTATCTGATCATCCTGCGGCACAGAGGAGAGCGGGCATGAGCACCTCGACGATCAGCCCGACCCGTACCGACACCCCACCGTCGCGACCGCGGACCAAGCCGCCGCTGACCTGGGACCGGGTACAGCGGCGCGGCTTCGGCATCCTGCGCTGGGTGGTGATCGCCGGCTTCCTGCTGGCGACGCTGGTGCCGTTCTACTACATGCTCCTGCTCAGCGTGAAGCCCATCGAATCGCTGCTGAGCAACCCAGCCTCGCTGACCGTCAGCCCGTCAGAGTTCACGCTCCAGACCTACGTCGATGTGCTGACCTCAGTCGACAACGGCGGGCAGGGATTTGGGAGGTTCCTGGTTAACAGTGCCTTCGTGGCGCTGTTCTCGGTCGCCCTGGCCTTACTGATCGGCATTCTCGGGTCGTACGCCATCGCAGGCTGCCGTTCGTCGGCCGACGGCAGGTCAGCGGCATCTTCCTGGCCGCGTACCTCTTCCCAGCGATCTTGATGGCCATCCCGCTGTTCGTTGGATTCACGCGAATCGGGCTGCGCGGCTCCTTGGTCGGACTGGTGCTGGTCTATACCGCCCAGACCGTCCCCGTGGCGATCTACATGATGCGCAACTATTTCGAGACGGTGCCGGAATCGGTGGAGGAAGCCGGGATGGTGACGGGCTGACCCGCCTCGGGGTGTTGCGACATATCAGTCTCAAGCTGGCGATGCCGTCGATCATGTCCACCGGACTCTTCGTGTTCATGATCGCGTGGAACGAGTTCCTGTTCGCTCTGCTGTTCTTGGTGGATCGCCCGGACCGCTGGACAGTGTCGCTCGGCCTCTCCCAGCTCTCCGGAAGCGTCGAGGTGCCGACCACGGTGCTGATGGCGGGCTCGGTTGTGCTCACGCTGCCGATCATCATCATCATCTTCTTCTTCACCGAACGGCTGCTGACCGGTGGACTGACAGCCGGGGCGGAGAAGTAGCCGACGGTGCACGACCCGCTGAGGCACGCCGAGCCAGGAGCCGAGCGGTAAATGGCAACAACTGGCGCGGCCATGCGACCGTACCGTCGCGCGGGCTGTATCCGCACCAGTGGAGCTGGGATTCCGCATTCATCGCCCTCGGGCAGCAGCACGTCTTCCCCCGGCGCGCCGCCATCGAGCTGCTCAGCCTCCTTGGCGGCCAGTGGCGGGACGGCCGGGTCCCGCACATCGTCTTCAACCCGGCCGTACCCGACGACGCGTACTTTCCCGGTCCCTCGTTCTGGCGGTCCGCGGCCCATGCGGGACACCCGCCAGTGGCAACTACCGGGATCATCCAGCCGCCCGTGCACGCTCTGGCAGCTGCCGCGGTTACGAACCAGCTCGGCAGGGACGGGCTGGACTTCGCGCGCCGGATCTACCCATTGCTGGCCGCGCAGAACACCTACCTAGGGGATCGGCGCACCGTAGGCCCGCATGGACTTGCCGCGGTCGTGCACCCGTGGGAAGCCGGGCTGGACAACTCCCCGGCCTGGGACGATCCGCTACACGTCGTGCCTGCCGACCTGGGCCTATTCGACACCTACACACGCCGAGACGTCGGGCACGCCGGTGCCGGCGAACGACCCACCGATGAGGACTACGCCCGCTACATCCGGCTGGCGCTGTCATACCGGGACCACGACTACGACGACGACTGGGTTCGTGCCGAAGCTGAGTTCCTGGTCGTCGATCCCGCGTTCAACGCACTTTGGGCGTGGTCGGAGCTGGCTTTGGCCGAGCTGGCCGAGCGGGCCGGCGCAGAGCCGGGACCGCATCTCGCCGAGGCCGACCGCATCACCTCGGCGCTGATCAATGGACTGTGGAGCGAGCGGCTGGGAATGTTCGTAGCCCGCGACGCCCGCACCGGACAGCCGCACAGCGAGCGAACCGTCGCCGGACTGCTGCCGCTAGTGCTGCCGGGGCTGCCTGAGCACTTGTCGCAGCGCTGGTCGCAACCGCGACCGGAGACGCGTTCCGGGCGGAGGACGATGAGGTCTACGGGGTGCCGAGCTTCGCCCTGACCGATCCGCGGTACGACGCCCAGCGCTACTGGCGGGGCCCGACTTGGCTGAACACGACCTGGCTGGTGGCCCGTGGCCTGCGCAGCCACGGTCGCCACGAGCTGGCGGCCAAGCTCAACATGGACATTCTGCGGCTCGCGGAGCGCGCAGGGCTCCGGGAGTACTTCAACCCCACCACCGGGTCGGGGCACGGGACCGACGACTTCAGCTGGTCCGCGGCTGTGCTGATCGATGTGCTAGCAGAGTTGTCAGAACCCAGTTGAGTTAATAACTCAACTGGGTTCTGACAAGTCGGCTCGTGGTGGCTCTAGGGCCCAGCGCAGTGCGCGCATCGCGGAGTGGGCCAGTGGCCGCATCAGGACCCGTTCGGTTACCGGAAGGGCCGGTAGCAGTAGCTCCACACGCGCCCATGCCGGGAGGGTTGAGACGGCGCCGGCGGCCAACATGTGATAGCCGGCGCGAGCCAGGCCAGCGAACGGCGGGTGGACGAGAAGCATGCTGCTTGCCTCTCGGGCGTGGCCCGATCCGCTGAGCTCGGGCTGATAGCTCTCCATGATTTCGGTCAGCTCCGTGACGGTGACCGGCGGTTTCGTAACGCCCAGCCGCGCGGCAACCGAGCCTGTTTGGCGTACGTACTCATCCGCCTCAGCCGCGGTCAGCGTCTCCGCACCGAAGGCCTGGAAGGCCCTCAGGAAGCTGTCCACTTCGGCGACGTGGACCCACATCAGCAGATGGGGATCGTCCGCGGAGTACGGCTTGCCATCCGGGGTCGTGCCTGTGACTCGCTGATGGATTGCTCGTACGGCAGCGATCGCGCGCTCGGCGTCAGGCACTGTGCCGTACGTGGTCAGCGCGACGTACCTGCTGGTGCGCTGGAACCGTCCCCAGAAATCGGCATGGAATCCGGCATGCTCAGCGACTGCCTGCATCGCCACAGGATGGAGCGACTGCAGGAGCAGCGCGCGGATGGCGCCGATGAACATCGACGTATCGCCGTGCACCCGCCAGATTGCGTCGTGTTCATTGAACCAACGCTCGCCCGTGCGCCAGATCTCAGCATGCTGCGCCTCGAAGTCCCCGGCAACGCGTTCCCGCACCGCTTTCGCAATGCTGGCACGCGGATTTTGGAGTGTCCCGATCACCACATAGCGGAGCGTATGCGTCTCCACGGTTTGATCCCAACAGTTCCCGGGCATGGTAGAGGCGTTCAACGCAAGCTCCGAAAGGTCTCGGGAAGGCATGTTCACCGTGGACGTGGGGAACTAATGGCGGCGCTGGTCACCGTGCGCTGGCGTACCCCGCCGCCCAGCTCGATTGACGAGCGGTTGGTCGTGACCGATGACGGCCACGCCCGGCTTGAGGTGCTGAAACCGCGCTCGCTCGGCGACACGGTGGGAATCTACGAGGGTCCAGTCCAGGAGACCGACGTAGGCGAGCTGACCGCGGCCGGACCGGAGGTTGAGCTCAATGATGCGGTTCAGGACCCGCGATTGGCGGTGGTAGCAGCCGCGGCCGATCGAGTGGTGAAGCGGCTCCTCGACTCGCCGCTTGCGGTGGCTCAGTTCTTTGCACGGCCGGTCGGCGCGGTTCCGCCGCTCCCGGAGACGCTTGCCCTCGGCGTCTTGGGGGGCGGCTCGCAGCCGGTCGAACTCGAGCTCAATCTCGCAGAGTGCGTGGTGCATTTCAGCTCGAGGGAGAGTCCGGTTTCGTCGACCCCGCTTCCTGAACTGTCCATGGAATTCGTCATGCCTGACGCCGAGGGCCTTGGCGGCGTACGCCAGCGCGCGACCATTGCACCCGGGATAGTCGGCACCGTTTCGGTGCCGCTTGTGGTCCCGGACGATGCCGATGAGCTCAGCGTTCAGGTGGTAGGCAGGTGGATCCTTCCCGACGAACAAAGAGCCGAAGACTTCGAAGTGCGCACCGAGTCCCAGAAGCTCTAAGCCCCTGACAAGTCAACGGGCTCGGAGCAGCTCATCCAGCGCCGCCGACTTCCTCGGACTCGACCGCTTGCCGTAAGCCATCAGGGAATGAATAGAGTGCCCCAGGATGAAGCTCCCGAACACGGCACACACCTCACGACCCTGGCGCATCCACGAAATCGCCCGCGACTTTCACCTTTATGACGTGTGGGCGCTGCCCACACGGGGCGGGCCCGACGACTTCCCACGGTTGGTGCGGCAGACAGCCGCCGGCGATACCTCGGACAATCCGTCCTTGATCGCCCGGACGCTGTTCGCGATCCGTTGGAAGCTCGGGGAGCTGCTCGGATGGGACAGCCCGGACTCCAGCGTCGGCTCCCGAGTACCCACCCTGCGCGACCGGTTGCCGGCCGATCTGCGCGATGCCCCGGCCGGACCGGAGTTCGACACACTCCCCTTCCGTTCGGTCTATCTCACTCACGATGAGTGGGCTGCCGAGTTGGCGAACCGGACCGTCCACGCGGTGATGCACATGAGCTGGGTCCCCGACGATGCCGGCGGCTACCGCGGCCAGATGGCCGTGCTGGTGAAGCCGAACGGTCTGTTTGGAAGGCTCTATGTGGCTGGGATTGCACCGTTCCGGCGCTTGCTCGTTTACCCGCCACTGATGCGGGATTTCGAACAGACCTGGCGAGCAGATCCGCCCCACAACCCGCCGCGCGGAGCAGGATGATTCGGTCATGGGCGGAGCCCGGCCGGCGGGGTGTGCTACCGGTACTCGTCGTTGATCCTTGGTGAGCGCCGAACCGTTGACCGGCGCGTCGACGTAATATGCTCGACCATCGCTCGGCAGAAACAGCTATCCACATATTGGGTGCTGGGTCGCGGAAAACTGTCCTCACGCCGACTGACCCGATACCGCGAGCACTAAATGGACGCCCCTTTCATCTGCAGATCGCCAAGTCCAAATTACTGCGAAGTGGCTTGTCGGTAATTGCGCTGTCGCAGGTGCTTTTGACCCGGGGATAGGGCGGTTGAGGGTTCTTAGCGACCTCATCTCTTTCTCATCGCCAGTTGGCTGCAATAATTAGAGACCTTCTCGCACTCGGGGGTCTGAGAACCCAGGCGGGCCGATGACCAGCAGCACCGTGGAAGCGATGCGACTGACCAAGCACTACGGCGGTCGCACCGCTGTCGAGGGTGTCAGCTTTGAGGCGTCCCAGGGCGAGATCGTGGGGCTGCTTGGCCCAAACGGGGCTGGCAAGACAACCACAATTCGGCTCCTGACCACCGTGCTCGAGCCCACCAGCGGCGAGTTCTCGATCGCCGGCTACCCCTACACGTCGGCGACTGAGATCCGGCGATGTGTGGGCGTGCTTCCTGAGAGCAGTGGCTACCCAAGTCACCAGACTGGCGGCGAATACCTGCGCTTTTACGCGCGCCTGTACGGCCTGAGCCGCACCAAGGCGCGCAGCGTGAGTACTGGTTTGTTAGCGGCCGTAGGGCTTGAAGAACGCAGCCGGTCACCAATTTCGACATATAGCCGGGGTATGCGGCAGCGGCTCGGGATCGCTCGAGCACTCGTGAACGACCCTGCGGTGGTCTTTCTCGACGAGCCGACCCTTGGGCTTGACCCCGCTGGTCAAGCCCAGGTCCTCAGCATCATTCGCGGCATCGTCAAAGACCGCGAGGCCACTGTCGTGCTGAGCACGCACCTACTGCCGGAAGTCGAAGAGGTCTGCTCCAAAGTGGTGATTCTCAACCATGGCAAGGTAGTGGCCTCCGGGAGCGTCGGCGCGGTGATCAAGACAGCACTGATCGAGCAATCCGCCCAGCTGCGGGTGCCGCTCGACCTCGTCGAGCGGGCCCGGAACGTGCTCGCAGGCTTCCGTGACCTCACTGTCGACCAGACAGCAGAACAGCCTGATGTGCTGATTCTCGCTGTGGACCGACCTGGAACAGGTGTCGCGCCTAGCGAGGCAATGAACGAGGTCCTCGCAGCCATCACAGCAGCGGGAATCCCAGTCCTTCGATTCGAGCTGGAAGGTGCGCGGTTGTCCGATGCCTTCCTCAAGATGACCAGCGAGGCTGTCGCATGACGCTTCAGGTAGCACCGCCAGCCGTTGGCGCCGCGCAGGATGTGCGAGCCGGGGCCGAACGCCAATCCGGCTGGCTTGTGGTCGCTGAGCAAGAGTGCCGAGACTTGTGGCTGAGCGGGCGCGGGCTGATCTTGCTCTTTCTCTTCAGCGTTCTGCTGAGCGCCATAACGTACTTGACATCGACCAATCAAGCCCTGAACTTTCTTGAGCAACGCGAATCGGTCAATCTCGTCCTGCAGTTCGCTGTGGCCGTCGGTGTTTTGGCAACCCTTGTAGTGAGCGCTGACGGAATCAGCGGCGAGCGCGAGCGGGGGACGTTGGAAACCCTGCTCGTCACGCCTATCTCGCGTCGGTCGATCATTGCCGGCAAGCTCATCGCCGCGTTGTCGTTGTGGTTCGGCACATTCCTCGTCAGCATTCCGTACGTGTGGGTGCTCGCTCGCGGGGTGGGGATTCTGGGCCGAGCGCTGGCACTCGGCTTGTGTGTCGGAACGTTGGTGGCCCTCGGCCTGGGTGCGATCGGTCTGTTGATCAGTGCAGCGTGCAACTCGAACAAGACCAGCATCGCGGCCAGCATCTTCCTGTTGCTGATCTTGTTCGCACCGACCCAGCTGCCGAGCGGATTGCCACAGGGCTGGTTCTTCGACGTGCTGCTGCGAGCCAACCCGGTGGCCTCTGGGCTGGCCTACATCTCCTCGATCCTCGTCGAGGGACACAGCTGGACGCAGGACCTCTCCCTGCTGATCACCCCGCTGCTCACCGCGATCATCGCGGGCGGCGCACTCGTGTTCGCGGGCCCACGGCTGGTCCGGCTAACGCGGGGAGTGAATGCCGGATGAAAAGGTTGCTCTTGACTGGGCTGATGGCCGTCGCACTGACCTGGCTCCCGGCTCCTGCTCTCGCGGAGACTCCGCTAAGCATGAAGGTCGTCGCCGAGCCGGCTCAGGTCAAGACCCTGCTCGGCGACCGGTTCATGATCACCACTGAGATCACCAACACCAGCGCCACACCCAGTGGCGAAATTCTGGCGCATTTGAACGTCGCCAGCATCGAGGGCAGCGTGTACGTCGATCCGGAGGATTGGTCGCCGGGTCGTAGTCAGCAACTCTCTCTCCAGCCGGGCGAGAGCCGGAAGCTCTCGTGGGAAATACAGGCCGTCAATGCCGGCCACTTTGCCGCATATGTCGTCGTTGTCCCTTTTGGCAGCAAGGTCGCCGGGAATGAGGCCCTGATGATCAGTCCGCTCGTCAACGTTGACGTCGCAAGCCGGTCGACACTGACCGCCGGAGGCGCTCTACCCGTTGTCGTCATGGTCCCGCTGGTACTTGGTCTGGCGGCCGCCGGTCTCCTATTCCGGGCTCGCCGTCGAGGCTCGGTTCGATGAGGTCGGCTGCCGTGAAACGCCTGCCCACGCCACAACCGGCTCCCGATCAATCCGACAGCGGGGGGCCGCCCGCGGTCTCGGTGATCATCGCGACGTACAACGCCGGCCCGCTACTCGCTCACGCATTGGATGCGCTCGCGGCCCAGAGCCTACCGGCACATCTGATCGAGATCCTCGTCGTCGACGATGGTTCAACTGACGGCACTTGGAGCTATCTGAGTGAGCTGGAGCCGACCCGATCGAACATCAAGATTTTCCAGCAGCCGCACACCGGAGGCCCGAGCGCCGGCCGCAATCGCGCGCTCTCCGAAGCCACCGGGTCGTATGTCTTCTTCCACGATGCTGATG
>DASUYM010000192.1:0-20470 GCA_036377435.1 Propionibacteriaceae bacterium
GTCGGTCGCCGAGGAGCGGATCCTCGCCGTCGAGACGCGAAGGCGCTGCGACGGCATCGTGTTGTGCGCGCCGCGCATGGCAGAGGCGGATCTCCGCTCTCTGCTAACAGAATTGAAGCCGGTCGTACTGGTGAACCGCGAGGCTGGATCGGCCAGCGCGCCAGTGGTCGCCGCGGACTACAGGACAGCGTTGAGCGAGTTGCTTGATCTGCTGTACGGCTACGGTCACCGGTCGTTGGTATACCTCGCTGGCACGCTGCTGAGCGCGTCGAACGCTCGCCGGCTAGCGGCGGTCCGCGACTTTCTCGACGACCATCCGGACACAGCAATCCAGGTTCTGCCGTGCGGGGTGAACTTCGTCGATGGCTATGAGGCCGCGGAGCGCGTCCTCGCCTCCTCGGCAACCGGTGTGCTGGCCTTCAACGATCTGGTCGCCATGGGTTTGATGAGTGCCCTTAGCGAACGAGGTGTCAGTGTGCCGGGGTATATCTCCGTGGTGGGGTTCGACGATATCCCGTTTGCCCGCTATATGACTCCGGCCCTGACCACTGCGTCGGTTCCCGTTACCGAACTCGGCGAGCAGGCCTGGCATCGGATGTGGGACTTGCTGAACGGGCGCTCACCCGGCCACGCGATCTTTTTCCGCCCCCGGATCGAGAGTCGAGGCAGCACTGGGCCGGTCCGGGCAGCCGAGGCTGTCCGCTGACCGCTGCGTCCCAGCCGGGGCCCGTGCCGCGTCCGAACCCGATCGCCGGGTACGAAGACTGGCCGGCGACGGTGCGGTCGGCCGCGCCCTATATCGGAGCGGACTCGGCTGGCACGGCGTTGGGTCGGGTGCTCGGCCTGCGACGACTGGGTGGCCGCCCGACAGTCCTTGATGACGGCGGTCGGCGCCTGGACGGAGTTATGATCCGTCGGCTTCGCTGGTCGGTGGGCTACGGTCCCGAGACCACGGCATGGCTGCTGCGCCCGGCAGGCGTACGTCGCAGCCTGCCCGGCGCACTTGGTATGCACTCTCATGGCGGCGTACGGTCCGTTGGCGCTGAGCAGTTGGTCGACCTCGGTGCCGACGCGAGCCCGCGTGCTGCCTGGCTGCGCGCGACTTATTACTCAGGCCGGGCCGCCGCTAACGAACTGGCTCGTCAGGGCTATGTGGTGCTGGTCCACGACACCTTTTCGTGGGGCAGTCGGCGGTTCGACCTATCCCGGCCCACACCTCGGCTCGCCGCCCTCATGGAGGCCCAGGATGCTTTGTGGCGGCAGCAGCGGTTGAGTCCAACCGAGGAGGAACGGTTTGATCTGGCGTCGGGGCTGCACGAGGACACGTTGGCTAAGGCCGCCGGTGCGCTGGGCCAGACATTCGCCGGCGCGGTGCTGACCGACGACCTAGTTGCGTTCGAAGTGCTTGCCGCTGCGGATGGAATCGATCCTGAGCGCCTCGGGACGTTCGGTTTCTCCGGCGGGGGCGGCCGCAGCCTGCTGCTCGCGGCGTTGGATCATCGGGTTGCGGCCTGCGTCGTGAGCTGCATGATGGCGACCTTCGCGTCGCTGATGCCGACCGAGCTGGATACGCACTCGTGGCTGCTCCACATACCCGGGCTGTGGTCGCTGATGGACTGGCCCGACCTGACCGGCTTGGGGCGGGCTCGATTCCTGGTCCAGTACCAGACCGATGACGAGCTCTTTTCCCGCGCCGGGATGGAGCAGGCTCATGATCACCTCAACTGCCTGCATGCGGGCAACAACCGCTACCGCGGGTCGTTCAGGCCCGGCGGTCATGCCTTCGACGCTGCGATGCAGGACGAGGCGTGGGCCTTCTTGGGCGAAGTCTTGTGACCTCCAGGCCGATGGCGGGCCGGAACGTGACTGACTGAACGTACGAGCCGCGCAGTTGGTGGCCGCAGTTCAGCCCGAACCTGCATCCTGACGCTTGGTTTGCGCGGCCGAGTCCGTGGTCACCACGATCGTCGGTACGCGTAGCAGACCGGACCGTACAGACGCCGTGGCCTGGTCCAAATCCTGCATCTGGAACCGGCGCCCGTTGCGAGCCTCGCTTTCCGCCGCTAGCCGCATAATGTGCTCGTCCGCAGCGAGCGCATTCGCCGCTGTGTTGTACACGATGATCTCGATCGCGTTGGCGCCGCTGCGCAGCGCATCGGAAATCTCCACCCGATACGGCGGAGCCCAGGCCAGGCCGCAGTCGATCCCATTGACACGGACATGCGCGACCTCGCCCACGGGACCACGCACCGCTACCCGGTAGGAGGGGCCAACCAGACCGTGCTCCGCAGAGCCGCCGTCGTGAACCTCGCAGTCGCCGAAGTCGATCGACACCCGCACATCGACCGCATCGATGTCAATGCTGGTCGTGTAGGTTGCCGCTCCCGAGTAGTGCTGCCGGCCGCGCTCGTCCTCCCAGATGTGCGGCAGGTCGACCGGCCGCGCGCGTTGGTTGCCGTACGCCACCTGCCAGCGACCGCTCAGCGGCAGTCGGCGCTCACCTCGAGCGTCGGCGGGAACCATTGTGATTGGCTCGTCGCTCAGGCGCTGAGGACGCCCACCTGGTCTGGGGGATCGTGCGCCAGCCCCAGCCCTCGCCCTCGAACAGGTCCGCGAACCGGTAGCTACTGACGCTGGCGGGCGGTGTCCCGTATGACTGGATTCGAAACGGCACTCCTTTCCCGGCGGCCCAGCGGCGGCACACGGCGACGAAGTTCTCCTCGTACAGCTCGGCCAAGGTGCGGTGATAGTCGGCGCGAAGCCGCACTGCGTCGGGCCCCTCGACCGTGAGCAGGTAGAGCAGCGGAAGGACGTCGTAGCCTCGGCGCTGGGCGAACTCCTCCGGCAACTTGGCGGTCCAGTCGGCGCCGTACACCTCGAGGCTGTCGCAGAAGACGGAGCCGACCAGCTCGGCCGGCAGGGCGTCGAGCATGGGGTCGCCGACGGCCCGGAGGTGCGCATCGGTGGCGGCCGCAGAGTAGTGGTCGAGCACCGGGCCTTCCGCTCCTACTGCCGCGCGCTTGACGTTCTGCCCGGTCAGGCGTGCGGAGGCGAGCAGCACCACCCGGGGACCCGTCGCGGCCTCGATGATCAACCGACCATCGACGAGGGGGAGCCGCTCGTACTCGGCCGGCTGCTCCTGGAGCGAACCTGCACCGATGTACGCGGCGACCAGGTTGTCGCCAGGCCAAGGTGGGACCACGGGAATCTCAAGCGCTCCCGGCCCCGTCTCGCGTCGCTCCCAGTGCAGCTGTCGTGCAGCCAGCTGCGGAGAGATATGGGGCCCGCCGAAGGACCAGCCGCTACCAAGTGTGAGGTCGAAGCGGAGACCAAGCTCGTGTGCCCGTTCGGCAGCGAAGCGGAGGTCGGCCAGGAAGCCCTCCGAGCCGAATTCGGTAGCGGCCGTCGCCAACGGGTAGACGTAGGCCACCTCGACTCCGCTGAGACCGGCGTCGGCCATCGCCGTGAGCTCGCGCTCCAGCTCGGGTCGGGTCACCGACGGGCCGAACCACCACCACCGCATTCGAGGTGCCGCGCCCGGCGGTGGGTCGGCAAAACCCGAGCGCAGATCGTTGATACCTAGGGACTCCATGTCTGACGCCCCATCCAGTCCGCCGCAAGTGAGAAAGCGTTTTCTGCTAAGCTACGGTAATCGATATCGCGGGTCGAGGTCGACCGATAGCCAGCATGTGGCCCGCTCGTTTCGTCTTAGAAAGGTGATAGGCATGAGCGTCCGACGTGATGAGGTAGTCCCCTCCGCCGCCCTGCTTGGAGATCGTGCCTACCCAGAATCACAGGTCTCCCATGAGGGTGCCGCCTATTGGCTGGAACGATCAGTCGACGGAGTCAAGCGGCTGGTGGTGGTCGCTGATGACGAGTCCGCATTCCGCGGCTTCACTGGGGCTGCGGAAGATATCGATGGCGGAGTTCGCTTCGTCGCGGAGACCACCCCGGACAATGCCTTGGCGCTGCGGTCCGCACTGCCCTGGCTGAAGCCGTCCCGCTTTGGATTGCATACCTCGGCTGGCTTCGGCGACCGGCTCGGGCTGGCGACGCCTGGCCATGTGCGGGCTCTGAGGGCGGTCGGCGCGGCAATCAACCCCGTCTTCGCCCAGCAGTCGATCCGGGAAATGGGCCGCTGCGGTCGCACCCCGCGCAACGTGCTTGACGACTCGACGTGGGGTGCCTTCCAGGCTGGCTGGACGAAGCCAGTCGGTGGCGATGCGGATCATCTTGAAGAGCTCCGCGACATCGACGACACCGTGGCTGCGGGCTTCGTGTTCTACACCTTGGATCCCAAGTCGCAAGTCGACCCTGAGGCGGAGCATGCCGACCCTGCGGCGATCCAGCAGAAGGTGGAATCACTCGATTGGGTGGGTCTGGAATCTGACCTGCCGACGTTCCTGAAGACATACGCTGGCCACCGCATCGACCTCGAGCACGAGGCGATCGAGCTAGACGACGAGTCGGTTCTTCGCGCCATGGCGAAGTACGGCCCATCCCTTGCGCACGCGATGGCCATGTACCGACGTCTCGTGGAGAAGGGCATCGACTGCGAGGTGGAGTTCGCTGTCGACGAGACCGACTACCCAACCAAGCCGGCCGAGCACATCGTTGTCGTCAGCGAATTGAAGCGCCTTGGGATGGACTTCGTTTCGTTCGCGCCGCGATTCGTCGGCCGCTTCGAGAAGGGTGTTGAGTACATCGGCGACATCAACGAGTTGAAGCGTGACTTCGAGATTCATGCCGAGATTGCCCGAGCGCTTGGCCCGTACAAGCTGTCATTGCACTCCGGCTCGGACAAGTACTCCACTTATCCGTTGATTGCAGAGGCAACCCAGGGCGTGGTGCATCTGAAGACGGCGGGCACCAGCTGGGCCGAGGCACTGCGCGTGATCGCGCACAACGATCCTGATCTCATGCGAGAGGTTCTTGCGCTCGCCCTCGACAGCTTCGAAGCTAACCGCAAGAGCTACCACCTCTCCTGCGATCCGACAAAGATCCCTACAGATCCGACCGATGATGAGGTCACTCACTTGATGGACCGCATCGACTCACGGCAGGTATTGCACGTCGGCTACGGGGCGATCCTGGAGGAGTTCGGGACGCGGCTGTACCGGGTGTGGAACGACAACGAAGAGGAGCACTACCGCATCATCGCGGACCACTTCATCAAGCATCTGACGCCGTTCGCACCATACGCGCGTTAGGGACGCCGGTAGGACTGCCTTGGGCAGGTCGTACGTCAGGTCAATGGTCGTCTCGACGGCCGCAGGGACGACGACATTGAAAGCTCCTACGTCACCGGGACAGGTCTACGCCAAGGCCAAGATCGGCGATCTTGATCGGCAGACCCGTACGCAGTGATTCATTGCCTGCCATTCCGATCGCGATCGCGCGGATCCCGTCCAGCCAATCCGCTGGTCGTTCCAACCAGTCATCTCCCGGGCCGCGGAAGATGTCGGCGAGCAGCAGCGCGTCGCCTCCGCCATGCGCTCCCGTGCCCTCTTCGATTTTGACGTCCTGAGCCGACTCCCAGTGGCGTTGCAGGGTCAGCCGCTCTCCACCGGTCCGCGAGGAGGACTCGCCGACAGTGGCACTCGGGTCGACCACGAACCTGCCCTTAGCGTCGGTCAGCACCGCCGCCCGTTCCACGACATCGAGCTCGGCCCGGCCCTCGTCACCGTTGACCGCGATCCGATAGCCCTCCCAGGGCGAATGGGCATTGAGGGCGTAGCTGAGCGTGGCGCCTCTGGCGTAGTCCACGATCACCGCCAGATTGTCTTCGGTGGTCACACCTGGACCGAATACGTCCTGGTCGCGGTGGTAGCCGTCGTACGACTCGTTGTCCAGGTAGAGCGCCTGCAGCCGAGGGTCGTCCCGGAGGTCCAATTCCCACGGACCGTGGACGCCCTCATGTGTGCCCCGCTCGGGGTGGGGTGCCATCCCCCGTGCGGCAGCGTTCTCCGCTCCGTAAAACCGCACTCCGCCGCGGGCGTAGACCTGCTCGGGAGAGTCGCTGAGCCACCAGTTCACAAGATCGAAGTGGTGCGACGCCTTGTGAATCAGCAGGCCGCCGGAGTTGGCCTTGTCGCGGTGCCAACGGCGGAAGTAGTCCGCGCCGTGGGCTGTGTCGAGTACCCATTCGAACGTGATCGACAGCGGAGTGCCGATCGATCCGTTCTTGATCACTTCCTTGAGCGCGGAGTTCCGTGGCGAATAGCGATAGTTGTGCGTCACCACGACCTGCCGGCCGGTACGTTTGACCGCCTCGGCGATCTGCCGGGTGCTTTCAGGGTTGATCGTCAACGGTTTCTCGACCACCACGTCGACACCGGCATTCAGCGCCCGCACGATCAGTTCGGCGTGGGTGTAGTCGGGTGAGGTGATGATCACCCGGTCGGCTCTGGTCTCGCTGAGGATCCGCTCCAGCACGTCGGGATGGCCGGTGAAGACTCCGTCGACGTCGAGACCCGCTTGGGACAGCCACTTCAAATGTGTGGCCAACCGGCCCGGATTAGGCTCAACGAGCCCGACCAACTCCGCATCATCACGGTGATCGCCGGCCATGGCATCGAGGTACATCTGGACGCGGTGGCCGGTTCCGACCACCACATAGCGTCGTTTAGAGGACACAGAGGTACCTTTCGCGAATTGAGGACGGCGGGGATCCCGCTGAGCGAGATCCCCGCACTGGGGTCACTTTCCGCCGGTGGTGGCGATGCCCTTGACCAAGAACCGCTGGCCGAACAAGAACACCAGGAAGAGCGGGATCAAGGTCACGACCGACATGGCGAACATCGCACCCCAGTTGCTCCCAGCCGTCGCGTCCAGGAACGAGCGCAGCGCCACGGGAACCGTGTAGGCAATGGGATCGGTCAGGTAGATCAGCGGTGTGAAGAAGTCGCTCCAGACCCATATGAAGGTGAAGATCGCCGTCGTGGCTATCGCTGGGCCCATTAGCGGAAGCATCACCTTGCTGAAGATCTTCCAGTGGCCGCAACCGTCGATCGTAGCCGCCTCGTCCAGCTCCCTGGGAATGCCTCGGATGAACTGGACCATCAAGAACACGAAGAACGCGTCGGTGGCCAGGAACTTGGGCAAGATCAGTGGAACGAACGTGTTCACCCAGCCCAATTGGTTGAAGAGGATGTACTGCGGCACGACGAGCACGTGGAAGGGCAGCATGAGCGTCAGCAGCATGATGGCGAACCACAGCCCCCTCAGCCGGAACTTCAGCCGGGCGAACGCGTAGGCGGCCAGTGTGCATGCCAACAGGTTGCCGGCGATGGCCCCAATCACCACAATGGCGGAGTTGATGATGTATTGGCCGAAGGGATAGGACAGCGAATACCAACCCTGCGTGTAGTTCTCCACGTACACCTCGTTCAGCCAGAGGCCTGGGGTACGGAAAATGACCTCGGTCGGTCGGAGGGAACTGGCAATCAGCCAGAGCAGCGGATAGATCATGATCACGCTGGCGACGATCAGCAGTATGTGCTTGATCACCGACCGTGTCCGGTCGCGCCACGTGGGGCGGTGATGGATCGCCTCTTGGGGAGCTGGCCCGGTCAGTCGCGCCTCAACGGGGGCGATTTCCCCCTGGATTTGAAGATCAGTCACCGTAGAACACCCAACGCTTGGAGAAGTAGAAGTTGATCGCGGTGAAAGCCGCGATGATCACCACCAGCAGCCAGGCCATCGCGGCGGCATAGCCCATCTGGAACTGGACGAACCCGCGCTGGTACAGATACAGCGTGTAGAACAATGTCGAGTCCGCAGGACCGCCGGTCCCGTTCGAAACCACGTACGCCTGCGTGAATGACTGGAACGCGTTGATGACCTGCAGCACCAGATTGAAGAAGATGATCGGAGACAGCAGCGGCAGGGTGATTTTCCTGAATTGAGCCCATTTGCTTGCCCCGTCGACCGACGCCGCCTCGTAATACATTCCGGGGATCTGCCGCAGCCCGGCCAAGAAGATCACCATGGGTGAGCCGAACGTCCAGACATGCAACAAAATGATGGTCCACAACGCGTATTGCGGATCGGCGATCCAGCTAGTGGTGGCCGGGATACCGACCTGCCTCAGGACTTGGTTCACCAAGCCGTCCACCTCAAACATCTGCCGCCACAGCACAGCAATGGCAACCGAGGCGCCCAGCATCGACGGCAGGTAGAAGATCGACCGATAGAAGGCCAGTCCCCTCATCCCCTCGTTCAGCAGCATTGCGACGCCCAAGGCCACAATCAGTTGCGCCGGAACGCCGACGATCACGTAGATGAACGTGACCGAGAGCGACTTGTGCAGACGCGGATCCTCGAGCATCCGAGCGTAGTTATCCAGCCCGACCCACTCCGGCGCCTGGATCAGGCTGTAGTTGGTAAACGACAGGTACAACGAGGCGAACATCGGCCCGGCCACAATCACCACGAGTCCGATCAACCACGGCAGCAGGAACAAATACCCCGCCTTGTTGTCCCTGCCTGCCTCCTTGGCTGCCAGCCGCTTCTCCTCCGGCGTCTTGGCCTTGACGCGATGGATGGTCGAAAGCTCCGAGATGGCGCTCATGGCTCAGACCTGGAGGTTGGACTTCAGCTCGTCCACGAACTTCTGCGCGCCCTCAGCTGAGCTCGTCCGCCCGAAGACGACATCAGTCCCGTGGCGCGACAAGAGTTCGGCTATGGTGCCGCCGCCGGGTGGCGGAGCGATCGGCGTGGCGCCCACCTCGGTCTTGATGTCCTCGATGTATTTCGCGACGACCTGTTGCTCAGGGGAGAACTTGGACTGGACCGCAGCCAGTATCTCGGCGTTCGGCGGGATCCCCCGCTCTGCCAGATCAATGCCGGCAGCAGCCTGGTCGTTCGCAAACCAGTTGATCCAGGCGATTGCAGCTTCTGGATTCTTGGTCTTGGCCGACGCCGACCACAGCATGCTCGCCTTGTACCAGGTTTTGCGTTCGGTTGCCTTGCCTGCCAGGCTCGGGCCCCGCAGCATCGTCCTCGGTTCCCCGGCCGCATCGCTATGCGCTTGCAGCTGATTGGAGTTCGAGCCATACATGGCAGCTGTCCCGACCGCGATCGAACTCTGGTCTAACGGCTTGGCAAGCTCCTCGGTCATCTGCTCGGGCGTTCCAAAGGCCTTGGCTTTCACGCCCTTGAGCAGGAGGTCGTACCAGGCTTGAGCTTCGGCTACGTCAAACCCAAGCCCGTCCGGCGTGAAGAGTTCCTTGCCGTTTTGGCGCACGAACGTGCCGAACATTGCATCCGAGTTCAGCAGCTGCGCCACGCCGAAGGGCACTCCCGCTTTGGAGGCAACCTCCGCACCAACCTCAATCATCTGGTCCCAGGTCCAGGTTTTGTCGTCGGGCAGATCCATCTTGGCCTTCTCGAAGAGCTGGGGGTTGGCAAGGATGATCGCGCTGTTGATGCCGGCATTGACGCCGACCAGCTTGTCGTTGATCTTGCCTGAATCGACGGTGCCCTCCACGAACTTGGACGTGTCAACACTGGACAGATCCAGCAGAGCGCCGCGAGAGCCGTACTCTGAGATGTAGTTCATGTCCATCTGAATGATGTCGGGGGCTTGGCCGCCGGCCGTCTGGGTGGCCAACTTGTCCCAGTAGCTGCTGAACTCACCCGGCTGAGCCGAGATCTTCACATTGGGGTTGGCCGCCGTGTACGCAGCGATCATTGCTTCGGTGTTCTTGTTGCGCGTCGGGTTACCCCACCAAGCCAGAGCCAGGTCGGTCGTGCCCCCCTCACCGCCGCCACCCTGAGAACCACTGCCACCTTGAGAACCAGGGGCACAACCCGCGAGCCCCATGGTGGTGGCCGCAGCAGCTAGCCCCCCGGCTCCAATCAGAAACTGCCTCCGGTTGATGGCCATCGCTCATTCCCTTCGCCGTTGATGTGAAAGCGTTTTCTCGCAGATTTGGTCGGAACACTACGGTGGTTTGATTCGCGGTGTCAACGTCCGCGCCGAGGAAGAAACCAAAGTGAGACGGCAACATCCCGCATCGCACGGGGCGCCCGCGCTGTACTTGCCGTGCATGCCTCGCACAGCATCAACATCCCATACAGCGTGGGATCTTGAACAGATCTCTGAGGAACTGGGTCTGGCCATCGCCGAGCGCTAGGAGTGGCCACGACCCCAGACAGATTGCGCTAGTCGAATCTTCGACGCTATATTTTTCCGGAACGGCTGTGAAAGCGTTTTCTGGTGGTGCAGCGCCCTGACTGGTTGGAGATGAGGATGGCTCAGCGCACGGTTCGAGTGATAATGAACGGGGTTACCGGTCGGATGGGCTATCGGCAGCACCTGCTGCGATCCATCCTGGCCATCAGGGCCGATGGCGGGGTCCTGTTGCCTAACGGCGACCGCGTCACGGTTGAGCCGATTCTGGTGGGCCGTAACGCCGAGAAGCTCGCCACTCTCGCTGCTGAGCACGATGTCGCAGATTTCACGACCGATCTGGACCAGGCACTCAGCGATAGTTCGGCCTCGATTTACTTCGACGCTCAGGTCACCTCTGAGCGCAAGAAGTCGATCTTGAAGGCCATCGGCGCCGGCAAGCGCATTTACACCGAGAAGCCGATCGCTGAGTCCGTCGAGGAGGGCGTGGAGCTGGTAACCGCTGCTGGGGAAGCGGGCGTGATCAACGGCGTGGTCCACGACAAGCTCTACCTGCCCGGCCTGCTCAAGCTCAAGCGGCTGATCGACGCCGGGTTCTTCGGGCGCATTCTCTCGGTACGTGGGGAGTTCGGGTACTGGGTCTTCGAGGGTGATCTGCTGCCCGCCCAGCGGCCCAGCTGGAACTACCGGGCCGAGGACGGCGGCGGCATGGTGCTGGACATGTTCCCGCACTGGAACTACGTCTTGGAGAACCTGTTCGGGAAGGTACTGGCAGTAACGGCAAAGGCGGTCACCCACATCCCGGAGCGCTGGGACGAACAGGGCCGCAAGTACGCCGCCACGGCCGACGACGCCGCGTACGCGCTTTTCGAGCTCGAGGGTGATGTGATCGCACAGGTCAACTCATCGTGGGCCGTTCGCGTCGACCGCGGCGAGCTCGTCGAATTCCAGGTGGACGGCACGCACGGTTCGGCGGTGGCCGGCCTGTTCGGCTGCCGGATCCAGCCACGCGTTCGTACGCCCATGCCTGTCTGGAACCCAGATCTCCCGACAACCGAGGACTTCCGCAGCCAGTGGGAGCAGATCCCGGACAATGCGGAATTCAGCAACGGGTTCCGTGCCCAGTGGGAGCAGTATCTGTCCGACGTGGATGCCGGCCGACCACATGCCTACGATCTCTCCGCCGGCGTTCGCGGCCTGCAGTTGGTCGAGGCGGGCCTGAAATCCTCGGCCGAGGGTCGCCGGGTGGCGATCGACCGGCTCGCGTCATGACCACGACAACAGCAACGGTTGCGCTACCAGAAGCCGGGGGTGGCTGGCGCGAGATCGAGCTTTCCGAGCCACGTGCCTGGCCAGAGCATCCGCGGGGTTTCCAGAGCCGGATCGCCTTTGCCGCGGCTCATGTCGTGCCCGACCCGCGCAGCGAGAACGTCCCAGGTGCGCCGGCGACCATCGACTGGGAGGCCACCTTGGCTTTCCGGCATCACCTGTTCCGCTACGGGCTCGGCGTTGCCGAGGCCATGGACACTGCGCAACGCAATATGGGTCTGGATTGGCCTGCTACCCAGGAGCTGATCACTCGGAGCGCGGCCTTGGCACGCGAACACGGGGCAAGGATCGCCTCCGGCGCCGGCACCGATCAGCTCCTCGTCCCAGTCGGCAGCCTCAGCGAAGTCACCCGCGCCTATCTGGAGCAACTCGAGTTTGTTGAGTCGGCGGGGTCGCAGGCGATCGTGATGGCCTCGCGTCAGCTGGCGGCCGTGGCTCGCAGCGCGGATGACTACCTTCAGGTCTACTCGAGTGTGCTGGCCGAGGCGACTCGACCAGTCATCCTGCACTGGCTTGGCGAGATGTTCGACCCCCAGCTAAGCGGGTACTGGGGGTCGACCGACATACCAACCGCCACCACTACCTTCCTCGATTTGATCCGCGAGCACAGTGCGAAGGTCGATGGGGTGAAGGTCTCGCTCCTCTCCGCCGACCACGAGCAGGAGCTGCGTGCTGCCCTGCCCCCGGGCGTTCGGCTCTACACCGGCGATGACTTCAACTACCCGGAACTGATCGAGGGTGACGGCGCGCATCACTCCGATGCCCTACTCGGTGCATTCGCCGCGATCGCGCCGGCGGCGTCGGCTGCCCTGAGCGCGCTGGATGCCGACGACATCGACGGATATCGCCGGGAGATGACCCCGACGCTGCCGCTGTCTCGGCACATCTTTGCGGCACCCACCTATTACTACAAGACCGGAATCGCCTTCCTTGCCTGGCTGAACGGCCACCAGGACGGTTTCGTCATGGTGGGCGGCCTGCAGTCCGCTCGCTCGGTCCTTCACCTAACCCGCGTCTTCGAGCTCGCCAACGAGGCGCAATTGCTGACCGACCCAGACCTCGCGGCACACCGCCTCGGTCTGTTGTTCGCGATCGCCGGCCTGGCCAGATGATCAACCCGGCGGCGCTGGGCCGGCTCTCGCTCAACCAACGGACCACCGCCTCCTGGTCGCTACCGGGAGCGATCAAGGGCAGCGTCGACGCCGGCCTCGGCGCGATCGGGATCTGGCGCGAACAGCTCGCCGAGATTGGACTCGACGAGGCCTGCCGGCTGGTCGCGGAGTCGCGGCTGCGCGTCTCCTCGTTGTGCCGGGGCGGGTTCTTCACAACGACCGATTCCGACGAGGCAGCGAGAGCTGAGGCGAGCAACCGGGAGGCGATCGAGGAGGCGGCCGCGCTGAATGCGGTGACGCTGGTACTCGTGCCCGGTGGACTACCGCTTGGCGATCGGGATCTGCAAGCCGCCCGGGACCGTGCCGCCCGAGCCATCGAACGGCTTGTCCCGTACGCCCATGAACTTGGGGTCAATCTCGGTATTGAGCCCATGAACCCGATTTACGCCGCAGATCGCGGCGTGATCTCCACCCTTGCCCAGGGGCTCGACATTGCCGAGCGCTTCGACGCCGCCGACGTCGGCGTGGTGGTCGACACCTTTCACCTGTGGTGGGAACCCGACATAGACGAGCAGCTGCAGCGCGCCGGACAACGGATTGTCAGCTACCAGATTTGCGACTGGATCACCCCGCTACCGGCGGACACGCTCTTAGCTCGCGGCATGATGGGCGACGGTCACATCGACTTCCCAACCTTCACCCGATCGGTTGCACGGGCCGGCTATCGCGGCGATGTCGAAGTGGAGATCTTCAATGCCGATCTATGGGCCGCGCCCCCGGCGGAGGTCGTGGACACCATGGCGGAGCGCTATCTCGAACTAGTACAGCCCTATCTAGCTGAGTGAGGAGTACGACGAAGGTGTGGACCCTTTCAGGCTTTATTGACGAGATCTCCGACGACTTCAGCCAGCAGTGCGAGGTCGCTGCCGGCCTCGGCCTGCGCTACGTCGAAGTCCGGAGCGCGTGGGGAACCAACATCCTCGACCTCGACGAGAGTCAACTGAACGCGCTCCAGGAGACGCTTGCTTCGAACGATCTCAAGGTTTCCAGCATTGGCTCGCCGATCGGCAAGATCTCCATCGACGATGAGTTCCCACCTCACCTGGAGCGCATGCGACACGCCGTCGAGGTCGCCAAGACACTCGAGGCCCCGTACATCAGGCTCTTCTCGTTCTTCATTCCCGAGGGCACCGACCCGGACAGTCGGCGTGACGAGGTGCTCAGCCGCATGAGTGCCCTGGCTGAGGCCGCCGCTGATTCCGACGTGATCTTGGCGCATGAGAACGAGAAAGATATCTACGGCGACATACCGCGCCGCTGTCTTGACATCGTGACCTCGGTGTCGTCGCCCAAGCTGCAGCTGGCCTGGGATCCGGCCAACTTCGTCCAGGTCGGGGTGCGGCCGTTCACCGAGGGATACGCCATGCTGCGCCCGCATATCGGCTGCATCCAGATCAAGGACGCGCTGCTGTCGGATGGGACGGTCGTGGTCGCTGGTGCTGGCGACGGCGAGGTGCCCGAGACGGTCCGCGCCCTCCGGGCCGACGGCTTCGACGGGTTCTTCTCGCTGGAGCCGCACCTCGGTGAGTACACCGCCTACGGGGCGCTGTCCGGCCCCGAGCTGTTCACCAAGTCGTGGAAGGCCTTCACCGATATCCTGACCAGCGAAGGGATTGCGTACGCATGAGCGCCGTCAGCGAATCCGACCATCGGATCCGGATCGCCCTTGTCGGTGCGGGCGTGATCGGCACCATCCACGGGGCGGTGATCAGCGAACTAGCCGACCGGATCGACCTGGTCGCCGTCGTCGACCACCACCCCGAGCGGGCCGAGAAGCTGGCCGCCGAGCATGGCGGGACGGCGTTTACCTCGCTGACGGATGCACTGCAGGCCGTTGACATCGACGTGGTGTCGGTTTGCACTCCGACCGGCCGGCACGCCGAGGTAGCCATCGAGGCGCTCGAGGCCGGCAAGCACGTAATCATCGAGAAGCCCGCCGAGACCACCGTAGCGAAGACCGATGAGATCATCGGCGCTCAGCGCCGCGCTGGCACTCAGGTCGCGGTCATCTCTCAGCACCGGTTCGACCCCGCCACCGAGGTAGCGGTGGCGGCCATCGGCAACGCTGAGCTGGGCCGGCTGACGAGCGGCATCGCCTCGATCGACTGGTGGCGCGGGCAGACCTACTACGACTCCGGCGACTGGCGTGGCACCTGGGAGCTCGACGGCGGGGGAGCGCTGATGAATCAGGGCGTGCACACCGTCGACCTGCTCGTGGCCACGATGGGCCGCCCCGTCGAGGTCTTCGCCTACACCGGAACCCTCGCCCACGAAAGGATCGAGGTCGAGGACGTCGCCGTCGGTGTGGTCCGGTTCGAGAACGGCGCCCTCGGTGTGCTGCATGCCACCACCGCCGCCTACCCGGGGCTGAGCGCCAGGCTGCAGGTGCACGGCGACAAGGGCTCGGTCGTTATCGACAACGACAAGCTGACCTTCATCCACCGGACCGCGAGCGAGAGCAGCGCCGAAGAGCGGGCCTACGGCAACCCGGGCATGGCAATCAACCAGATCGCCGACTACCCCGATGCCGCCGGTGCTGCCAAGCAGACCGCCGGCAGCAGCCCCGGTCAACTGGCAATCGACGCCCATCGCCGCCAATACGAGAATTTCCTCGCCGCGCTTGCAGGTCAGGAGGCGCTGCGGGTCGACCTGGAGACCAACCGGCAATCCATCGCGATCATTACCGGGGTCTATGAGTCGGCTCGCACCGGCCGCCCGGTGAGCCTGTAATCACGACCCCCATCGGGCGGCGCCTCGCCGTCAACGCCAGCAAGTATTGGAGCAAGGCCGGCAAGGCCAGGAGGCCCATTGTTGATCAAGGTCTGTTGTCTGCGCGGGACGTTTGATGGTGAAACCCGGCCGTATCCACATCATCGCGCATCGAATTGGCTTCCGGCCAGATCACCCCAAGCGGCGACACAGTCCGAATCGAGTTGATCCGTCCAGCCGACAACCCGCCGGCAGTGCTGATCACCTGGCCGGCCGCATCAAGCGTCACCAATGCCGACCAACCAGGCCTAGCGAACATAGCGACTGCGGTGGTCCGCGTCATGGCCTAAGCACAAGCACGACTAGCAAAGATCAGGTCGAAGCGACTATGAAGGCTGACTTGTAGCGATCGAGGCTTTCCTGGAAGCCACGTAAGTGATCATGAGTCCGGCGCGACCAATGTGGTCGTCGGACTCCCTTTGTGTTCAAGATTACTTGGCCG
The DNA here is from genome assembly GCA_036377435.1 of Propionibacteriaceae bacterium. Lineage (GTDB taxonomy): Bacteria > Actinomycetota > Actinomycetes > Propionibacteriales > Propionibacteriaceae > Microlunatus. Next base: position 15,848 of record DASUYM010000192.1, read on the forward strand.
GCATCGCCGACCATGTGTGAGCCTCGACGCTTCGAGCGACTGCGAGCGTCAATTGTTTGACGACTCGATGGCTGGGCGAGTGGCCTTCCAGTCGAAGCCACCACCAAGATTCGAAGCACACGAAAGAAAAATGATCATGGCAACAGCACCAGACGACACGAACAATGTACGGTTCACCGTGGAAGCCTTTTGAGGCCGAGTTACCCGACATGTCTGGCGAGCTACCCGCATACCGAATAGGCCAACGTGCGCTTAAGGGAGCGATCGACGATGCACTCAACCTCAAACCGCATGCCTGGCCGTTCGGGCGCTGTCTCGTCCGTGGCCACGAGGTCGGTTCCCCGATGCAAGTGTTCATCTCGCCGATGATGACCGCCGTGCCGGTGTGTGTGTGCGCCCTTGACGCCGGGCGGTGAGGAAGCCGGTAGCCGCGTCAACGGATTCCGGTGAAGCAACCAAAGTCAGGGCGGCAGCTACCGGAGCCTCGACCACAGAACACGCTCGGTGGAGCGGGGGTCTTCCACGACCTTTGGGGTCGTGTCGAAGCACATTGTCGCCCTTCGTGAAAGCTCGAACGGTGGCCAGCCGGGATCCCCACGGGTGGCGAAGGCGACCCAGGCGGCGTGCATGGCCTCGGCGACCGGCTGTGGGGGATGGGGTCCCACCAGTCCCTCCAAGCTTTGCTTGTCCAGGTTGTCGAACACGAAGGGAAGCTCGGCCATATGGCAGGCGCCCAGCTGTCCAGCGAACTGCGGCGACTTCCAGGCGAACTCGTACATGTAGGTGCGCCCGCTCCTAGGGGTGTGGGCCTCGGCCAAGCGGACGGCAGGAAGGCGGTAGATCCAGTCGGTAAGGACGGCCTCCAGTAATTCCCCCTGGCTGGCCGCAGGCCGAGTGGCGCGGTAGGTGGTCAGCGTCTCTGGGACTGACAATCCGCATGCGGCGATGGCTGCAGCCAGGAAGTCTTCGTTGATGAAGTTGATCAGCCCGGTGGGGATCAAGAACAGCCGATACTCGTCGGCGTTGGTTCCGACGAGAACATCGACCTCGCCGCCCGCACCTGCAGCGATGCTCTCGATCGGGCGCCTGGGCAGGATTTGGCCGTCGACCACCGGCTCGAACGGCATGACATCGGCGGCCACCTCGTCCCAATGCAGCCGCTCAGGGGAGCCCCCAGCATCGGGGCCCACCTCCCCCCGGGCCTGCCTTGTTTCGCGCGATGCAACCACTTCGCTATAGCGGCGCGCCACGGCCCCGATGCTCCACTCCCGCTGGGCATGAACCAAGCGGTCGATGGGAACGGCGGTCATGGCCTTGAGGGTGGGCTCCACGCCCAGCTGCTGGGCCAGATACTGGCCGACCCGCCGCGAGCTCGCCGAGGAGTTGACATGATGGGCTGCTCCACTCTGGGCAATCGCCCGGCGGAACAGGCCCCGCGCACGAGGCATCGCGAGCAGGGTGGCGATGCTCATCGCTCCGGCCGACTGGCCGAAGAGGGTGACGTTCTCTGGGTCGCCGCCGAAGGCCGCGATGTTCTCTCGCACCCATTGGAGGGCGGCTATCTGGTCAAGCAAGCCGAGATTGGCAACACCGTCCCCCAGGAAGAGGAAGCCCTCGGCTCCCAGCCGATAGTTGAAGGTGACACAGACGACGCCATCGCGGGCGAAGCGCGTGCCGTCATAAAGGGGATTGGATCCCGATCCGTTCGAAAAGGCGCCCCCATGAATCCAAACCATGACTGGCAGCCGCCCCTGTTGCAGGTCCCGCGACCAGATATTGAGGTTGAGGCACTCCTGACCGGGCAGATCTGTCTCCGGAATGAGTGCGTCGAAGGGCGCAACAAGAGGCGCCTTGGGCACAGTCGGGCCATACGTGAGCGCTTGGCGCACGCCCTCCCATGGCTCGGCTGGCTGAGGTGGCTGAAACCGATGGGGGCCGAACGGGGCGGCGGCGTAGGGGATTCCCTTGAAGGCGGCGACGCCTTGGCCCATGTTCCCCTGGACGACTCCCTGCCGGGTTCTGACAATCGCGTCCATGACATCTCTCCTTTGTGAGGGAGGAATAGGGGGAGCCGAGAAGCTCTCCGTACAGGCAGGCCGCGGGCGTGCGCCGGGTGCGGTGAGGGGCTGGCCGGAGCGCTCGAGGTGGGCGTGGCGCGGCGCCAGGTGTTCGACCTGCCGCCGATCCGGGTGCGCGCGCCCTAGCCATCACGCCACCCCCTTATTTCTCCCGTTGTAAGTGAGCTGAGGACAACCAGATAGGGCCAAAGGTCCCTTACCTTGAGGTCGGCGGTTCGAAGTCGTACCCCATGCCAGCAGCAGAGTCGGATGCCGGGACAGCAGTGAAGTAGAGCAACCAGGTCGGCCAAAGACGATCCATCAAGATCGCGGCTCGGTTGCCTGACCTCGACCCGACCCCGATGGGTCATCCTCGACTGTGGATGGTGATGGTCTCGGCTGCGGTGTCGCCGATGTAGGAGGCGGCCTCCAGCCGATGGTGGCGCTGTCGAAGTTGAACGAGCATGAGGACGGCCTATTGGACCCGCTGGTGGCCCTGGCGAACAGCGTCGATGTGGCGCCGCATCTTGGCCCGCGACGTCGGGGCAGAGCGTGCGCGACCGTAGCCCGGTAGGGGCCCCAGCCGGTCGGCGTGCGCCACGGCTCCCGCGACACCGTCGGCGGTGAACGTCCGATCGCCCCCGCTCGAGCGGACCGATTGACTCCGGGCAAGACCGAGGGTGTCGACTCGCAGTGTCAACAGATCCTGGCCTATCCGTTCCGGATGGACAAAGTCATCCAGGCCTTGCACGGCTGGTTGAGCTCTATCCTCCGACGTCGGCTACTAACTATCGGTGGGCATGGATTGGCGAACAAGAGTTCGGGCTACCTCCGCAAGGCGCTCAGGATGGTGCGAACCATCGTTGGGCGGTGGAAGCCGACCGGCCGCCTGAGGATACGCGCTCCGGAGTGCTGGATGTCATCGAGCTGCCGTTCCTGAAGGATGAGCAGCGAACGGGCCGCGACCAGCTGGCCTGGATCGCACACCTCCAGCACCGCCCGTGCTTCCTTCAGCGAGGTACGGGCGCGGGCGCACATATCCTGCAACAGAGCGCGCACTTGAGTGGTGTCCCGGCCCTGTTCGAGGTCGGAGCGGGTCACCCCGTGCAGGGTGAGGGCGTCGGCGGAGAGACACAGGCGTCCATCCGCCAGATCCGCCCCGAGATCGTTGAGGAAATCCAAGCGCTGCGCGAACTCTGCGTATGCCCGCCAGGTCCGGGCCACTTCATCGCTGGGGCCGCCCTGGTATTGGAGACCTGCCGAGCACATCAGCAGCGGCCAGGTATAGCGGTCCACGTACTGGCCGAACTCTGCCTCGCTGGCGAACCCGGCGAAGTCGGGTTCCAGCTCAGCGGCGTCCAGCAAGCGCAGCATCCACGACCGGCACAGCCCCCGTACCGTCACCGAGTTCACGTACGCGCGGATGATCGGATAGGGACACGAATCGTCCGACACCCCGCGTCGCGCTTGGGCCAGCCAGTCCACGCGCCGGGCTTGAGCGAGCACACTGTTGCCCCCGTCGGCGAGGTCATCGGTGCGGTTGGCGAATGCAAGCCCGGCCAGCAGGTGCGGCTGCACGGCTGGCGGACCCAGGACACGGGCGCCGATGTAGGGTCCGGTGTCTCGGTCGCGGATAAAGTGCGCGCAGCGAGTGTAGTCAAGGCGCTGCCGCTCGCCGCCAATGCCGGCTGCGTCCAGGGCGGTACCCCACGTGGCGAGCATGATCACCGCATGGCCACTTTGCCGAAGCGGCGGGAACGATGGCGGTAGACCTCGATGGCGTCCTGGAATTTCTCCGGTGTCATGTCCGGCCACAAATCGGGAAGGAACACGGCGGTGCCAGCTTTCGAGGTTGACGTCGATGAACCTCTCGATCGCCCGCATGATCACGGCGATCTCGGGTGCCGGCCGCGCCCAGTTCTCGGTGGAGAACACGTACATAGACAACCATTCAAGCCCCATGTCGTCAGCCGCCTCGACGGTCCGCCGGGCAGCATCGGCCCCGTGGCTGTGACCGGCGAAGCGGACCATCCCGCGGGCCTGAGCCCATCGGCCGTTGCCGTCCAGGATGCACGCTACATGGGATGGAGTCATATCTCCTCCCGTTGCCTGCTGGCCGGCGAGATTCATCGGCTGCTTCAGACTGGACAGATGCATGCGCTTGCAAGAAACGTCGCTGTCCAGCCATGGAGAAAGTCACGCAACCCGGGGAACATGCGCCAGGCGTATTGACTAGCGAAGTCCATCGGTCGGGCGGGCCGGTTCATGGTTGGAGTCGAGCACGCTCAACCGCTGGAAGTACTGGTCGTCGTCGATCTCTCCGCGGGCGTAGCGTTGGGCGAGCAGCTCCTTTGCTGTGGGTGTCGCTGTGGGCCCGCTTCGCCCGGTTCGGCGTGACAGCGCGACAAGCGCCACAACGATCCCAACCAATAACAACAGCACCACGAACCCGTAGCTGACCATCATCCAGCCCCCCATGCCCCAACCTGGGAACATCATCGAAGGCTCCTTTCTTTATCGACCGGCATCCGGTTGGGCGAAAACCTTGATGGAGTTGGCTGGTGGC
>DASUYM010000193.1:0-10302 GCA_036377435.1 Propionibacteriaceae bacterium
GATGCCATGGAGCCGCTCCGAACTGGATGCTAGCCGGCCGGGCCTGCCATGGTGGACACGTCGGGGGTCGTGCTCGTGTCGTAGAAGATCATCCGGCGCACGTGACGGGGCGGGTCGAGCAGCAGATCGGCGACCAAAGCCGTCCAGCCGGTTTGATGCATCGCTCCGAGCCCGGCACCGTTGTCACCGTGGAAGTACTCGTAGAACATGAGGTTGTCTTTCCAGGCTGGGTCGGACTGCATGAGTTCAACGCCCCCGTAAACGGGCCGCTGGCCGTTCGGGCCGGGGAGCCAGATGCTGACCAGCCTGTCAGCAAGATCGCCGGCGATATCGCGCAAGGCTAAATGCTGGCCTGACCCGGTCGGATATTCGACCGTGAACTCAGGTCCAAAGAATTCGTCGTACTGCAGCAGGGCACGAATGACCAGATAATTGACAGGGAACCATACCGGTCCGCGCCAATTGGAATTGCCGCCATACATAGCGGTGTGAGATTCGGCGGGCTCATATTCGATCATTGCACCTGGCATGCCCGGGACCTGATAGGGCGTGGAGTGACGCTTTGATAGGGCGCGCAACCCATGCGGAGACAAGAACGCATCCTCGTCGAACAAGGTCTCGAGGATCCGGGCCAGCTTGTCCGGTGGCACGATGGACACTAGCCCTCGGCGGTTCTCTCCAGTTCCGCGGATCCGCCAATCCAAGATCTGCCGATTCTGAGCTTCCATCCTCCGAGCAAACCGCTTACGCAAGCGTTGCACTCGTTCGGTATTCCGAGTTGGCAGCGTCATGGCAGGCAGGGCGGGAATCACGCCGACCAGCGTCTGCACTTTGATTGGCTCCTTGTTACCGGAGGCATCGGTGAGGAGGTCGTAGAAGAACCCGTCGTCTGGGTCATAGCAGCCTGACGCTTCAAGCGCGTCCATCACGAGGACCAATTGCTCCAGGAACTTCACAACCATGTCCTCATAGACTGGGTCCCGTTCGGCAAGAACCACCGCCAAGGCGAGCATTGCGACGGAGTAGTAGGCCATCCACGCCGTTCCGTCTGCCTGGTCGAGCTTGACACCCGGGGGCAGGTGTGAACGATCGATGGGACTGATGTTGTCGAGGCCCAGGAAACCGCCGCCGAAGATGTTGTTGCCCTCGGGATCCTCACGGTTGAGCCACCAGGTGAAGTTGAGCAGTAGTTTCTGAAAAATGCGCTCGAGGAAATCCAGGTCCGTGGCGCCGTCAATGACAAAAACCCGGATCGCGGCCAGGGCATGGACAGGGGGATTGACGTCGTCGAAACTCCATTCGTACGCCGGCAGAGCCCCGTTTGGATGCTGGAACCATTCCCGCAATAACACCAGCAACTGATATTTGGCGAACGCCGGATCGAGATGCGCCCACGTAATGGTGTGAAACGCGAGATCCCAGGCGGCAAACCAGGGATATTCCCAAGGATCCGGCATGGCTAGGACATCGAAGGAATCAAGGTGCCGCCAACCGGAATTGCGACCGAACCGATGTCCGGGCGGCGGAGGTGGTTTACCCGGATCTCCGTCAAGCCAGCGGGATACCCGGTACGGGTACATCTGCTTGCTCCAGATCAAGCCCGCGCACGACTGGCGCAGCACTCGCATCTCTTCCACGCCGATGTCCTCGGGCGCCAAGGCGGCGTAGAACTCGTCAGCTTCCCGTTCGCGGCCTGCCATAACGGTGTCGAAGTAGCCACCATGCCAGGCCTCATCTGCGGCTGCCTGCTCTTGATCAGGTCGATGTAGCCTGAGACGCACCTCCGCTTGGCCTCCGGCTGGAACGGTGATCTGGTACCACCACGAAGCCTTGGTGCCACGGTGGTCTGGGTTCACAGTGTTCGCGCCCGTGATCACGTGGTCGTTGATGCCGTCCTTCGGGTAATCGGTGATCGGAGCAGCTCCGAAGAGCTGCGGGTTGTTGGTTTCGTTGTTGCAGAACAAGGCCTGCGGGCGGGTGCCGCCGGCCGTCGGAGCGGCATCAAGCCGGTAGCCGGAGAGGCGCTGATGATCAACGACAATGCCCTCCCCATCCAGGAACAACACCGGTGCCTCAGTGCCGTCGAACTGCCAGGTGTTGTGGAACCACAGCGTGGGCAGCACGGAGAGCGTGGCCTCCTCGGATGCATGGTTCTTGATCGTGATCTTGGCAAGAACCTCAGTCGGCGACGCTTTGGCGTACGCCACATCGACCGCCCAGTACCGTCCATGATCAAAGACCCCGGTATCCATCAGCTCGAACTCTGGTTCGTCGCGAGAACGTCGAGCGTTTTCATCGATGAGCTGCTGATAGGGAAACGCGGCTTGCGGGTAGTGATACCGCCAGCGGAGCCACGCATGGCTGGGGAGCCCGTCGAGGTACCACCAGTACTCCTTGACGTCCTCACCATGGTTGCCTTGCGGGCCGGTGAGGCCGAACATGCGTTCCTTCATGATCGGGTCGACGCCGTTCCACAACGCCAGGGCGAAACACAGGTCATGCCGGATGTCCGACAGACCGGCCATGCCGTCTTCGTTCCACCGGTAGGCGCGAGAGCGCGCATGATCATGTGGAAAGAAGCTCCAGGCGTCACCGTTGTCGCTGTAGTCCTCGCGTACGGTGCCCCACGCGCGCTCGGAGAGATACGGGCCCCACTCGTACCAGGGATTTGACTCGAAGAGGTTGTCCTCCGCCTGGCCAGTTGCCTGAGCGAGCCGGGCGTGCTCAGCTGTGTTGTCTGGGGACGGCGCAGTCGTAGTCATGATCTCTCCTGGAAGCGAAATAGCACCGACCCGAGTGACCAACATTCTTCCGTAACGCCGCGCTGGCCGACTAGCACAATGTGCCGGTGTCTCACAGCGCAGTGGAAACTGCGCCTGTTCTAGAAGCGGTAGTGCAGGACGATGGTCCCCTTTCGGGACAAAGTTGTGCTCGTCGCCATTAGCCGGTTGTAGAGGCGGACGGCGGTCGGATACGCGGCGATCTCGGGTTCCCTAGTGAGAAGGATTTCCCTGATCAGTTTCAGTTTCGGGTTCCAGTGTTCGAGTTCTCTGGGGTCGTCGACGCCGGGAAACTTCAGGAGGCCGGCGACGGACGAGGTGCCAGGGACGTGCTTGCTGGCCCAGACGGCAAAGCTGGTGTAGCTGTTGAAGGCCATCTCTCCGCTGGGAAAGTGGTCGATGAGCCGGTTCAGCAGAGACACGAAGTCCTCCTTGGTAAGGAACCCCATCAGTCCATCGGCAACGATCACCGCCGGACGGTCGCTGGGAACGGTGTTGAGCCAGTCGGGGTCCGTCACGTCGGCGGCGATGTTGTGAGCGTTGACGCGATCGGGTATCAAGCGCTCTCGAGCGGCGACCACGACGGGGTAGTCGACGTCGTACCAGTCGACGGTGGCCGGTGCCGCAATGCGGACCATCCGAGTGTCCAACCCGGCGCCCAGGTCAAGCGCCACCGCGTCTGGGTGGTGGCGAATGAAGCCCGACGCCACCTCATCAAGCTTTTTCGCTCGGAGTGCGACGTTGAGGATGAAATTCTTGTTTACCTTGAGCTGCTCGAAGTCGTAATCGAGCTTGCGGACCATCTCACCAGCCGTTGCGTCGGCGAGGACTGGCTTCGGCAAGCGGTTGTCGAGCGCCCTGCAGTACAGCGTCAAGAACATGCTGTCTTCAACCGGCGTACGCCAGCAATCCGACCTGAGGAGCGAAGTCGATCACATCCAGTTTGAATCGGTTTGGCCGGGGGTACGAAATCGGAACCAGACAAAGCAGCACGACCCACTCATGCCATCGCTGCATTCGTTGGGCCGTGCAACCAGATGAGGGGATGTCATGACGACGAAGGTCGAGAAGTCTGTGATGGTCAACGTGCCGGTAAGCACGGCGTACAACCAATGGACACAGTTTGAGGACTTTCCGCAATTCATGGGAGGTGTCAAGAGCGTCACGCAGCTCAGTGATAACCGCCTGGAATGGGTTGCCGAGATCGCCGGTGTACGCCGCCAGTGGCAGGCCAAGATCTTGGAACAGGTGCCCGACCAGAGAATTGCGTGGGCAGCCACCGAGGGCGCCACAAACGCGGGCGCAGTGGCTTTTGAAGATGTCGGTGGTGGGCAGACTCGGATACATCTCACGCTGGAGTACGAGCCCGAGGGTTTGATTGAGAAAGTTGGAGACAAGCTCAACATCGTCGAGAACCAAGCCGAGGCAGACCTGGATCGATTCAAGGCTTTCATTGAGTCCGAGCGCTATGCGACTGGTGCGTGGCGTGGATCAGTCAGTGAGGGTGCTGGGGTCGGTACGCCGGGTCTCGATGACGCCGCCGCCTCGCGAGGCGACACTGGCAAGGCAGGGGTTTCTGGGAAGGTCGTTGCTGGCGCTGCAGCAGGCGCGGCGACCGTCGCCGGCGTTGCCGCAGCCGCGGCAGCTGCTGGAAAACGCTCCGACGATGACGCCCCGGCAGATACCACGGGCATGGATGTCGGCACCCCGCTAGCTGCGAGGCCCCAGCCCGCGACGCCGATGCCGCCGGAGGCCGGCACACCGCCAGTGAGCAGACCGGCGACCGGTGATTACCGTGAAACGGCGGATCTTCCGACGGAAGAGCCCACTCCAATGGACCGCCCGATCACCGACGACGACCGGCGCTGACAACGCTGACGTAGACGGTTCGCCCAAGGATCCTTGGTGAGGGTCCTTGGGCGGGTCTGCAGCCGCATCAACGCAGTAGATTGAGTAGATCGAACTGCCTTATTCACGCCAACCAGCCACAGGGCAGCCTGACTTTCACCCTACGGTGTCGTCCTCGTCCTCTAGATCCTCGTCCTCGTAGCCGGCGGCTCTATCAGCGGCGTGTGAATCGATGTCATCTTCGCTGGCCTCTTCCACCACCCGGGCCGGCGGCTGGTCATCGTCGTAGCCAGACCGAAAGTCGCTGCTGAACGAGGTCTCCTCCTCGTCAAATCCGGTATCCCGACCAACCCTCAGCTCACCAGGTTCGCGACCAGATGTCGACTCGCTCATCGAATCCTCCATTTCTCGGGGAGCTGGCAGCTCCGACGGCGTACCAACAGCCGTGCAGATTGGCTGTGACAAGCACATACCCGAGTCCTCAGATATCAACCCCGAGAAGTCGGCCGCGTGCCCTACATACTTGGTCTTGGCACTATCTGCGGAGGCTGTCGCTAAGACCCAGCAAAAAGTGCCAAGTGGCATAGGGGTCGCAACCCGGAACGCCGACCCGCCGGCTGTCAGCGTCGCGCGAGCACTCCGCCAACATAGCCAGCGACGCAGCCGGCGAGTACCAAGATCGCTCCGCGGCCCGGCCCGATGTCGCCGCCGGCAACGGCGATTGCGACGAAAGTCCCGACAAGCAGCAAAACAGCCGTCAGCGCGGACAGCCGGCTGAGCCGCCCCGAGCGACCAGACAGCCCAAAGATCATCAGCATGGCGAGGGCGAGTATCGCCAACCCCACAGAAATCACGAACTCCGCACCTCCCAAGTTCAGGCTGGCGCCAAATGCTTGCGCGAACGTGTTCACGGTCAGGTCGACGCCGCGCTGATTACTAGAAGCCCCCCACGGGAGAAACACCCCCAAGATCATTGCCAGCGCGCCGAACAACGTCAGCAGCAGCCGAGCCAACGGCCGGCGCTCTTCCGAGGATTGGATGAGACTGCCCTGAGCGTGAGCCTCCGACCGGTCGTCGAAGGCAGCGATCGTGAACGGGGGCGTAACCTGCTGTCCCGACGCCGCTCGTGGTGCGGTGACCGTCGCGGTCGCCGCAGGTGATGATGCCTGCACCAGGGATCCCGAGGTGTCCACCGTGGTGTAACCGTCGCTGGCCGTTACGGTGAACTGACGAGTCCACTCCTGGCCCGGTGGCGGACGCCAGGAATCCAGCCGCAGGAAGACTTCCACTACCTGCCCGGGGCCTAAGTCCACCACCGGCAGCGAGAACGTGAACCGGATGGCCCGTTCAGGATCGCTGCCGTCCAGGAAGATGCGCACTCCGGAGAGTCCTCGACGGTTGTCCAGTACGACCTGCAGCGTGGCGCTGTCGACGTCGCTCACCCGTAGGGTGCCGGGCTCGATACGTACGGCCAGGGTGGACATCGGTGAGGCACTCGCAGCCTGTACGAAGGTCGCAGTTGCGGTCGAAGTGCGGCGACCGTCCATGGCGCTGAATGTCACCGTTCGGCTCACCTCGGTGCCAGCGTCGGGCAGCGGCGCTTCCAGGCGGGCGTCGGTTTGCGCTGTCCCGCCAGGAGGCACATGAAGCTCCGATGAAGCCAAGCTCACCCCGACAATTCGTTCCGGATCGCTGCCTTTGAGCCTTACGCTCGCCCAGTCGCGTCCTGAGCGATTCTCAGCGATGACCCGGGCCAAACCGACTGTGCTGTCGAGCACGCGCACCAGGCTCGGTTCGACCTCGAGCGTGATCATCGGGTCCTCGATCCGCACACTAGTCGCTGGCAGGAAGCGCAGAAAACGGTTCCAACCGGGTTTACTTCACCGCATCTGTCGCAGACGTACTCAGCCATTGCCGACCGGGCTCCTTGAGGCGCGACCCCCGCTCTAGCCACATTTCAGCAGAAACGAATGCTGACGAGTATTCCACGGACCCATCGTCGGTCGTTCTTGCTGAGCCCCGGACTGCCAATCTTGGGAAGTTCTACGTTGCTGGAGCGAACCGTTCGAAGCCAACGATGGTCCAGGGCATCCCGCGATGCCGGTAACTGACCGACAGCCCTTGCGCTTGCGCTGCCTTCATCATCGCGGCCGGCGGGTGCACAAATGCGCGAAAGGCGTTGCCGCGTAATCGATGCAGCAGGTTCTCGCAGCCGACCATCATCCTGCTGAGCAGATTCCTCGGCGGATGGGAGTAGACGAGGAGCCGTTTGGCATGGCTGGCGGCCGCGGAAAGCAGCCGTTCGTAGTCCGGATAGCAGCACACCACTCTGTGCAGCACCACGACATCAGCTGGCTCGACCTCGTCGGGGGAGGTCGCAATGTCCACGAACCGACGCCTCACTCGATCGGTCATCCCGGATCGTGCAAGCAGCGCAGCCGCCTGCGTCTCATAACTTCGCGAGATCTCCAGATTCGTTGCCTCGCGCGCGCCGCGAGACAGTAGCTCAATCTGCATCTCACCCACGCCGCCGCCGATTTCGAGTACTGACGCGTCTTTGATCCCGCGGTCGGTCAGGAAGGACGCCATTCGGCGTTGTGTGCGATCGAGCCCGCGCTTGCGATAGGTGCGGGCGACCCGCCTGGCGAATCGGTCGCTGAACACGGTCTGGTAGCCAGTCCGGTTGCAACAATCACTCATTGACACCCACCTCTTGGTGTGAGATCGCGCGCTCGGCCCGTTCCTTGACACCATGCAACATATCTCGCGAGATGGTGAAGTCGGCCGGCACGATTCTGGGCCAGCCGATGTGAAGGCGTATGTTTCCACTCGCAGCGCGGTGTACGGCATCATCACTGTCAAAGATCGGAGGCCCAATGGCGGACAGCCTGATGGAAGACCTAGCGGAGAATGAATGCCTCGAGCTGCTCAGTGCACATCACTTCGGGCGAGTGGCTTTCGTTGAGCGGGCCGGCGCCCCGCCGGTGATCATGCCTCTGAATTACCTGGTGCATGGCGAGACGGTGGTGTGCCGGACCGATCCGCACAGCAAGCTGGGAAGTGCCCTCCGAGACACACCGGTTTCCTTTGAGATAGATGGAATTGAACAACGCCAGCGAACAGGTTGGAGTGTGGTCGTTAGCGGTCGGGCGGAGGCGGTCGTGGATGCCAGCGAGCTGGAGAAGCTCCATCAGACTCCGCTCCTGCCGTGGGCACCCGGTGATCGCTCTCAATACATCCGAATTACGCCTGAGCGGGTGACCGGTCGCCGCATCAGCCTGGCAGACCTGCCGTCGAACTGGTGGGGCTAGGTTCTCATGCGATTGCGTGTTGCTCTGGCCTTGCTAGCGGTTGTGCTGTTAGTGACGGCGTGCTCGGTGACGCGGGGGTCCGGCCAGCTCACTACGGAGTCGCGGCCAGTGAGCGGTTTCACCAAGGTCGAGCTCAGTGGAACGGGCGAGCTCACTATCGAGAAAACGGGGACTGAGTCTCTCTCGATCTCGGCAGAGGACAATCTGCTGCCACGCCTCACCAGTGAGGTTTCAAACGGCACGCTCAGTCTCGGCACAGAGCCCAACACCACAATCGTCCCTACCAAGCCGATCACGTACTCACTGACTGTGAAGGACCTCAATGGTCTGGCTGTGTCTGGGTCCGGCAATATTCAAGTACAAAATGTCACGACAGCTGCACTCAGTATCGAGATCAGCGGCTCGGGAACGATCACCGCTGGTGGCGCTGTCAATGATCAAGATCTGGAAATCTCCGGCTCCGGCCGGTACCAAGCCGAGCAATTGACAAGCAAGATCGCGAACGTTCGCATCTCCGGTAGTGGCAGCGCGAGCGTTCTCGCGACCGAGGCGCTGGATGTCCAGATCAGTGGCAGCGGAACGCTCACCTACAGCGGAAATCCGCAGATCAAACAGGAGATCAGCGGCTCGGGAAAGTTGATCAAGAAGTAGTCGACGCTCGCCCTGATTCAGTATTGGCAGCAGAGGCTGGAAGGCAGCAATGGCGTTCTTTGAGGCTCACTGGTGATGCGAAATCAGTGTATTTGTCCTGGAGGAGTTACACGTCCGTGGCTTCAACTCGTGCTGGGCTCGAGCGCGCCGGCTTTCCTAGAGCGGTCAACCCGAGGGCAACGGCCGCAATGAGCGCGGCGACGCCATACACGATGCTCAGCAGCCAATACCGGCTGGCACCGTCCACACCGCCCAGGAAGATGGCCTGAGAGAGGTTGATCGCGCCGTGGAACAAGGTGGCGATGAGGACGCTGCCGAGCGTATGGAGGAAAACCCACGTCATCAAGATCGAGTACTCGATGGTCAACAGGACGAACGCCGTCAAGGGCAGGCCATACTGAGGGGTTCCGGGGACCACGAAGGTCGGCAGATGCCATAAGCCCCACAACACACCCAAGATCAAACTGGCCGTCACAGCGGATCGCTTCTCGAGCAACAGCGGCAAGGCGTAGCCGCGCCAGCCCAGCTCCTCGCCGACCACGAGCACGAAGAGCACCAGCTCGAGGACCGTCAGCGCGCCGACTTGAATGGACTCCGAGGCGCCCAGCAGGTAGCTCAGACCAGCGGTGGCGATCGACAGGACGGTCGGCAGGCCGAGCGCGATCATGTACCAGGGCAGTCCGATCCGCCATAGCACGACTCGGCTGAACAACGCCTTCACTCTCGGCTTGCCGCCCGTCACCGCGGCCATGATGATCGCGGCGAGTGCTGGCCCGAAAAGCCCGAAGAGGCCGAGAAGCGGAGAGAACGTCAGCAGCGGATAGATCCACCACGTCAGGACGTACGCCAAGAGAAAGAACGCGATCAGCGGATGCCTTCTCACCCTCTCACCACCAATCGAAAGTCAGCCGGCCTGCGCAGGCTGGGCCGCCGCGGAGTCTGCAACTCCTTCACGGCGTGACAGCAACGCAATGCCCACAGAGCCCCAGAGCAGTGCCAGCAGCAGATTCTCTGCAGCACCGAAGATCGCGTTCGCGAAATGGCCCAGCGGGAAAGCCACGATGAGCAGCACGCCGCACCACCAGGGCAACAACCGGGCACGGAGAATGATCACGCCGAGAAGCACGGAGCCGACGAGCAACACCACTGCACCGGCAAGGCGGACAGTGAGGAGCGATGCGTATCCCTGCACCATGCTGATAACCGTCATGACTGCAATGATCGCGTACCCGGCGATGGTCAGCACCGTTCCGGTTGTCCCCAACCGGCCGTACCGAGGCGTTCCGCTGTGCCGTGCGTGAATGCCGAGCACGGCAACGATCACAGCGACGTAGGCAGCGAGCACGCGGCCGAGGTAGAGATAGCTGGCGTCCGCGACCGGCGAGCCAGCGCCGGAACTGCTCCGGTTTACGTACGCCGTCATCGATGACGGCGGTATAGCTCATGAAGATCGTGCGCCAGAGCGAAAGATCGAGGCGCCAGATGCCGGCGCCACGGGCAATCTGGAACGGGACGTGATACCGCTCCTCCTTGACGAGTCCGGTTGGGCTACGTTCAGCCCGTTCGTCCCGATAGTCGAAGCCGACCACCCCTGGAAGCTGCAGGAATCGCGAGATCAATTGCAGGACATCTCGTGGGCCATAGTCGGGCCCAACAAGCAGGCCAACATCATGATCGCGCCAGCACATCAGGTTGGAGATGTAGCTTCCAGT
>DASUYM010000194.1:0-8504 GCA_036377435.1 Propionibacteriaceae bacterium
GTGGACGAAAGGCGTGCCACCTCTTTCGCGACCGCGGACCGGTCAGCGCCCGGTAGGCCTCTTGCCGAGATATTCCTGGTAAACGCTGGGACACCACGTCCCGAGGGCCGTGGACGCGCCGCTGAAAGCGCCGGAGACTTAATCCATGCCGGAGGGGCAATCGATCAACGACGTGACGGCGCTGTTGGCCGCGGCGGACGAAGCGCTCAGCGCAGGTCGTTGGGAAGAGGCACGAGCCGGCTTCGAAGCGAGCCTCGAGATCGAGGAATCAGGTGCGGCCCTCTTCGGACTTGCCCTCGCCCGGTGGTGGTCGCGCGACCCGGTGAGCTCGGTCCGGCTTCAGGAGCGTGCCTTCGGCATATTCCGCCGGGAGGGGGGACAACGAGAACGCCTTCTTCGCTGCGATGTATCTGTGCCTCGGCTACGACATGACCTTCGGCAACTTCAGTGCATCGGTGGCTGGTTGGCCAGAGCGAGCCGAGTCGTCGAGGACTGCGGACTCGATGCGGGTGGGTGCTGTTTTGCGAGGCCGTGACCCTTCATAACGATGACCTCGTTGCAGCGGAGGGGAAGGCTCGCGAAGCGCTGGATGTAGCACGCGAGAGCAATGATGCAGACCTCGAGGTGTGCGCGCGAAGCGAGCTGGGTGCCGTGCTGGTCGAGCTGGGCAGGACCCGCGAGGGCACAACGCTGCTGGATGCGGCGATGGCTGGGGCACTTGGCGGCGAGGTGCAGAATCTCGATGCTGTCGTGCTTGCTAGCTGCCGCACCATCACCTCATGCAGCCTGGCGGTTGACATCAAACGGGCAACCCAGTGGATCAGGGCGGCGACGCGCTTCAACGATCAATGCTGGCCAGGACCGGCAGCTTCAGGTGCAGCACGTCACGGAGCCTCCTGTCCCGTAAGCGGCGTCTGCGCCTGGCATGCGGGTGGCAGAGTTCGTGGCTCGATTAAGTCGCCGCGAACCACAGTGGCACCAAGCTCGACCTGAGGCGCCGCGGCGAGGCGGCCGCATCTGCCCTCTGGGGTGCATCGCAAACGGTGCGTCAGGCGTTGGCGGACGGGGTGTTGCTGCTGCACCGAACGCTGTCCGCCGAGGCTGTGATCGCAGGAATCCGTGCCGCGCTGAGGCTGGAAAGCTGCCACCCGGATCTGGTCGCCGTCGAGGCCCGACGCGCCATTCATCCCGGTCAAGCACCGTCCATCGTGGCGCCGGAAGAGGCCGTCGACGACCGGCCGGCCCCCTCGCTAAATGGTTATGATCAGCTGCTCGCTGGGGCCATGGCATGACCGCGGCCTTGTCCCGGCTCGCCGAGCCGGCTGCTGAGGCCGCTATCGCAGCCGCGACGAAAACGCTGCAGCTGCCCACCATCCGCGCCCAGTGTGGGCAGCTGGCGGCCGCGGCCGCCAAACAGCGTCTGTCGCATAAGGCGTTCCTGGCAGAGCTGCTGACCGCCGAATGCGACGAACGAGAGGCCCGCCGCCGGATCCGGCTGGTCAACGTAGCAAAGTTCCCGCGCACCAAACGACTTGCCGACTTCGACCACACTCGGATCCCCGATCTCACCCCCGCCGCCTTAGGCCATCTCGCCTCCGGCGCCTGGATCGACGCCGGCGAACCGCTGGTGTTGCTCGGTGATTCCGGCACCGGCAAACCCATCTATTCATCGCCCTAGGCACCATCGCCGCCGAACAGGGCCGTCGGGTCCGCTACCTCACCTGCGCGCAACTGGTCAACGAGCTCGCCGAAGCTGCCGATGACAAACAGCTCTCACGCGTCGTCGGCCGCTACGCCCGGCTCGATCTGCTCTGTTTAGATGAAGTCGGCTACCTCACCTTGGACCCGCGTGGCGCAGAGCTGCTGTTCCAGATCATCACCGCCAGGGAAGAAAGAGCCTCCATTGCCTGCGCCTCCAACGCCCCCTTCTCCGAATGGGGCAACACATTCACCGACCCTCGACTGGCTGCTGCCGTCGTCGACCGGCTCACCTTCCACGCCCACATCATCCAAACCGGCACCAGCAGTTACCGACTCAACAGCACACGAACCAAGAAAGGAGTCGCCAACACCTAACCCAGGGTGGGGCCAAATCAGTCCAGCACAGTGGGCCAAATCAACTTGTCATTCTCACTCATCGCACCCTTTGCGCTCGACAGCGCCATGGAAGTGGAGTTCACGGCTTCCATCTCGGACCAATTCGATCAAGCGGGAATCTTCGTACGTGTCTCTAATGAGCGTTGGGTCAACGCTGGCGTCGAGTTCGCTGATGGGCGGCCGCAAATCGGCGCCGTGGTCACCGACGGACTTTCAGATTGGTCCCTCGCACCCGCGCCCGACTGGGCGGGACAACGCATCCTCATGCGGGTTAGTCGTTCAGCTGACGCACTGACGATTCGGGCCACCACGACGATCTCCAACTAATCCGAGAAGTGCCGTTCGAACCGGAGCTTGTCGCCTTCGCCGGCCCCTACACCTGCGCGCCCGCGGGCAGGTCTCACCGTCAGATTCCACAGTTGGCGGTCCAGGCAGCCCGACAGAAGCCTCCATTAGACCGACGAGTGCAGTGCTGACCTTCGATGAAGTGAGCGACTAACGTGAAGCGCTCGCGACCCACGACACCCAGTCCTAGAGCCAGCACTTCGACATGGTTCGCAGCGCCTCGGATCTTCCAGATCCGGGGTCTCGTCACATCGGTAGGCCCGATGCCGGATGAGGACTTGACAGGGTTTCGCGTGCGGCGGTGGCGACTGCGATGGCAACGCGGCTGAGACTGTACCCACGTCGATCATTGGTCGCGGCTGGACCGTCGATGACAAGCACTGCGACGTGCCCCGTGCCGGGTTTGCTGTGTAAGTCGTGGCGGTGGCGCCGAAATTGCACTCGCCACCGCACGCCTTGACCTGGGCAAGATTAGACGATGGGCCGGATCTGTCGGCGGCAGTCAGATTGACTACGCGGAGGCCTCATCTCTGGCCGTCATGCTCGGTTGTGGCCGGTGTGTGGCCCGCGAATCAGGCTGGTGATCACCTAAGAGAGCCGGAAGTCCGACCTCGAACGGCTTCCTGACCAGGGCAAACTTGCGCCTGCACACCGCATGATCTGTCCCGAGATGACCAGCCTGCCGCGATCTGATGCCGCGATCCGCGTTCGATTACTTGCCATGAAATATGCCCCTGACAAGGGATTATGCCACAGGAGCGGGTGACGAGAATCGAACTCGCATGACCAGCTTGGAAGTATTCCACGCCCCGCGTACGCCATCGAACAGACGCCGGCGGGGCTCACTCTGAGTGACCGCCGTAAGCCGCTAATCGCCGCCACGTGTGGCCCAACTGTGGCCCGGCGAGCATTCCATGTTCGATTTCTGAGCAACCGCTTTCCGACTATTCAGACCGGCGTAAATCGGCGGCCGCCGAAGCACATTAGATAGAGACAGAGAGAGAGAGAGAGAGAGAGAGAGAGAGAGAGAGAGAGAACAAACAGGGACCCAAACTCTGGTGTTCGTGCATGCGTTGGGGATGCGGGTAGCCAAGGTGTCGGCCGCGACGCTCCGTGTTCCGGCGAGATCCTCGGCGGCGACGAGGAGTGCGTGCACATGTTACTGAGCGGCTTCACCGGGCCGTGCCGCGGGGTTGTGCAGGTCGCGGTGTGTGATCGCCCGGAGCGGATCGACCCAGGTACCTTTTACGGGAGTTCGCGCCGCCAATGCCTATTCCTTGGGCGACGACCGCCACACGTTTGGTGGAGTCCTTTGCGTTAGGTAGCTGCCGCTGACGGCTTCAACGAATGAGAACCTCCGGCCGTTGATCGAGCGCGTCCCATCTCCTGGCATCCATCGATCACAGGCACCTTCGAGCATGTATGTCGCTGGGGATCGAAAATGATGGAGTGGCCGAGCGTTGGTACGCCGCTTGTCTTCGCTGCGCTGGCGTGCCGCTACTGAATTTGAGCCTTAGGCAGGCGGGCAAATCCGGCGTGGAAGTCGTGCACGCGTACGGTCCCGCTGCCGAGCATCTTCGCTTTCTGCCGGAGTCCTTCTACCAGCCCGTCATCCGTTCGGCCGTACACATCGATGGAGAGCAGCCTGATGAACTCGCCGATCGGGGGGAACTTCGGGCCTGCAATCTTCATGTGCCGCGCCAGCGAGGCAGAGTCCGAATTAATGTGCAGGACGCTCATTCGGGTCCCGTCGTCATTGAAGTACACGTTGTAGGCCAATAGCTGCGGCTCGTTCGCCTGCACAAACTGAGCCAAGTCATTCATGGCGGCCTTGAGCTCCTGTAGTCGTCCCGGCCGAACCTCGGACGTATCGACGTAGATGATGGGCTGCGACATGTGTCCTCCCGCGCTCTCTTGTCCTCATCCACACCATGTCACCCGGGCCCCGTGGCCGTACCAGCGCCGCGATCCTCGGTACGGCTCTCGCTGTGCCCGCACTGGCGCTGGTCTGCGCCATCAGGGGTGGGGCGGTAAGAGTTCCAGGTAGCCAGCGCCCGGCGCGGCTCGATCGCATGGTTTGGCAAAGCGTCCATCACTGTGTGCAGGGAAGCAGGGTGGAAGCTCCCAGTTTGGCTCCCGACACGCCACCGGCTGTCTTGCATGTCGGCTCAGACTCTCAGCTGGGGAAGACATGCGACGGCACGCCAATCGACGGGCCCTGCCCGCCTAGTTATGCGTGACGACTCGCGTGAAGGACATCGATGCCAGGGTCCACCCCTCGGCTTGTTGCACATAGACCTCGGTGACGACGAAGGGGTTGGAGACTTCGTTCCCGTCCACCACGGATCCGAGCTGAAGTGTTGAGAGCACGATGGCGGTGCTTCCGATGAACCGGACCGAGACGTCCTTAAGCTCCACGTCGCGATAGTGGATTCTTCCGGTCTTGATGACGTCGAGCTCTTCTTCCTTCGAGAACGTCGCCCCCATGTGGACGAACACGGCTGTCTCGTTGAACAGGGCGTGAGCAACGCGTCGAGTGCCGCCACGCCACCCGGTGGCGCGGCTGCTCGAACGGCGTGCCCCATTGATTCGAAACCCGCGCGATCTTGCTGGAGGCGCCCAGAGCGGATTGAGAAACTGGTGATCTTTGTGCAGCGAATGCCATTTCCAAGGAGTGATATCCAAGGGTGCGCCACCAGCTCGTCACCGATGCCAGCACGGACCGTTGACCTCGGAGGCCCTCTCCGGCGCGCTGCGATCACCACCGGCCGGCCTGACTCACCGCGCTCGGGATCCACATGCTGCGCACCATTGCTCACGAGTGATCCGAAGATGGGCTCCTACGGTATCTCTCTCGCGACTCAGTCCGAATTCTGGCAGGCTCGTGGAGGACCTTATCTATTCAATGGGTTGCTGACCGCGGGGCCAGGGTGCGCTGGACTGCGGTGGCCATGTGTCTGTAACCGACCGTCTCGTAACCAATGACGGGCACGAGCGGCGCGAGCATGAGCACGACGAGGCAGACCGCCATCGGCGCGCCAACAGTGGCAAGCATTACGGGAAGTACGAGCACCCTGCGGTCCCGGCCAGCAAGGCGAGGCGGAATGGATCGACGGCGACCGTGAAGTACATCCACCACAGCCCGAACGTCAGCCCGGTGCCCGCAACCGCGACCAGCGCGGCGTCTAGGGTCCACCCCTGGGATTCGACCACCGCGCCTAGCGAGGCTACGGTGCCGATCACGCCCTCGCCAAGGGGGATGATCGTCAGCAGGCCGTACCGCTCCGCAATATGGTGCGCGTGCCATGGGGTCCCGACCTTGCGGCGCTCGGCAATGACCGGGCCCGCCATCTCGATCACCAGGAGCAGCGCGCCCCAGGCGAAGAATTCCCCGACGGTCGAGTCCGCCAGCATTAACAGTTGGACCTAGCCGATCTGTGCGACACCGATGGTGACGGCATAGGTCTGGCAGGCCCGGCGCCGCGGCGGATCCTGCCGGGCAGCGCGTGACCATAAGAAGAGCATCGCGACCCGCATCACCACGTAGCCGGCGACGGTGACGCTGTTGTCGACGGGGCTGCCTTCGTCGATTGAGTGGAGCACCTGTGGAAGTCCGAGCGCCAGGATGATCACGCCGACCATCTGCACCATCGTGGCTAGCCGGAACGCCCAGTCGTCGGTGTCGTACGCGGATGCGAACCATGAGAAGTTAATCCATGCCCAGCAAATCGCGAAGATTGCCAAGCCAAAGGCCGTGAGCCCGGCGGCAAAATGGCCTTCGGCGAGCAGGTGCGCAACCTGTTCCCCGGCCACTCCAAACGCAACTACAAAAGTGAGGTCATACAACAGCTCAAGCGGCGGCGTCGCCGCCCGGTGCTCCTCATTCGGATCGCGGCCTGACATCACCTCCAATCGGTGAGCCCGTGTCTGCTCGTAGCCGGTCATCGGGCCGCCGATCGGGTAGAGCCATACGCGGTTGCCATATCACCGATCCCTTCTGACAGCGGTTCCCCTGACTCTGGCATGCGACATGCAGACACCATCAGATGGCCCTGGTCGGCGCAGCAGACGGCCGACACCCTGGAACTCACGCTTGCGTCGGCGAACAGCGCCCTGCGGCGGGCCCTGTCACGATGCGCGAGCACCTGCCCGAAGGCCGGCTCGACTGGAGCGTCAGCGCCGGGCAGGTGTTGGACCAGGACGAGCGGACGCTGGTGGCGTCGTACGTCTGGGTCCACGAGAGCCTGGACATCGACGGGCTGGGCGCGCTGCTCCGCGAGGATCCGCGCTTCGCGATGCCGCCGCAGCCGGGGTCTGGGTCGGTCGGGACGAAACCATCAAGGGTGTTGGGTGGACGGCGGCTCAGCGGCGCCTGTCGTTCGCCAATGAGGTGCCGCAGCGCTCCTGACTTTCCCAGCACCGACCCCCCGCTGCACCGGAGTAAGCGCAACGGACCTCCCGCAGGCTCGGCCAACGGGCTCCACGTCGACGCCAGGCCGCTCCCATCGCCCGCGCTTCCGGAAGTCACCTTCGATTGGCGCTGCCTCGATCAGTCTCTAAGCGCTCATTGGCCAGCACCAACGCACTAATGCGGGGCTGCGCTAAACGCCAGCGTCCAAGATCTCCCCAATCTGACAAGGCGGCTTCTCCAGACGATCGTCTAAAGCGACGATGCAAAGGCGGCGGCTTACGGGGCGCTCAGCCTGGCGGCGTTGCTCTGAGGTGCTTGGCGACAACTCCTGCGCCCTCCGCTTTTCATCATGCGCTCTTCAAATCGCTTTCCGGATTTCGCCTTGGGGCATCGCCTTATTCCAAGGAGCGGCCGATGGTCACTGGCCTCGCCTGTGTTGCGCTGGCTCGGGATTACCTATCGGTGAATCGCTCCTTAACGTCTGGTTTCGCCGCTGTTCATCCGTCGTAGGCAGCAGTAGTGTGAGCGAATTCGCGTGACCAGAAAGGTAGTCGAGACCGAAGCGGCTGTTTCGGAGACGGCTCTGGCTGGCGGGGGACAAGCTCAAGACGGCTCCAGGGTCAGTTCGTGCAATATCAACCCAATTTTCTTGTCGTTGTCCTTCTCGAACCCGTCCCACCAGCAACGGAGGTCGTCATGACTAGCAGCGTCGAAACCCCCACCGAGATTCGCCGCTTCACCGTCGACATTCCGGAAGAGGAGCTCACCGAGCTGCGCCGCCGCATCGCCGCGGCCCGCTGGCCCACCAAGGAGCTCGTCGAGGACCGGTCGCAGGGCGTCCAGCTGGCGACCATTCAGGAGCTCAGCACCTACTGGGCGACCGATTACGACTGGCGCAGGTGTGAGGCGAGGCTGAACGCGCTGCCTCAGTTCACGACCGAGATCGACGGGGTGAATATCCACTTCATCCACGTCAGGTCACGGCATGAGAATGCGTTGCCGCTGATCATGACGCATGGCTGGCCCGGCTCGGTCATCGAGCTGCTCGAGACCGTCGGTCCGCTCACCGACCCGACCTCGCACGGCGGACGCGCCGAGGACGCGTTCGACCTCGTGCTGCCGTCCCTGCCCGGCTACGGCTTCTCCGGCGAGCCGGCCGACCTCGGCTGGGACGCCAGCCGCACCGCCCGCGCGTGGGCGGAGCTGATGCACCGCCTCGGCTACACCCGCTACGTCGCCCAGGGCGGTGACGTGGGTGCCCTCGTCACGGACCTGATGGGCCGCCAGGCGCTCGAAGGTTTGGTCGGCTACCACCTGAACCTGCTCACGGCGGTGCTCGCAATCGGCGATCAACTGCCCAAGGAATCCGAACAGGAACGCGCAGCGGCCGAGGCACTCGCGACGTTCAGGCAGGACGGCTTCGGCTACTTCCTAGAGATGGCAACGCGGCCACAGACGATCGGCTACGCCCTGCTGGACTCACCCGTCGCACTGGCGGCCTGGCTGCTCGACCACGACACGGACAGCTACTACAAGATCTCCCGCGCGTTCGTCGACGGCGAGCCCGTGGGCAGTCTCACCCGGGACACCATCATCGACATTCAAGCTGGGTGGTGTCCTCCAGATGCTTGGTTCGACCGGCCGGCGGGAC
>DASUYM010000195.1:0-34392 GCA_036377435.1 Propionibacteriaceae bacterium
GGCCTTCGCCAACGCCCGGGTTGCCCTGGGCAGCTTCGCAGTTTGCAGCGGCTGGGTCATCGCGTCGACCCGATTCCTGCCCCGCTGGGTGGGATGGCTGGCTATTGCAAGCGGAGCGGGACTCGCACTCAGCCGCATCAGCTGGACCAGCTCCATCTGGCTGCTGCCCTACCTGATGTTCTGGCTGTGGGTGGTCACGGTGGCCGTGCTGCTCCTGCGTCGCAACTTCCCCGGCCTCATACCATCCGGCTGACTCCCATGCATCAGGTGGGACGCAGCTTCACTCCGCACACGCGACAGTGTCAATACGGGCTAGCCTTGGCCACAACGCATATTGACGTCGGATTTCCACGCGTAAACCGCTTGGCGCACATAACGACTAGGGGTGCCACAGCATGCGTATTACCTTTGTACAGGGCGACATCACCGAGCAAGACGTCGATGCCATCGTCAACGCAGCCAATCACTCACTGCTAGGCGGGGGCGGGGTTGACGGCGCGATACATCGTCGAGGTGGACCCGAGATTCTGGCTGAGTGTCAGAAGCTCCGGGAAGACAAGTATTCCGACGGGTTGCCGACCGGCCAGGCCGTGGCGACGACCGCGGGTCGACTGAAGGCGCGCTGGGTGATCCACACCGTTGGGCCGACGTACGCCAAGTCCAAAGACAAGTCGCAGCTGCTCGCGGACTGCTTCCGGAATTCGCTGAAAATTGCCGACGAGCTTGGCGCCGCCACAGTCGCATTCCCGGCCATCTCGACCGGTGTGTATCGCTGGCCGGTCGATGATGCAGCTCGGATTGCACTGGAGACAGTGCGGTCCAGCGACACGCGGGTGGATGAGGTGAGGTTCGTGCTTTTCGACCAGCGCGCGTACGAAGCGTTCACATCTCAAGCATCAGCGAGCGAGGGATAGCCCCGGGAACCGCCCTATTGCCTGCATTGGGCAGCCGTAGGACCCTGGACTTGTGCGTACTCTCCTGAACATCATCTGGTTCGTCTTCAGTGGCTTTTGGCTCTGGCTCGCCTACATGCTCGCCGGGATCATCTGCTGCGTGTTGATCATCACCATCCCGTGGGGGATTGCGTCATTCCGAATGGCGAACTACGCAGCCTGGCCCTTCGGCCGTGAGCTGGTTGACAAGCCAAACGCCGGGATCTTCTCCTTTCTCGGCAATGTCATCTGGGTCATTGTCGCCGGCTGGTGGCTCGCGCTGACGCACATCGCCACGGGACTCTTGCTGTGCCTCACGATCATCGGAATTCCTATGGCGGTCGCTAACTTCAAGCTGATCGAGGTCTCCTTGATGCCGCTGGGCAAGCAGATCGTTCGCAAGCCCTCACGTTCGATCCAGGTGCCGGTAGAGCGCCCAACAACCACCGGAACTACCGGCGAACCTTCTCAAATGCCGTAATCGCCTGATCAAGATCGTCGCGGGAGTGCGCGGCGGACATCTGAGTTCGGATTCTTGCCTTGCCGCGCGGTACGACTGGGTAGGAGAACGCCCGCACGTAGATTCCCTCGGCCAACAGCCGGTCCGCCATCGCCGCTGCCTCGACTGCGTCCCCGATCATGATCGGCACAATCGGGTGATCGGATTCGGGAATCTCGAAGTGACGCGCAACCATTTCCGAGCGGAAGTACGCCGTATTCTCACGTAGCCGCTGCAACAGCTCGCCGGATGTCTCGAGCAGATCCAGCGTGGCAATGCCCGCAGCGCTAATCGAAGGTGCTAGGGAATTGGAGAAGAGGTACGGCCGGGACCGCTGGCGCAGCATTTCGACGATCTCTGTGTGGGCCGCGGTGTAGCCGCCACTCGCTCCGCCCAGCGCCTTCCCCAATGTCCCCGTAACGATGTCGACCCGATCTTGGACGCCGAACAGCTCAGGCGTCCCAGCGCCGGTCGGGCCCATGAATCCTACGGCGTGAGAGTCGTCCACCATGACCAGCGCCCGATAGCGCTCAGCAAGCTCCACGATGGCGTCAAGGGGCGCGACATAACCATCCATGGAGAAAACCCCATCGGTGGCAATCAGCCGATGCCGTGCACCGTGGGACTCGCGCAATTTCGACTCGAGGTCGGCCATGTCCCTGTTGGCGTAGCGCATTCGGGCGGCCTTGCACAGCCGTACGCCGTCAATGATGCTGGCATGATTCAGCTCGTCGGAGATGACGGCATCCTCAGGACCGAGCAGCGTCTCAAACAGACCACCGTTCGCATCGAAGCAGGAGCTGTACAAGATCGCGTCCTCAGTCCCGAGAAAGTGGGCGATACGACGTTCGAGCTCCTTGTGAATCTCAGTGGTGCCGCAGATGAAGCGCACTGAAGCCATCCCGAACCCCCAGCGATCTAGAGCCTGCTGTGCGGCGGCGATCATGGCTGGGTGATCAGCAAGGCCGAGATAGTTGTTGGCGCAGAAATTAATCAACGTCTGATCGCCGACGGCAATCCGAGCGGACTGCGGCGTACGGATCACTGCCTCGGCTTTGAAGAGACCTTCAGCCTGCAGCACCGCAAGATCATCAGCGAGCTGATCCTTGAGAGTGCCGTACATGTTCCCTCCTATCCTTCCCAGCTCATGATCACCTTTCCACCACGACCGGAACGCGCTGCCGCGAAGGCCTGCTCGTACTCGGTGTAGTGGAAACGATCAGTGATCACTCCCGAGATGTCGAGTCCGCTCTCCAGGAGTACCGACATCTCGTACCAGGTCTCAAACATCTCACGGCCATAGATGCCTTTGATTGTCAGCATCTTCAATACGATGGCGGCGAAATCAACACTGATCTCAGCCGCCGGTATGCCGAGCACAGCGATTCTGCCGCCATGGGTCATCTGCGCGATCATGTCCCGCAGCGCCGCCGAGCTGCCGGACATTTCGAGCCCGACATCGAATCCCTCACGCATGCCGAGTTCATGCTGCGCGTCGCCCACGCTGCCGCGGTCGATGTTCACCGCTCGGGTGACCCCGAGTAGGCGCGCCAGGGCTAGCCGCTCGTCGCTGCGGTCGGTGATCACCACGTGCCGGGCTCCGGCGTGCTTGCTCACCATGGCCGCCATGATGCCGATCGGTCCGGCTCCGGTCACCAAGACATCCTCGCCGAGCATCGGAAACGCGAGCGCGGTGTGCACCGCATTGCCGAACGGGTCGAAGATCGCCGCGACCCCGGGATCGATCGGGTCGCGGTGTACCCAGGCGTTGCCTGAGGGCAACGCGACGTATTCGGCGAAGGCGCCGTCGAGGTGAACGCCGATGGCCCGAGTGTGAATGCAGAGATGGCGGCGGCCAGCGCGACAGTTGCGACATCGGCCGCAGACCAGGTGCCCCTCTCCGCTCACCAGGTCGCCTACCGCAACGTCGGTGACGCCGGATCCGATCCGGACGACCTCACCTGAAAACTCATGGCCAACCGTCACCGGGGGCTGAAGTGTCTTCTGCGCCCACTCGTCCCAAGACTCAATATGCAGGTCGGTCCCGCAAACACCTGTCGCCTTGACCTTGACCAGTACGTCGCCTGCCCCGACCGCTGGCATCGGCACCTCGATCAGCTCGAGCCCAGGCCCGGGTCGCGTCTTGACGAGGGCTTTCACTAGCTGCCTCCCACACCCCCACACTGCCACAGTGGCCGCAGCTGAGGTGGGCCCACGACGTCTCCCTGAGGGGTCACTCCGAGACCTGCCCCGTAGATCACTCACTTGTGCACTCGACGTTCCACTTCGCGTTACTTTCTGGCACCGCGCGTTAGTCCCGCCTACCGCGAAGTGCCGGAAACTACCGCGAAGTGAACAGTGAGCGCTACGTGGAGGCGCTGCGCGAGCGTTAGTGGGCGGCGCCGACGAGTTGAGGTGCGATGAGCGAGACACGCTTCTCGTCTCGCGAAGAACAACGAACGAGTCGGCCTCCCAGCGCCCGTGCGCGAGCGCAGCCCCAAGAAAATGGGTGAAGCTCCGGTCAAGTATGAGTTGACCGGAGCTTCGTAGCCACGGTTTGAGCCGAAGCTCAATGTGTGGCGTAGATCAGTTATATGCCTGCTGGGGACCCTTGGCAAGAGGCTGGGTCGTCTTTTTTCCGTCACCGGCGTGTCACCCGGAATTAACCGCGTGTCGGAATGATTGAAGAGCAGGTAAGGGTCCGGGGGCGTGTCGCTGCAGGGTTGAACCAGGCCCAGGCAGGAGACTGAGAGTGCCCTTCCAGGCCCTGCCGGGTATGAGCCGGCAGGGCTCATACGTTCCCACCACTGAGGCAGACTGGAACGGTGCCGGTCAGTGTTTTCGATTTGTTCAGCATCGGCATCGGCCCTTCAAGTTCCCACACGGTTGGACCGATGCGAGCGGCAGGCCGTTTTGTCGCCCGGTTGGACAATGAAGGTTTTCTCGCCCGTACGACGCGGGTCCGCTCAGAGCTGTTCGGCTCGCTCGGCGCGACTGGCCACGGTCATGGCAGTTACAACGCGGTGCTCTGGGGTTTGGAAGGCGAGGACCCAGAAACCGTCGACACCGACAGTGGCCCTGTGCGCGCTGATGAGATCAGGCGAACCGGCCAGTTGCGGCTCAACGGCACTCACCCGATCTCGTTCGATCCTGAGGACGACCTGATTCTGTATCGACGGCGTTCGCTGCCCTTCCACCCGAACGGCATGACCTTCACCGCGTACTGTGACGGCAAGGTGCTGTGTGAGCGGACCTACTACTCGATCGGCGGCGGGTTCGTTCTTGATGATGACGAATCGGGACATCCCCAGCTGCTTCCCGACCCCACGCCAGTGCCGTATCCGTTCCGCACCGGCACTGAGCTGCTGAGCTTTTGCAGCGACCAGAACCTGCGCATCAGCCAGGTGATGCTCGCGAATGAATGCGTACGGCGTCCCGAGGCCGAGGTCCGTGCGGGCCTACTCAAGACCTGGTCGGTCATGCAGGAGTGCATCCAGCGCGGATGCTCCTCGCCCGGAGTCCTTCCCGGTGGCCTCAAGGTACGGCGCCGCGCAGCCGAGCTCTACCAGCGGCTTATCGAGGATCCCGGCCAAAGCCAAAACGATCCACTGGCCGCCATGGACTGGGTGACGCTGTGGGCACTGGCGGTCAACGAGGAAAATGCATCCGGCGGGCGCGTCGTGACGGCGCCGACCAATGGAGCGGCCGGCATCATTCCGGCCGTGCTGCACTACGCGGTCACGTTTGTGCCCGGCACCGATGACGACGCCATCGTCAACTTCCTGCTCGTTGCGGGCGCCCTGGGCGCGATCTACCAGCAGACCGCGTCGATCTCCGGGGCAGAAGTCGGGTGCCAGGGGGAGGTCGGCACCGCGTGCTCGATGGCAGCAGGTGCGCTTGCTGAGATTCTCGGTGGAACGCCGGAGCAAGTAGAGAACGCTGCCGAGATCGGCATGGAGCACAATCTGGGCCTGACCTGCGATCCCGTGGGAGGACTGGTGCAGATTCCTTGCATTGAAAGAAATGCCGTCGGATCGGTGCAGGCGATCAGCGCGGCACGGCTAGCGCTCCACGGCGACGGCCGGCACACCGTCAGTCTCGACAAGGTGATCAAGACCATGATGCAGACGGGCGCGGACATGAAGATCAAGTACAAAGAGACTGCGCGCGGCGGCCTCGCGGTCAACATTGTTGAGTGCTGAGGCTCTATCGCCTGCGGGACACTCACGTGACGCACGTGCGTGGGTCGGCGCAGCCACTGCCCAGGAGGGCGCCACTGCGCTAGTGTTCTGACCAGCGCCGGGGTCCCTGCCCCGGGCAACGAATTTCCACTACGGATCGTCGGGCACGTACCTGCCCGTGGAAAGGAAGTGTGGCGTGGCCACTGTTTCGTTCAAGGACGCGACTCGCGTCTACCCGGGTGCAGACCACCCCTCCGTCGACAAACTCAATCTGGAGATCGGCGACGGTGAATTCATGGTCCTGGTCGGACCATCCGGTTGCGGCAAATCGACCTCGCTCCGGATGCTCGCGGGCCTGGAGGAAATCAACCAGGGAGCGATCTGGATCGGTGAACGCGACGTCACCGACCTCCCGCCCAAGGACCGCGACATCGCCATGGTCTTCCAGAATTACGCCCTGTACCCCCACATGACCGTGGGCGACAACATGGGCTTTGCTCTGAAGATGGCTGGTGTTCCCAAGTCGGAGCGTCAGCAGCGCGTGCAGGAGGCCGCGCACCTGCTGGGTTTGGAGGACTTCCTCAACCGGAAGCCGAAGGCGCTCTCAGGCGGCCAGCGGCAGCGCGTCGCTATGGGTCGTGCCATCGTGCGTTCACCGCAGGTGTTCTTGATGGACGAGCCGCTGTCCAACCTCGACGCCAAGCTCCGCGTCTCCACCCGCACCCAGATTGCGGCGCTGCAGACCCGCCTAGGCGTCACCACTGTCTATGTGACGCACGACCAGGTCGAGGCCATGACCATGGGCGACCGCGTAGCGGTGATGAAGGACGGCATCCTGCAGCAATGCGACAGCCCGCTGCAGTTGTACGATGCGCCACGCAACCTGTTCGTCGCCGGCTTCATCGGCTCGCCTGCCATGAACCTGATCGAGGGCAACGTACAGTCGGACGGCGTGCACTTGGGTGACTACACCGTTCCGGTGCCTCGCGAGACCCTCGGGAAGGCGCCAGACGAGAAGAACCTCGTGCTGGGAATCCGCCCGGAAAATTTCGAGCTGAACGAGAAGCCCGAGACCGGCGAGGGGATCCCGATCGATGTCGGCGTCGTGGAGGAGCTGGGCGCAGATGCGTTCATCTACGGCACCTTGTCGGGTATACCCGAGGACGAGTTGATCACCGCTCAGCAGATCGTCGCCCGGATCCACGGGGGCCGGATGCCGCCGCACCGGGGCGAGAGCGTTCGGTTGCTGATCGATCCGACACACGTACACGTTTTCTCCAAGGTGACCGGCGACCGCATCTCTCCTGCAACGGAAAGCGTCTTCACCGACTGATCAGAACTGCCGGCCTCCCGCAAATCGCGCGGGAGGCCGGCAGTTTGTCCCAGAATCCGTCCGCACGGCGGCACGAGTCCAGTGATGACAGGATTGGGCCATGCCCAGGTTCCTCGCGGCACAGCGTGACACCAGGTTGATCACTCTTCCCTGGGACACCCCACTTGCCGAGTGGCCCGAGGAGAACTTGGTCGCTCTCCCCCGCGGCATTTCCCGCCACGTCGTACGTTTCGTCCGCGTGGGCAACGAGATTTACGCGCTCAAGGAGGTGATGGAGCACCTCGCACGGCATGAATACGAGCTACTGCGTGACCTCGCACGGCTGGACACCCCGTCAGTCGAAGCCGTGGGAGTGGTCACCGCACGTGTCGACAAACGGGGTGGCGCACTCGACCCGATCCTCATCACCCGGCATCTGCAGTTCTCGCTTCCGTATCGGTCACTCTTCAACCGCGGCGTACGGCAGGACACCGTCAACCGGCTGGTCGACGCCATGGTCGTGTTGTTGGCGCGACTGCATCTGATCGGGTTCCTCTGGGGTGACGTATCGCTTTCCAACACGTTGTTCCGGCGCGACGCCGGAGCGTTCGCGGCCTACCTGGTGGACGCTGAGACCAGCGAGCTCCACGACAAGCTGACCGACGGTCAGCGCGAACATGACCTGACCATCGCGCGGACCAATCTGTATGGAGAGTTCAGCGACCTGGAGGCCGGCGGTCTGTTGGACGTGGCGTTGGATCCGCTGGTGTTGGTAGAGACCATCGAGAGCCGGTACCGGGAGCTGTGGGACGAGCTCACGGGCGTCGAGGAGTTCCACACCGGTGAGATGCATCGCATCGAGAGCCGGGTCCGGCGACTGAACGCCCTCGGCTTCGATGTCGCTGAACTGGACATCACCACCGACTTCGCCGGCTCGACCATACGAATCCAGCCGAAGGTCGTCGATGCTGGTCACCACTCGCGCAGGCTGATCCGGCTGACTGGGATGGACACGGAAGAAAACCAAGCTCGGCGGCTGCTGAACGATCTCGATTACTACCGTGCTTTCACCGACCAGCAGGTTGCTGACGAGGCAATCGTGGCGCACGAGTGGCTGACCGATCGGTTCGAGCCGATCGTGCAGTCGGTGCCAATGGAACTGCGGGCGAAGCTGGAGCCAGCCGAGCTCTATCACGAGGTTTTGGAGCATCGCTGGTTCCTCAGCGAGCGGGCCGGGGCCGAGGTCTCCATGGAGGAGGCGGCTAAGTCGTACATGAATACGGTGCTACACGGACTGCCGGATGAGGAGATCGCCTTCTCGGCGATGGAATCGATGGGGCCGCTGGCCAACCAGTTCGACCCGTCACAAGGCTTCGCCGACGACGAGTCGGAGAGGCCCTACGACCCCTGGGAAGATGAGGCGACTGAGGCCGAGGCCGAGGCTGGATACCTCGACATTGCAGCTCTCCGCGCGAAAACCAGGAAGTGAGTCGCAGTTATCACTGACGCCGATCAGTTGTCACGGGAGACTGCCGAGAAGCTCTTCGCGGCCTGGGAACGATGGGATCTCGACACCGTCGGCGCCCTCGTTGCAGATAACGCGATCGATGAACGGCCACAATCTGGGGAACGCTTCGTCGGTCGCAGCAACATCATGGGCATGTACGCGGAAGTGCCAGGGCCACCGCGGATCCGCTGGCGACGCATTGTGGGCGGCCCCTCGGCCTGGGTCGCCGAAGGCATCGTCGACTATGGCGAGGGACCGGTCAACATCGTCGGCATTGTTGAGCTTGCGGACGGCAAGGTGAACACAGCCCGCTTCTACTTCGCCGATCCATTCGACCCACCAGCCGGACGAGCTCGCTGGTCCGACGCCCCTATCGACTAACGCGGTGGCATCCTCAGAGCGCCGTCGAGGCGGATAACCTCGCCGTTGAGCAGCGGATTCTCGATGATCGAAGAGACGAGCATCGCATACTCCTCAGGTCGGCCAAGCCGCGCCGGATGTGGCACCAGTGCTTCCAAGATCGACTTCGTGTCACCCGGGAGGCCGGCCATCATGGGGGTCTCCATGACACCTGGTGCGATGGTCATCACCCGGATCGCCTTGTCTGCAAGGTCTCTGGCCGCCGACAGCGTTAAAGCAGCGACACCACCCTTGCTTGCCGCGTACGCCGCCTGGCCGATCTGACCATCGAAGGCCGCCACACTAGCGGTCATGATCACCAGCCCGCGGTCGCCATCGATCGGCTCGTTGTCGATCATGGCCGTGGCGGCCAATCGCAGCACGTTGAACGTACCGACCAAGTTGATGTCGATCACCGTACGAAACGTCTCCAGCGGCAGCACGCCGCGCTTGCCGATCACCCGTCCCGGGGTGGCAACTCCGGCACAGTTGACTGCGACCCGCAGGGTGCCCAGCTCAGTCGCAGCTGTAACAGCTGCCCGCACTTGATCTTCATCGCGTACGTCTGCCGCGGCAAAGCGTACGCGCTCCCCCAACGCGGACGCCAGGTCCGATCCAGCCGAGCCGGGCAGGTCGACGATCAGCGCCGACGCTCCTTCAGCGACCACTGCCCGCACCGTGGCCGCGCCCAGTCCCGACGCGCCTCCGGTCACCAGCACGACATCGCGCTCGCCCAACCTCATTCCCCACTCCCCCTCCTCCGACTTGTCAGAATCTGGTTGAGCCATAGGTCAACCAGATTCTGACAACTCGGTTGACTCAGTCGGAGGTTACTTGAGGAGTTGGCGACCGATGACCAGCCGCTGGATCTGATTGGTGCCCTCGAAGATCTGGGTCACCTTGGCCTCGCGCATGTAGCGTTCGGCCGGGTAGTCGCTGGTGTAGCCGTAGCCTCCCAACACCTGGACTGCATCGGTCGTCACCTTCATCGCGACATCGGAGGCGATCAGCTTCGCGACTGCGGCGTCGCGGCTGAATGGTCGACCAGCGTCCCGCTTGCGAGCCGCCATCAGATACGTGGCCCGAGCAGAGTCAACGCCCGCCGCCATGTCGGCGAGCAGGAAGCGTAGCCCCTGGAACTCCGCAATCGGACGCCCAAACTGCTCCCGTTTGGTCGAATAGTCCGCTGCCAGGTCAAGCGCGGCCTGAGCCAGCCCGGTCGCACATGCGGCAATTCCAAGCCGGCCAGAATCCAACGCGGACAGGGCAATCCGGGCACCCTGGCCATCCTCCCCGATGCGCTGGTCGTCCCCGACGGTGACGGCGTCGAAGTACAGCGCGGTCGTCGGCGAGGCGTTCAGGCCCATCTTGTGCTCAGGACTCCCGAAGGTCAATCCATGGGCATGACCAGGCACGTAGAAACAGCTCACACCCTCGCGCGGGTCGTCGCCAGTCCGCGCGAAGGTGGTGTAAAAATCCGCGTACGAGCCGTGGGTAGTCCACGCCTTCGCACCATTGATTTCATAGCCATGATCAGCGCGCTTCGCGCGAGTCGTCATGCCCGAGATGTCCGACCCGGCCTGCGCCTCCGACAACGCGTACGCGCCCAACATCTTTCCGCCGACCATCTCCGGCAAGTAGGTCGCCCGCTGCTCCTGCGTTCCGAACGCGGCCATCGCGTACGACGCCATCACATGCACCGACACACCGACGCCGACCGTCATCCACGCGGCCGCGACCTCTTCGAGAGCCTGCAGATAGACCTCATACGGCTGCCCGGCACCGCCATATTCCTCGGGGTAGGGGAGGCCTAAGAGCCCAACCTCGCCCAGCATGGCGAAGGCATCGCGAGGGAACCGCCCAGCAGCCTCATCCCCAGCGGCTCGCGTTGCCAGCTCAGCCTGGGCGATCTCACGCACCAAGGCCACCAGCTCCGCACCCTCGTCGGTTGGCAGCAGGCGATCGACGGCCATCTCGCTCCTTGACTTACGGTCGACTCGCGAATCGGTACTGGAAACAGTACGTTAGTACCACTATGGTAGCCCCTTTGCTGGAGCGGAGACTGACCAGCCGCCAGGCGCACCTGCAGGATGCACTCGTTGATCTCGTTCTGTCGCAGGGATTCAGCCACCTCACGATGGACCAGTTTGCGGCACAGCTGAACTGCTCGAAGCGCAGTCTCTATGCGCTCGCCTCGAGCAAGGAACAGCTGGCGGTTCTGGCGGTGCGGCACTTCTTCAAGCGGGCGACCGACCAGGTCGAGGCCGCGATCGCTCACACCCGGGCCCCTGCCAAACGCGTCACGCGCTATCTCGAGGCAGTTGCCGAGGCGCTCCGCCCAGCCAGCCGTGCCTTCCGAGACGACGTCGCGAAGTTTCGTCCGGCCACGGAGATCTACGAGCAGAACACACTGACTGCAGCGCGGCGGGTGCGCGAACTGATCGACGAGGGCACCCGAGCGGGCGCGTTCCGGCGGGTACCGGCCGCCTTCGTCGGCGAAGTGGTGACGGCCACCATGAGGCGCATCACGACCGGCGAGATTGCAGCGGCCACCGGGCTCAGCGACGCAGAGGCCTACTCAGAGCTCGCCAAGCTGGTGGTCGCCGCCATCCGCCGATGACACGCAGCTCGCTGCACCAGCGAAACCGAATATCCTGCCCAGATGGACGACGACTTGCACGCGCTCGGTGAGGACCTCATCACGACCGCCGCGCGGCTGGTGCGCTGGGTTCCCAAAGAGAATGGCTTCGGCATCAGCCTTGCCGCGGCCCGGCTGTTGGCTCGGCTGCAGGACGACGGTCCAACGAGGATCAGCGAGCTCGCCGTTGCCGAGAAGTGCTCTCAGCCCACGATCACCAATCATGTCAAGCGCCTC
This sequence comes from Propionibacteriaceae bacterium, assembly GCA_036377435.1. Lineage (GTDB taxonomy): Bacteria > Actinomycetota > Actinomycetes > Propionibacteriales > Propionibacteriaceae > Microlunatus. The sequence goes on from DASUYM010000195.1 coordinate 11,706, forward strand.
GAGGCTGCGCGTCTGGTCGATCGCGCCGCCGATCCGCGCGACGCCCGAGCGTGGATGATCAAGCTGACCAAGAAGGGCGACCAGCAGCTGTCGTTGATGCGCGCTTCGATCGGCACCAGTCTGGAGCCTTACCTTGGGACCATGTCCAAACGCGACCTCAAGGCGCTGCGCGACGGCGTCGAGGCGATGCAGCGCCTGATGGCAGTGGAGAAAGAGACCCAACACTCGTGACACAGCATGCAGGACCGGGCGCGAGGACCGACGCGTTCCGGCTCTACGACACCGCCACGCAGTTGGTACGCCCCTTCGAGCCGGTCGTGCCCGGGCTGGTATCGATCTACCACTGTGGACTCACTGTGCAGTCGGGTCCCCACCTGGGGCATATCCGCAAGGAAGTGGTCTTCGATGTGCTCCGACGCTGGCTGACGTGGTCCGGCTACGAGGTGACCGTGATCGCCAACATCACCGACATCGACGACAAGATCTTGATCAAGTCAGCTGAGGCCGGTGTGCCCTGGTTCGCCCACGCCTACCGCTTTGAGCGGGAGCTGCACGACGCGTACGCCGCACTTGGTTGCCTGCCGCCGACGTACGAGCCGCGGGCCACCGGCCACATCCCCGAGATGATCGAAATGATCAAGGTTCTGATCGAGCGCGGTCATGCGTACCCGGCACCCGATTCCTCCGGCGATGTCTACTTCGACGTCAAGTCGTGGCCGGCGTACGGCTCGCTGTCTCACCAGAATATCGACGACATGGAGCCAGCCGCCGATTCCGATCCCCGCGGAAAGAGGGACCCACGAGACTTCGCCCTCTGGAAGGGCCACAAGGACAACGAGCCGGAGACAGCGAGCTGGGTGACACCCTGGGGCCGCGGCCGTCCCGGCTGGCACCTGGAGTGCTCGGCCATGGCCAGCAAGTACCTGGGCGATGAATTTGACATTCATGGGGGCGGTCTTGATCTTCGTTTCCCTCACCACGAGAACGAGCTGGCTCAATCCAGGGCGGCAGGACAGCGCTTCGCGCGGTACTGGATGCACAACGCGCTGGTAACCACCGCCGGGGAGAAGATGAGCAAGTCGCTGGATAACAGCGCACTCGTCTCGGAAGTGATCAAGAGGTTCCCAGAGCGGGCGGTACGGCTTTATCTGATTCAGCCGCACTACCGCTCGCCTATCGAATACTCCGACGCTGCGATTGCGGAGTCGGTGGCGGCACTGGGACGCATCGACAACTTTGTTGATCGAGCCACCGAGCGGGTAAGCAGCAGGCCGCCTGGGGTGCCCCAAGAGTTCATCGCCGCGATGAATGATGATCTTGGCACTCCGATGGCGGTGGCTGTTCTGCACAGCGCGGTGCGGGAAGGCAACCAGGCTCTCGAGGCCGGTGATCGTGATCAGATCGCGAGCCGCCTCAGCGATGTGAACGGCATGCTGATGATCTTGGGGTTGAACGCTGACAGCGAGGTCTGGCAGGCCCGCGATGATCACCAGTTGACTGCAGTCGTCGACGGCCTGGTCAACGAGCTGCTGAAGCAGCGCGCGGCTGCCCGAGACCGCAAGGACTTCGCCTCAGCCGACGCGATCCGAAGCTCACTCACCGCCCTGGGCGTGGAGGTTTCCGACACTCCCGTGGGAACACGCTGGTCCCTTCACGCCTTGTCAGCGCCGGTGGCTGCTGGGATGACAGCAGGCGCTGACAACTCGGCGAGGGAGTAGGCGGGCGATGCCGGGCAACAGCCAGCGCAAAGGGGCGGTGCGACGCAAGGGAAGAGGCAATACGGCCGGTTCGGGGGGTCGGGTGCGGCGCGGCCTGGAGGGAAAGGGCCCAACCCCCAAGGCAGAGGATCGGCCCTATCACGTTGCCCACCGTGCGAAGAAGGTGGCGCCACATCGCGAGCCATCCCGTTCATCGGCTCCGAAGACTGGCCGTCCCGGATCGGCTGCCGAGTGGGTGGCTGGGCGTAATGCCGTGCTGGAGGCGATGGTCGCGCAAATCCCGATCCGCGCCGCGTATGTAGCAGAGGGCGCTGAACGCGACGACCGGCTCCGCGACATCTTCAAGCTGGCGGCGGGCCGAGGGGCGCCGCTACTCGAGGTCACTCGCGCCGAGCTGGACCGGCTCACCGGCGGGGCAGTGCACCAGGGCATTGCCTTGCAACTGCCAGCCTTTGACTACGCCCACCCGGACGACCTGCTCGCGGCCGCCCTCGACTCCGACCGCGAGCCACTCATCGTGGCTCTCGACTCGATCACCGACCCGCGCAATCTCGGGGCGATCGTGAGATCGGCCGCCGCATTTGGCGCGCACGGTGTGCTGATTCCGCAACGCCGGTCGGCCGGCATGACCGCTGCCGCCTGGAAGACCTCGGCCGGAGCGGCTGCTCGTATCCCGATTGCACGGGCGACCAACCTCAACCGCAGCTTGCGCGCGTACGCCGACGCAGGGCTGAGCCTGATCGGGCTGGACGGTCGCGCCGAGACGAGCATCTTTGCCGTGCCCGATCTATCGGGACCGATCGTGCTGATTGTCGGCAGCGAGGGAGCTGGCCTTTCCCGGCTGGTCCGCGAGGCATGCGACACTCTCGCCTCGATCCCGATCAGCGAGAGCATTGAATCTCTCAACGCCGGGGTGGCAGCCGGCATCGCACTTTATGAGCTGACGCGACATCGTGTCAGGGAGCTGGACTAGTCTGGGCGGCGCCCAGTTTTGACCCTCAGGAGCGCTCGTGACCGACATCCTCTCCCCTGCCCCGCCCATTGAAGGCTCGGGCGTCGACTATTCGGCCAGCGCCTCTCAGGCCTACCGGTCCGCACTATCGGTCATTGAGACAGTCGAGCCGCGGATCGCGGGTGCCATCCGGTCCGAGCTCACCGATCAGCGTGGCTCGCTGAAACTCATCGCATCCGAGAACTATGCCTCCCCTGCGGTGCTCCTCACCATGGGCAGCTGGCTCTCCGACAAGTACGCCGAGGGCACCATCGGACACCGCTTCTACGCGGGCTGCCAGAACATCGACACGGTAGAGGCGGTCGCCGCCGAGCACGCTCGCGAGCTCTTCAGCGCCGAGTATGCATACGCCCAGCCACACTCCGGCATCGACGCCAACCTCGTTGCTTTCTGGGCCATCCTCGCCAACCGGATCGAGCTGCCGGAACTCGCCGCGCAGGGCGTGAAGAGTGTCAACGACTTGAGCGAGGAGCAGTGGGAGGAGCTGCGACACAAGTTTGGCGATCAGCGAGCGCTCGGCATGTCGCTGGACGCCGGCGGTCATCTCACCCACGGCTTCCGGCCGAACATCTCCGGCAAGATGTTCCATCAGCGTTCGTATGGCACTGACCCTGAGACCCAGCTGCTGGACTACGACGCGGTGCGCGCGGCGGCACGGGAGTTCAAGCCCTTGATCCTGATCGCCGGCTACTCCGCCTATCCGCGGCGGATCAACTTCGCCACGATGCGGGAGATCGCCGACGAGGTCGGTGCGACGCTGATGGTCGACATGGCGCACTTCGCAGGTCTGGTTGCCGGGAAGGTCTTTACCGGCGATGAGGATCCAGTCCCACATGCGCACGTGGTGACAACCACGACACACAAGTCACTGCGTGGCCCGCGCGGCGGTATGGTGCTGGCCACCCGGGAGTACGCGGACTCAGTCGACCGCGGCTGCCCACTGGTCCTTGGTGGCCCGCTCGGCCACGTGATGGCGGCCAAGGCCGTAGCACTCGCCGAGGCCCGAACCCAGGAGTTCCAGGCGTACGCGCAGGCGGTCGCCGACAATGCCAAGACGTTGGCCGATGGCCTGTTGCGGCGCGATGCGAAGCTGGTCACTGGCGGCACTGACAACCACCTGGTGCTGATCGATGTGACGACGTTCGGGCTGACCGGCCGACAGGCGGAGTCCGCACTGTTGGACGCGGGCATCGTCACCAACCGAAATGCGGTGCCGGCCGATCCCAACGGCGCCTGGTACACATCTGGTGTACGGATCGGCACCCCGGCGCTCACGACTCGTGGATTCGGTGCGGATGAGTTCGACAAAGTGGCTGAGCTGATAGTGAACGTACTGAACAACACAACCCCCGTGATTGCCTCGAGTGGGCAGCCGGGCAAGGCCAAGTATGTGCTTGCCGAAGGCGTGGCCGAATACACCAAGGCGGCATCAGCCGAACTGCTGGACGCCAACCCGCTCTACCCAGGGCTTGCTCTATAGACACTTCCGCCGAAGGACCAGGCATGGAGCCGACGACTATTACGACGATCTTCATGATTCTGTTTGCCATCGGCGTAACGAGTTGGGCCATCTACTGTTGGTGCAGCGATTGGCAGCCGGTCGTGCGGCGGGCCTTGAGTCCTGAAGAGAGGCTGGAGGCCGAAATCCAAGCGGCGGTACGGCGGATGCGGCAGGCCATTGAGGACTACGAGCGAGGCGACCGACACCTCTAATCTGACGAGAACGTTAGCTCTCGGGTCGTGCTCGACGGGTCGAGCTCACCACAGGCGTTGTTGTGCAGGGCACGCGATCCCTCCGGTTCACATACGCTCGATGTATGCACCGTGTCGTTGTCGCCACCATCCTCGCCGTTGCCACGCTGCTGGGACTCACCTCCTGCAGCCAAACGACCATCAACGCGGCGGACGTCTACAAGATTGGTTGTCCCGCTGTCGACGCAGCCGCCGAGGGCGGCTCGATGGCCAACGAAGTGACAGTGTCCGGACTCAAGAAGCTCAGCCAGTCGGGCAGGCTCGACCCTGAGCCACAACGGTGGGTTGATGCGACTATCAGCCTGTTGGAGTCCGACAATCCTAACGATGCTCCGTCTGACGCCAAGAAGTTGATCATCGACGGCTGCGCGAAGAACGGCTACCCGCTCAAGAACTTGCACTGATCCTTCGTCTGCGAGCGTCGGTAGGCGCCCGCTGGTGATCGGAGGAACGATGAGCGGAACACGCTTCTCGTTCCGCGAAGAGCGACGACGGCACCAGCTTCCCGGGGCGCCGCGCGAGCAGACGATCAAAAAAGGTGCGAGCGTCGGTAGGCGCCCGCTGGTGATCGGAGGAACGATGAGCGGAACACGCTTCTCGTTCCGCGAAGAGCGACGACGGCACCAGCTTCCCGGGGCCGCCGCGCGAATCTGGCGTCAACCTAGCGAGAGGACAGGCTCCCGGAAACCGTGGTCACGAAGTTCCTGATCGAGTCCGGTAGGTCGCGCAGGTGCCAGTTTTCGGGTCCGTGATACCAGGAGAGGTCATAGGAGTCGGGGTGCTCGTCAGCGTCACTGGCGACCATCGCGTCCAGCCAGCGGTCGCTACCGCCAAGCACAATCGCGTACGGCAGCACATCTGAGATCTCCTGCAACTCGCTGCCCGGCGGCATTTGGTTGGTCGGGTGACTGAGCAGATCCGAGCGCAACGCACCGAGGCCGCCAAGGAGCGCAGTTCCCTTGGCCGTCCGCGCCGGCATCTCTTGGGCGACGAAAACCAGGCCGAGCGACAACACGATCAGCGCCAAGCCCACCAGGCCAAAGGTGGTGAACGCTGCGAGCACGCCGGTCACGGCTACCGAAATGATCAGTGAGGCCAGCGCCAGTTGGGTCCAGCGGTTTCTGGTGTCATCGGGGCGGCGTTCGAACCAGCCATTGCTGACCATCTCGTCGTACAGCGCGTTTTGAACCCCACCGATGGACTCTTGCACCTTGGCTGCCAGGTCCGAGACCCGCACGCTCGAGCCCGGCGCGGCGATGCCGTCCAGGAGCTGCTGCTCGAAAGGTAGCAAGCCCTCATTCCCATCCACCCGCCTGATCTCCCAGTCGGTCCGGGAAAACTCACTTTCGCGAGGCAGCTCGTTGATCACCAGATGCCCGCGCACAGCCAGGTCGATGAGAGTCGCGGTGACGTCGATCGGATCGACACGTTCATCGGCTACGGTGCCGACGTGACCGGGCCGGACATCGCCGACTACCCGGAACTCAGACCGCCCCGCACCGGTCGGCACGAATTCGCCGGTCTTGCTGACCTCACCCCCTGGAATCTTGTCGACTCCGGCCCGCCGATGAAGTCCGTACAATGCGACACCACCGAGAGCCAGCAGGCCTAACGCCAGGGCCAGCTGCAACGGCCCAGCAGAGAACGCTCGCCCAACGGTCCACAGGTAGTCGATCACCTCATTGGAGGCAACACCTCCGGGAGGAAATCCGATGTCGATTGTGACGACCTCACCCTCGCCACGCGGACCATCCCGGAAGGTAGGGATCTGGGCGCCCTCGGTGCCGGCTGCGGCAAAGCTGCACGGGACAGTGGAGTTCGGGCTGCCAGCCGTGCACTTGATATAGCTGAACTGAGTCGGGATCTGCACCGTTGCGGTGAACTGGGTCACCTGAGCGCTGAGGCCCTGGAGCATCCGCCAGCGCAACGCCGTACCGCTGTCGTCGTCGAGGGTGACCACCGCGCCAGTCACGGTGTACATCATCACGACCTCAGTCGAGCCGTTGGTGGGCACGGTCACCGTGGTGAAGCGGTCCTCGGTCTCGATCCTCGGCTGGACCGGGGCGCCTTTGACCGTGGCCGTGATGTCGGAGAGCTGCTGCACATATTGACGGTCCCCCACCAGGTCTTCGCGGGTCTCGAACCGCTGCGAGAGCTCAGCTGGCACCGCTCCGGTCAACGCAATCGTTTGCTTGACCTTCAGCGTGCCGTCCTTGGCCAGATTGCCCTCGGCTATGAACGTCGACGCGGTGCCTTCGGCATGCGCCGTCAAGGCCAGCGGCCCGGCGAACAGGCCACAGGTCAAGACGCAAAACGCGACCATTGCTCCGATCCGATGGAGCGTCTGTGGGATGTTGGCGAGCACGAGGTACAGCCTTCCACTAGTCGTGCAGAGCTGAGGCCCTCAGCCTGAAAACGGCTCTGCCGAGCGTCGGTATTCGCCCGCTGGTGATAGGAGGGGGCGGGCCGCGCGAGCAGAGAGACTCGCCAAAGCAGCGAGGGTTCGTGATCACAGTGCACCCGAGCCCACTACGCACTGCCAGGGCGTCTGATTAAGGGAAGCTGCTCCCCGGACCCTGGTGTACGCGGTTATCGTTGCGCGTGTGAGCCAGCAGCAGTGGGGCGGCCCCCAATACGCACCACCCCGCGGCGGTCCACAAGCAGGCTCCCCCTCGTACGGCCCGTATGGTTCCGCTCGTGGCTGGCCGGCGCCGCAGGGCATACCGGCTGGTGGCGGCTACTACCAGGGATACCCGCCTCCCGCCTTCGGTCGGCAGTCCTTCGGCGGCGGAGTGCCACAATACGGACCGACGCCTCCTATGCCTGCGCCGCGCAGGAGGAATCCGCTCCGGTTCTTGTTACTGGTGATCATCATCCTGGGATTGGCAACCATCATCGGAGTCGCGATCAGCGGGCTGAGCTCAGGCTCAGGCGCGGGCTCCTCGACTGCTGCCTACCAGAATGACGACTACCGGGTTCCGCCCCCGGATACCAGTCCCCCGCCTATCCCGTTACCCCAGACGTACGCGGAAGCCGAGCAACTGATCACGAACAATTCGTTCTACCGACAGACGGTGCCGGTGCCGGTGCGCTGCAACTCTCAGCCCATCAACGTGACAACCGCGAGCGATGCCCAACTGAAGTCCCATTTTGAGGGCTTGATGGAGTGCTTGGCACGAGTCTGGGAGCCACCGGTTACCAACGCTGGTTTCATCCTCGTGCGGCCAACGGTAACCATCTACGGCAGGGAGCTCACGACGAAGTGCGGCAAGACCGGAGTGAACGCCTTCTACTGCACCGCCGATCAGCAGGTGTATTACAGCAACCTGCTACCGCAGGCTTTGCCCCCCACAGTACGGAACAACAAGTGGACCGCCGATATCGTGATGGCGCATGAGTTCGGTCATGCGTTGCAGGGCCGAACAGGCATTTTGGTTTCCGGGCACGCCTTGGGCCAGGAGTCTGGTAACGAGGGCACCGCGCTGCAGTACATGCGCCGGCTCGAAACCCAAGCGGACTGTTTCTCCGGCATGTTCGTGCATTCGGTATCGCTGTCGCTAGGGGTACAGCCGGAGGACGTCGAGGGGATTTTGGCCATCTACGACGCCATCGGCGACGACAATCTCTCCGGTCAACGTGACGTCGTCGGCAACCATGGGCTCGGCCGATCACGTGAATACTGGGGAAACGTTGGCTTGGCCAACAGCGAAGTCGGGAAGTGCAACACGTTCGTTGTTCCAGCCAGGTTCGTGCGATAACTGTGCGCGTTCGCCCGTCGAAGGGCGCGCTCGCAGTCGGTTTCAGACGAGAAGTGCGGTGGCGATTGCTGCGATGCCTTCACCGCGGCCAGTCAGGCCAAGGCCGTCTGTGGTGGTCGCGGAAAGACTGACAGGTGCGCCGACGGCGTCGCTCATCACCAGCTCCGCCTCGGCACGGCGCGGTCCGAGCTTGGGACGGTCGCCGATCAATTGGACGGCAATGTTGGCAATGTCAAAGCCAGCCGCTCGTACGCGATCAGCCGTTTCGGTAAGGAAGGCTCTACCTGGCGCTTCGGACCAAACCGGATCGGTCGTTCCATAGTTGCTGCCAAGATCGCCGAGCCCGGCTGCGCTCAACAACGCATCACAGGCCGCATGGGCGACTACGTCACCATCAGAGTGACCGTCGGGACCTACCTCGTCATCGAACAGCAGACAAGCAACGTTCATCGGCCGACCTGGTGCCAGCCGATGAACGTCGATGCCGATTCCAGTGCGACGAGGGGGTGCCTGCGAAGTCAGGAAGCGAGGACCTCATCGAGCAGAACCTCGGCCTTGTCCTCCTCGACACGTTCCGCGAGGGCGAGCTCGGAGACCAGAATCTGCCGAGCTTTGGCAAGCATGCGCTTCTCGCCGGCGGACAGCCCACGTTCACGCTCGCGGCGCCAGAGATCACGAACGACCTCGGCAACCTTCAGCACATTGCCGGAGTGGAGCTTCTCGAGATTGGCTTTGTACCGGCGCGACCAGTTCGTCGGCTCTTCGGTGTGGGGTGCCCGGAGGACACCGAAAACCCTCTCCAAACCGTCAGCGTCTACAACGTCACGGACCCCAACAAGGTCCAGGTTGCATGCAGGTACGCGGACGACCAGATCACTCTGACCAACAATCCTCAGAACCAGATAGAGCTTGTCTTCACCCTTGATCTGCCGGGTTTCAATGTCCTCGATGACGGCGGCCCCATGATTGGGGTAGACCACCGTTTCGCCGACTGTAAAGGTCATATTGTTTTGTACCCCTTTCGCGCAAGCAAGTTTAGCACGGCGGTGATCCTGCATTAGCGGCGTTTGCGCTAGCCAGAAGGCAGTATTGGGGTTGTGTTGGGCTTGACAAACCGGGCCGGAATGTGCCTGCGTTGTGCGCTGGGTCACTAGTGTCCTCCGCCAGGAATCCGGTGCATAGGTCCGTCGTCCAGGTGGATGCATCGCAATGTCGACGAGGGAGGGATACCGGGTCGTATGTCGACCGAGGAGAACGCAGCGAGGCGCCGCCTGGGCGGCGGAGATATGTGCCGGGATTCTTGGCGCAGGGCACCGGTGTCGTGACTCCTAAGTTCCTTGTGGTTGGCGTCGTTCAGGTGCGTGCATCGCAGGGCCGACGCGTGGAGGCATCCGGGTCGCAGGTCGAGGCGAGAGAACGTCGTGAGGCGCCCCTCCGGCAGCGCCCACAGGTGGCTGATTTCCGGCGCTGGGCACCAGCAGCCCAACCTCCCTTCGGCGGTACCTGCACGAACGGCGAAGGTGTCGATAGGCTGCATCGCAAGTGTCCCGTCGCAGGCAGGAGTCGGTCATCGTGTCGTGGATCCCGAGTCGAGCAAGTCGAGCAGGCCGCATCAGGTCCCGCACCGGCGCGGGGGGCCTGGCGCTGCGGGGTGGTGCGAGCTTGCTGCTCGTCATCGGTCTGCTGCTGGTATCTGGAGCCTGCGGACAGGACGTACAGACGACTCGCCCATACACCCCTGGTGAGGGCATCAACGTCGACGTGGGCGACCCGGCAATCCCCAATAAGGTCGTGCACGTCCGCAACCTTGCCATCATTAGCTTTGCACCGGGCGAAGGCATCCTGTCAGGCTCAATCGTGACCGCTGACCGCGACGCGTTGACGGCTGTGACCGGTACGCCGCTCAAGGTGGATGGAACCGAGGGCGCGCCACTCACGGCCACGATTCCCAACACGGTCTCGGTCGCAAATGGCGCCTTGGTCGTACTCACAGATCAGGCGCCGATCAGCTTGAAGAGCCCGGATCTGGCAGCTGGTCTCGACGCGATCGTGATGCTGGCGTTCCAGAACGCCGGCGAGGTGACCTTGCGAGTGCCGGTCGTCGACGGCAACGAGGGTCAGTATCTGTCGCTCAAGCCCACGCCAACGCCCAGCGCCTGAGGCGGTCGAGCTCAGCCCTCGAACTTGTAGCCAAGCCCTCTAACGGTGATCAGGTACCGCGGACTGGCCGGGTCAGGTTCGACCTTGGTCCGGAGCCGCTTGATGTGGACGTCCAAGGTCTTGGTGTCACCGACGTAATCGGCGCCCCAGATCCGGTCGATCAGTTGACCGCGGGTCATCACCCGACCGGCGTTGCGGAGCAGCATTTCCAATAACTCGAACTCCTTGAGCGCGAGCGTGATCCGCTTACCGTTGACGGATACTTCATGCCGTTCCACATCCATTCGAACCCCAGCAGCCTCAATGACGTCGGGTACCAGCTCAGTGTCGTGCCCGCGGCGGAGGACAGCACGGATCCGCGCCACCAGTTCCCGGTGGCTGAACGGCTTGGTGACGTAATCATCGGCGCCCAGCTCAAGGCCAACGACCTTGTCGACCTCGCTGTCGCGCGCGGTGAGCATGATCACCGGCACCGCTCCGCGGAGTCGCAGCTGACGGCAAACCTCTGTGCCGGACAGGCCTGGCATCATCAAGTCGAGCAAGACGATGTCAGCGCCGTGCCGATCGAATTCGGCGATTCCCGTCGCACCGTCCCGCGCCTCGATTACCTCGAAGCCCTCCTTGGAGAGCATGTATGACAAGGCGTCGCGGTACGACTCCTCGTCCTCGACAACAAGCACCCTGGTCATTGGTTGGCCTCCTGACGCTCAGGCGTTGGCTGATCCGGTGGCCGCTGGCGCTGCGGGGACGTCCTGAGCTCCGTCACGGGTGGCACGACGTCATGCAGATGCGCAGGAATCTTGATGGTAAAGGTTGATCCCTGACCCACCTGGCTCCACACGGATACGTCACCGCCATGGATTGCAGCGATGTGCTTCACGATTGCAAGCCCCAGCCCGGTGCCCCCGTTGGATCGGCTTCGCGCGTAGTCGACGCGGTAAAAGCGTTCGAAGATGCGGCCTAGTTCGGCCGCCGGAATGCCGATGCCGTTGTCGGAGACTGTGATCTCGACATAGTCGTCGTCGCTTCTGGCCTGCACATGCGCCGCCACGACGACGCGCGCCCCAGGGTCGGAGTAAACCATGGCGTTCTCAACCAGGTTGCCGACTGCGACACCAAGCTGTCGGGCGCTGCCCAGCACCCGCGTCCCGGTAACGCCCGCCACGGTGAGGGTGATCTGCTTTCGTTCCGCGTCCATCCGCCGCCGCTCGACGGCGTCGATCAGCACCTCATCAATGTCGACGATCTCTGGATGAACCAGCGGGTCGTCGGCTTGGAGTCGCGACAGCTCGATGATTTGAACAACGAGATCGGTCAGCCGCGCCGACTCGATGCCCATCCGGCTCGCAAACTTGCGAACCGCGGCGGGGTCGTCGGCCGCATCCTCGACCGCCTCGGCCAGCAGCGAAATCGCCCCGATCGGTGTCTTGAGCTCGTGGCTGATGTTGGCAACGAAGTCGCGACGGGTTTGCTCGATCCGCCGTACGGCCGTTTGGTCGTCGGCCAGGATGAGAATGAGGCTCTCGTCAAGGGGTGCGACCCGAGCGGTGAGGTACGTGGAGCCCACGCGAACGCCGCGGCTGATCTGGAGGTCAACTGTGCGGCCGTCGCCTTCACGCCGAACGTTGCGGACTAGGTGCAGCAGCTCAGGTACCGCAATCCGGCTGCCCCTGACCAGGCCAAGGGTCCTCGCGGTGGCAGTCGCCTCCAGCACCTCGTCGTGTGGGCCGACCACTACGCCGGAGGAGGAAAGCACCGAGAGCACCTCAGCAACACCAACCGGAACCACGGGCTCGACGACCTGGAAGGTCGGACTTGGCTCTTCTCGTCGTGTCCGAAGGGCGACCCACGTGAGGAGCACACCGATCCCCAGGCCGACAACAAGCGCCACGACAGCAACCCAAATCGGGTTCACACGAAGATAGTAGGGGTCTGACGAGCGCTCTCTAACCAGCTGGATTAAGGGGTGCGCCCAGACGGCTCAAGCGTTTGGCATTTGTTCACGGTCCGTTAACCACCCGCATCATTCGGTGTAGGGGTGGCGCATATGGTTATTGGTGCTGACGCGCGAAGACAGATGGGATTTGAGTGATGCGTGACTCCTACCGGGAACAGCTGGACGACGTCCTTGCGGACCTCGTGCACATGGCCCAGGTCGTCTCATCGGCGGTTCGCTCGGCGACGACGGCGCTGCTCGAAGCAGACATCCACCTGGCTGAGCAGGTGATCAGCGAAGATGAGCTCATCGACACCAAGCAGACGGAGATCGAAGCGCGTGCGTTCTCACTGCTGGCTCGCCAAGCCCCGGTCGCAGGTGAGCTACGAACCATAGTTGCCACATTGCGGATGGTGACGGAGTTGGAGCGAATGGGAGACCTCGCCGCCCACATCGCCAAGATCGCGCGGCTCCGCTATCCCGAGACCGCTGTTCCAGAGACGCTGCGTCCCAACTTCGTTCGGATGGGGGATGTTGCGGAGAAAATGGTGATCACAGCCGGTCAGACCCTGAACGATCGCAACATCCAAAGCGCGCAGGAGTTACGAGCCCGCGACGAGGAGATGGACGAGCTGCGGCGCACCCAGTTCCGAGTGATGCTCAGCGACGACTGGGCGTACGGCGTGGAGGCCGCGGTCGACGTAGCTCTGCTTGGTCGCTACTACGAACGCATCGCCGATCATGCGGCATCGATGGGCCGGCGGATCATCTACGTCGTGACTGGCCAATTCCCCGAGGACACTGGCTCGCAGCACCCGTAGCAGTCGAACTCTGGGCGCGTACGTTTCTCACCACGCCCGTCGAAACAAGCGGCCTCACGGTCTGGAGGTGGGCTTTTCCCATCACAGCCGTTGAGGCAAGCGGCCCCAACCGGCGGAAGTGATAGTTTTCCATCACAGCCGTCGAAACGTTCAAGACGCCGAGAAGTAGCGAAGCCAGTCCGTCTTGAATTGACGCCGGATACCGGTCGCGCCGCACTCGATCAAGGCCACCCGCACCCGAGCAAGCACCTGCTCTGGTGCATCAAAGAGATCGGCAGCAGTCACGACGATGAGCCGCCAGCCGAGCGCATCCAGCTCTTCGCGTCGCCTAAGATCGCGCTGCCATTGCGCGCTGTTCATGGCATGTTGTCGTCCGTCATACTCGATGATCAGTTTCAGTGCCGGATAACAAAGGTCGAAGCGCATCCGCCAAGAACCATCTGGATGGCGCATGATGAAGTTCACTTGGGGCTCTGGAAGGCCGGCCAACACCAAGAGCATTCTCAACCGGCTCTCGGTTACCGAGTCCACGCCGTCCCGCACGTAGCCCGCAGCCCTGCGCGCCGCCTTCGCTCCCCGACCTCGCCACATGATGGCAGCCTCGGCAAGCTGCCGGGCGGTCGTCCGGCGAGACTTGATCAGGCTGTCACCAAGCACCACGAGCGCGACAAGATCGAGTCCGGCTGCTGCGAGGTCAAGGAAGGTCTGCGGGGGCGTCGTGATCGGGAGGGCATTGATGCGAGTCGTGGCACTACCTTCAGCGGCCGCATGGGCCTTAACTCCACGTCGTACGGTGCGCCCGGCCTGACTGGGCACGGTCAGATGCACATCTGAGACGTCTGGGACCACCGCTCCCCAGAGCTGTGCTGCCGTGAAGTGACTCACATAGGAGCCGGGTGGCGAGATGCCGAGTGCCGCATCGGCGCGGAGCTCGGTGGTGATCGGGACGGTGGATGCGACGTAGCAGTCATAGAAGATCTTGTGGAAGCGAGGACTTAGGAGCTCTCTGAGCCCGATACCTGCCCGACGGGCATCGGCGCGGCTGAAGGGTCGGAGGGTGTTGAGGGCGCGGTATTCGCGTACGGGAATGGCCATGTCGCCGATCCTGAGCCAGCCGATCGCAACGGTGGCAGAAAATGTTGCCAACCTGTGGATAGCTGTGGATAACGGGAAATGATCCTCGCGATTGAAAGGCTAACCGCGTCGACAAACGTTTCGACGGCTGTGATGACAAACGCACGGTCGTAGGTGCCCGCAGCCGCCCTTCTTAACGGCTGTGATGGAAAACGAACGGCGAGAGAGACCGGCCGGCAAGAAAGACCAGCGGCTACTTCTTGCCCTGCATCTTGACGGCCTCAATCGCGGCGGCGGCCGCCTCGGGGTCTAGATAGCGGCCACCCACGCGGATCGGCTTCAGGTCGTCGTCCAGGTCGTATACCAGCGGGATGCCGGTGGGAATGTTGAGGCCCACGACGGCTTCGTCGCTCATGTGGTCCAGATGTTTGACGATTGCGCGCAGTGAGTTGCCATGAGCGGCGATCAGCGTCACCTTCTCCGCTAGAAGGTCGGGCACGATCTGGTCGTACCAGTACGGCAGCGCGCGGATCAGCACGTCCTTGAGACATTCGGTTCGCGGCCGTGCCTCGCTTGGCAGGCCTGCGTAACGCGGATCATCGAAGTTCGCGTACTGATCGTTGTTGTCAATCGGCGGCGGAGGAATGTCGTACGAGCGCCGCCACAGCATGAACTGCTCCTCACCGAACTCCGCGAGCGTGGCGGCTTTGTCCTTGCCCTGCAATGCACCGTAATGGCGCTCATTCAGTCGCCAGGAACGCTTCGTCTCGATCCAGAGCCGATCCGCTATGTCCAGCGAAATCTGTGCGGTCCGGATTGCCCTGCGGAGCACTGAGGTGTGCAAGACATCAGGCAGCAGGTTGTTCTCTACGAGCAGCTCCCCGCCACGGCTGGCTTCAGCCTCCCCTTTGGCGTTGAGATCGACATCGACCCAGCCGGTAAACAGGTTCTTCGCGTTCCAGTCGCTCTCACCGTGGCGCAAAAGGATCAAGGTACCTGTCATGACACCGCTCGCATTCGGGGCCGGCGGTCGCTGAACTCCCGCGTCGTTCTCATGGCAGCGAGCCTAGTGGTCAACCGTCTGTGCTGGCTGCATGCCCATCAGCTTTTCGGACGCTCGCTTGGGTCCAGATGGGTGAAGGCGGCCAGGTTTGCTGTGGACTCCCCCCGCGAGCGCCGCCAGGCCCACTCCCGCCGGATGCTTTCGGCGAAACCCAGCTCCAAAATCACATTGAAGCTGTCGTCAGCCGCCTCGGCCACTGCGCCGAGAAGCCGATCGACCTCAGCTCGGGTGACCAGCTCAACCGGCACGCTGGCCGTCAGATAGATGTCACCAAGCGCATCTACCGCAAAGCAGATGCCGGGAAGTCTGAGGTTGCGCTCCAGCAGCCAGCGATAGACGCCGGCATGGTTCTCATCGGGGTTGCGGGCGACAAAGGCCCGCACGTTCACGCCGTGCTTGCCAACCTGGAGGGCACACTCGGTGACCAGCTTGCGGGTGCCGGGCAGGCTCACGGAAAACAAGCCCGGCGCCGACTCGGCCCAGTCGAGGTCAAGCTCCGACAGCTCGGCGCGCATCTCACTGATCGCGTGGTCGCGGACCTCGCTCACGTTTGCTGCACGAACCAGCGCGCCTGATAGCCGTCCAGGGTCAGCGGCCCATCGGACAGCGGGGTCCCCTCGGTAAGCGCATCCCAGGCCCAGTTGCCCAGCGGGATCACCCAACGCGGCAATTTCTGTGACTCTGTCGTCATGTTGTAGACGCCAACCATGGTCTGGGTCTGGTACCGGCGCTGAAACACCAGGACCGCTGGGTTCACTGGATCGAGGATCTCACTCTCCACCGAGGCATCCAGACTCGGCAGCGAGGATCGCACCGCGATGAGATGCCGGAGCCCATGCCAGACCCGATACTCCACTGTGCCTTCGATGTGCCGATTGTCCACCAGGTCCCACGGCATCGGCGGCCGATGAACCCAGCGGTTGTCGTCGGCATGCTGTGGGTCCTCGACGAAGTCGTAATAGTTTCTTAGAGCAAGCTCGTCGCCCATGTAGATCAGCGGTAGACCGCCGAACCCCAGGATCAGGCTGTGCGCCAGCAGATAACGACGCACTGCCAGATCGAGGTGGATGTCGTCACCGTTGTCGAGCGCTGACTCGATGCCAGCCAGCGCTGCTGCGGTTCCGCTGATCCGGCGGTCGCCGGTTGCAAGATTCTCCTGGAACACCAAGCCGCGGGCATCGCTCATCGGATAGACGCCCGCGTAATAGTCGGCGAGGAAGCGCCGATGCTCGAAACCATTCAGCCCAACCGACGCGGCGTCGCCGTCATCGATCGCCCACCCGATGTCGTCGTGACAGCGAAGGTAAGTGCCCCACACCGTGGTCGGCGGCTTGGCTGGGAATCGGTTCATAGCGGCGCAGAAGAGCCTGGTGTCCTTCGCAGCCAGCGCAGACCAGATCTGCACCATCAAGGAGTTCTGGTACGCCATGTCACTGACCTTGCCCGCGTGCTTACCCACCCCCAGATACGGTGCGAGGTCCGAAGGGCCGACGATCGCCTCCGCCTTGAAGATCAACGCAGGAGCTGCGATTCGCGCCACGGTACGCAATGCCTGCGTGATGGCGTGCACCTCAGGCTGGTTCTGGCAGTTGGTGCCCATCCGTTTGAAGATGAAGGCAATCGCGTCGAGGCGCAGGCACTCCACGCCCAGGTTGGCGAGCCACAAGATCAAATCGGCGAACTCATAGAAGACATCGGGATTGTGCCAGTTGAGGTCCCATTGCCAAGTGTTGAAGGTTGTCCACACCCAGGAGGCCGACTCCTCGTCGTAGCTGAAGTTGCCCGGCGCGAAGTCCGGAAACACCTCAGGCAACGTCCGCTCGTACGCGTCCGGCAGCTCCCGGTCGGCGAACATGTGGAAGTACTTCCGGTAGAACGGGTCCCCGGCTCGCGCGTTCACCGCCCACTGATGCTCGGCTGCCACGTGATTCAACACGAGATCGAGCGTCAGTGAGATTCCCCGGGAACGCAGCACGGTAGCCAGCTCCCGAAGATCGTCAATGGTCCCGAGGTCGGGGCGTACGGCCCGATAGTCCATGACCGCGTAGCCGCCATCGCTTTGACCTGGCCGCGGTTTGAGCAGCGGCATCAGGTGTAGATAGGTGACTCCAAGCTCGGCGAGGTAATCCACCCGGTCGGCGACGCCCTTCAGGTCGCCCGCGAAAAGATCGGTATAGGTGGCGTAGCCGAGCATCCGTGGATGCTGAAACCATTGCGGGTCGGCGTGCCGCCGCAGATCGAGCAGCCGCAGATCGGCGGAGCGCTGCTGGAAGTTCTGCGCTGCAATCTCCACCACGCGGTAAGCCATCTCCGGCGCATGGTCGGGGTAGGCACCTGTCAGACCGGTCAGGAGGTCGGCCCAATAGCGCTGCAGGCGGGTAGCAAAGAGAACTTGATCATGAGGCGGCTCGCCCTCGAGCAGCGGCGCCACGTTGGGAACACTCATCGCTCGCAGGGTATTGGAGGAAGCCTTAGCTTGTCAGCAGTTTCCAACAGGCGCCGCTGAATGCTTCCGATTCCGCACCGTCAGGGGGACTATCTGAGCTTGCTGGAATCAATAAGATTGGGATCCGCCTCTGAGGCGGCTCGCAGCTCCTTGCGCCCTACCTTGATCCGCTTCCGGAACTCGTCCATGAAAACCTCACGGAGCTCCTCATTGTCCATGACGGTGCCCGCGGTGCCCAGCTTGCCCTTGACGACCCGCTGGCAGAGGGTTAGCCAGGCCTGGCCCATGGCGTAGGTGAAGGTCGACGCGACCCCGGCTCCGATGACACCACCTACGACCGTTCCGGGCCCAGGGATCATCTTGATCAAGCTTGTGAAAGTCGCCCGTCCGAGTTGTGTCGCCGCCGTCGTGGAAGCGATTGCCATCAATGCCGCGCGATCGAACTTGATCTTGTAGATCTGGGCGATCCGCGCCATCATGCCAAGTTGGATCGGCACCAACAAGGCGGCAGATGAGAACGGGATTGGGGTGGCGGCAGCAGCGGCGGCACTAGCAACGGCGGCGTTTATGTACTTGTGCGCCTCCTGCGCCTTCCGCGCATGATCGATTTCTTGCGCCGAGATGAGAGCTCCATGAACACCCTCGGGCGCAACGCGAAAGGTGGCATCGAGAAGTTCCTGGAGCCCATAGGCTGGCTGACCGGCGAACTCGTCCGCCTTGGCGTAGGTCATGAACGGTCGCCCTGTAACGATCGGCAGTTGTTTGGCGATGATCTGCTCGGCCAGCAGCACCGCGTCGGGATGGTAATAGCCACCGCGCATGGGCACCTGGGTCAGCACCACGATCACCGGTAGACCCATCTCGTCGAGGCGACGGACGAAATCGGCTTCGGCCTCCTCGAAGCGCCGGTCCATGCCGCGAAGGCAGTACCAAGCGACGTGGATCTGCTCCGACAGCGGAAGCTGTCGCATGTGGGTCATGGCCTTGTCGAGCTCGGACAAGATCTGTTTGTTGTCCTTGCCCACCTCGAGCCCCTGGGTGTCAACGATGCCCAGGTGTCCAACCTTGTCGAGATAGAGGTGGCTGCCTCGGGTGACCGGCTCGCCGATACCGGTACGCGCGACCTCCTCGCCGAAGATCGCGTTGATCAGGGTGGACTTGCCGACGCCGGTCTTTCCGAAGATCGCGAGATTGAACCGCCCAATGGCTGCGTTCTGCTTCTCGTACTCGGTCCGGAACGAATCTCGGAACCAGTCAGTGCTGCCCGCCATAGGGCAAGCCTACGGGGAGGGCCAGGGTTGCGGCCTGCCATAGACTCGCCGGGTTGTCCGCCACATGGGGAGAGTGTTGCTGCGTGCCCGTCCGTTCTGATCTACGGAACGTAGCGATCGTCGCCCACGTCGACCACGGCAAGACCACATTGGTCGACGCGATGCTGTGGCAGTCGGGGGCGTTTCGCGTCGGCCAGGCTGTCCAGAAGCGGGTGATGGACTCGATGGACTTGGAACGGGAGAAGGGCATCACCATCCTCGCGAAGAACACCGCCGTACGGCACCGGCTGCCCGACGGTTCGGTTGTCACCATCAACATCATTGATACGCCGGGTCACGCGGACTTCGGTGGCGAGGTTGAGCGTGGCCTGGAGATGGTCGATGGGGTATTGCTCCTTGTGGACGCCTCTGAGGGCCCGCTTCCCCAGACCCGCTTCGTGCTCCGTAAGGCCCTGGCCAAGAGGCTGCCGATCATCCTTGTGGTGAACAAGGTTGATCGCCGCGATGCCCGAATCGCAGAAGTCGTAGAGGCGACCTACGACCTCTTCCTGGACCTGTTGGATGATGACAGCAGCGACGGTCTTGACTTTCCAGTTGTGTACGCCTCGGCCAAGGCAGGCCGCGCCTCGCTGACCGCGCCCAGCAACGGCGAGATGCCCGACAGTGAAGATCTCGGGCCCCTGTTTGCCACGATCCTGCAGCACATTCCGGCACCCAGCTATATCGAGGGAGCGACGCTGCAGGCTCACGTGACCAACCTCGACGCGTCTCCCTACCTCGGGCGCCTCGCGCTGTGCCGCATTGTCGCCGGAACCTTGCGGCGCAATCAAAATGTTGCCTGGTGCCGCGCCGACGGCACGATCCGTACCGTCAAGCTCTCTGAGTTGTTGATCACCAATGCATTGGATCGAGAGCCTGCCGAGTCGGCGGGACCCGGCGACATCGTCGCCATTGCGGGTATCCCAGAGATCACGATCGGCGAGACACTCTCGGATCCAGACGACCCGGTCCCGCTGCCTCTGATCACCGTGGACGAGCCATCGATCTCGATGACCATTGGCATCAATACGTCCCCGCTCGCTGGCCGTGCGGGCAAGAACCTCACGGCGCGGCTGCTGAAGGCGCGGCTGGATGCTGAGCTGGTGGGAAATGTCTCGATCCGGCTCTTCCCGACGGAACGCCCGGATACCTGGGAGGTGCAGGGCCGCGGCGAACTTCAGCTGGCGATCCTGGTTGAGATGATGCGCCGTGAGTCGTTCGAGTTGACCGTAGGGAAACCACAGGTGGTGACCCGAGACATCGGCGGCAAGGTCCACGAGCCGGTCGAGCGGCTGACCATCGACATTCCAGAAGACTTTGTCGGCGTCGTCACCCAACTGCTCGGGCTGCGCCGCGGCAGGCTAGAACAGATGGTCAACCACGGCACCGGCTGGGTCCGCATGGAGTATCTGGTGCCGGCCCGCGGGCTGATCGGTTTCCGGACCGAGTTCCTGACCGAGACCCGCGGCACCGGGCTGATGCACCACGTTTTCGAGGAGTACGAGCCGTGGGCCGGCGATTTGCGTACCCGGCTGACAGGCTCACTCGTGGCGGACCGGTCGGGTCAAGTCACCTCGTACGCACTGTTCAACCTGCAAGAGCGCGGCACCATGTTCGTCAGCCCCGGCACCGATGTGTACGAGGGCATGATCATCGGCGAGAATCCCCGCGCCGAGGATATGGATGTCAACCCGACCCGAGAGAAGAAACTCACAAACGTACGCTCTTCCACAGGCGAGGAACTGGAACGGCTTGTGCCGCCGCGGCTTATGAGCCTGGAGCAGGCGCTGGAATTTTGCCGCGTCGATGAATGCCTGGAGGTGACCCCCGAGGCGGTGCGGATGCGGAAGGTTGTGCTGTCGGCGGCGACCCGAGCGCGCAGTCGAGCCCGCGCGAAACAGGCCTGAGGCCGTCCAGCCGGCAAGGGCGACAGCGCGTATTCATTTCGTAACCTGCTAACGCGAGCTTCGACACAAGTCGGTCACGACCGCGTTCCTCACCGGCGATTCGCTAGCCGATCGGTGAAGATGTTCTCGTTGTCGCTCACAACTCGGCCCTTCCCCACCGTAGAAACGACACGACTCGCCATCCGGAAATTCAAAAGGTTTAGGTCGGCCCGGGGGGAGGCGAACTCACGCCCCACCTCTCTCGCTCACGGGGGGCGCGAGCGAGGAGGTGGGGGCGTGAGGGGTCGTTTGTTGGTTCCGTCGCCTGATTAGCCGTGGCCTTCTTGATCGTCTTGCCGGTCTGAGGCATTGTCAGAAGTCCGGGGCGTGATAGTCCGGTTTGCCTTGCTAGAACCGTCATGCGCCGACCTCCGTACCTCATCAACCGCTTGCTTGCCGCGTCCAGCGAGATCGCCATAGGTGGTCGTTGCTTGAGCCAGCAGATCATTCGCCTGCTTCTGCAACTCGGCGATCCGGGCCTTGGTGGCTTCGGGCAGCTGCTTGAACTGCTCCGGCAATGTGATCACAAACGTGCGCAGCTCGTCGGCTCCTGCCTTGGCTTGCTGGCTCAGCTCGGGACGCTTGCCCTGCAGTTCTGTCAACCGCTTGCTGGCCTTCTGCTGCGTGTCGGCGAGGGCGCCCTTGAGCGCCTCGGCCAGCGCGTCAGTGAGGCCAGCAACCGCGTACAGGGCGGCGTAGTCGGACTCGAGGGCCGACTTGCGGGATTCGGCCGAGCTTTCCTTGGGAGACATCACTTTCTCCTTCTCGCTTATGTCTGGCTTGGTTGTTGTTCTGAGGCTTGCCCGTCGTTCGCGGTTTTCTCGTTTTCTATGACGAACGACGTGTACACGTCGATGAGGACGCGTTTCTGCCGCTCGGTGATCGCCATGTCTGCGAGCACGGCCATCTCCACCGGCGTGGCAGGGTGATCATCCGGATCCAGGATTCCGGCACGGACATACAACGTCTCGGCGGAGACACGTAAAGCCCTTGACAGCTGCAGCAACACCTCGGCCGACGGCTTGCGGAGACCACGCTCGATCTGACTCAGATACGGGTTGGAGATGCCTGTTTGCTCGGCGAGCTGACGCAGCGACAACTGAGCCGTACGGCGCTGGCTGGCAATGAACTCACCAAGCGAGCCGAGCTGCTCGCTAATCTTTGGGCTCCGAATACGTACCATGCCACCAGTGTGCTTGCAATTGCAAGCACATGCAAGCACTCAGCTTGCAAATCGTTGGCTCTGGATTTATCGACCCAACATGACGGCCTGCGGCACGGAGGCAGTGATAAGCGTCCCATCGGGACGTCGATCGACTGTCTTGGAGGGGAGCGGGCCCTCGATGGGTGAGCCCTGGTTAGCCAAGGAAACCCGCACTGGCATGCCAGCCGATACCGTGAAGCGCTTGCCACGAACAGCCAGCTCGGCGCTCTCGCCTGCGACCACTGTGAAGGCAATCTCGCCGCTCGTCACATCCACCTTGACACGAGTGCCGCGGAGCGTGATCTGGAACGTCAGGCCGTCCCACGACTCGGGTAGCCGGGGGTCGAAGGTAACGATCCCGTTGTAGTCACGCATGCCGCCGAACCCATAGGCCAGGATGTTCCAGACGCCGCCGGTCGAGGCCACGTGCACGCCGTCGCTGGTATTTCCATGCAGATCGGCCAGATCGACAAACAGCGAATTGTAG